>CAYZOZ010000001.1:0-89282 GCA_964480295.1 uncultured Phascolarctobacterium sp.
TTGCTATCGAAAGCATATTGTATACAAGCCTTGCGAGACTTAAAATTTCTTTAAAAAAGTTTAGAAACAAAATAAAAAAAGATGGTCCTCCACTCTAAATAGCGAAGGACCATCACAAAACTGCTTATTTTTCGTAGGTAAAATTATTAAAATGCGGACGCAAATCATCACCCTGCTGCGCTTCGGCGCTCAAAACCGCCTGCACCAGGATAGCGTTCTCCAAACGCTTTCTTTGCAGACGACAGCCATATTCATACGGCTTGGAAATATCACCGTTAATCAAATCGGCATTAGCATGGCAGCCACCGCTACAGAAGAAGCGCGCCCAGCACTCCCGACACTCCGGCTTCGTCATAACGTGCGTATGACGGAATTTTTGCACCATCTCCGGCTTCACCACGCCGGTGTCCAGCGTGCCCAGCTTATACTGCTCACGACCGGCAAATTGATGGCAGGGATAAATATCACCGTCCGCCGTGATTGCGAAATACTCATGACCAGCTCCGCAGCCTGCCAAACGCTTCGCCACGCAGGGACCGTTATCCAATGCCACGTTAAAATGGAAGAAATCAAAGGGATCACCGCTGCGTCGTCTCTCCAAATAGGCGCGCGCCAGCTTATCATATTCATTATAAATGATCGGTAAATCGTCCTCGGTCAGCACCCAAGGCTCGTCGATGCCCACTACGGGCTCCACGCTGATCTCCTTGCCGACCTTAGTCATGTCCAGCACGTCCTCGCAGAAATGCGTGCTAAAATGCGTATAGGTACCGCGCAAATAATAGTTTTTACCCTGACGGCTATCGATAAGCTTCCTGAAGCCACGCACCGCGGCATCATAGCTGCCGCTCTTATTGGGGAACGGGCGCATAGCATCATGCGTTTCCTTCTTGCCGTCCAAGCTCAAAACTAGCATCACGCGATTATCATTCAAAAATTTAATATTGTCATCATTAAGTAGCGTACCGTTGGTTGTCAACGTCAGCTTAATATTTTTGCCGGTTTCCTGCTCACGACGGCGCACATAATTAACGATATGCACCACGACTGGCCAATTCATCAGCGGTTCGCCGCCAAAAAGATCGAGCTCCAGATTATGACGCTTCTTACTGCCCTCGATAGCGAACTCCACCGCCTTCTCCGCAGTTTCCTTGCTCATCAGCTGGCGGCAGCCGCCAAAGGAGCCCGTATCGGCGAAGCAATAGCCACAACGCAAATTGCAATCATGCGTTACCAAAAGGCACAACGACTTCACGATTGGCTTTTCCGCAAAGGTCGGGGGCACGTCGAAGGAGGGACTGAACAGCAAGCCCTCATCCTGCAAGCCGTGCAGCTCCTGCAAGGCCTCGTGCAAATCCTCCTCGCTGTATTTATCCCGCAAAGCCGCTACGGCTTCCTCGTCATTGCTTCCGTTATAGTAATCTAACAGGTCATAAATAACATCGTCCACAAGATGTACAGCGCCGCTATTTACATCCAGCACCGCCATATTGTCATCAAGACGCATTTTATGTATCAGCATGTAATTCAACCTTTCTTCGTTCATAAATTAACATTAAATCATATTATAGCATAACGAGGATTGTTTTTCGAGGGAATTTAGCATTATTTTGCTTTTTCTTTTCATCCGTCCCTATTGACTTGGTTTCCTTAATCTAAAACAAGAATAAGAAAATCCACGCCAAACGCGTCACTCCTTAACGCAAAAGGCTCTGCCAAATCGGCAGAGCCTTAGCTATATCCCTATATAAATTATATTCTCGTTACGCCGCATCCTTTTTGAACATCCACGCCAAAAACGGCGGTACGCCGATATTGATCACCAGCACCCTGACGAGCTGGTACGTGAGGATGATCGACACGTCCTCCCCCATACTCATGCCTGCCAGCGACATTTCCGCGATGCCGCCCGGCGCCATCGCCAAGAAGGCGGTAATCAGGCTCATGCCATAGCGTGCGCTCAAAAGCTTAGCCATGCCGATGCTGACGATAATCAAAAGCGCCGTACCGAACAGGATAAAGGGCACCATGCGACTCGTTTTCAGAATGCGATCGGCATCCAGCTGCATTCCCATAAACAGACCGATGCTTACCTGCGCCGGCGCCATCAAATAGCCCGGCACGGGCTGCACGCCGCCTGAATAGACCGCGAACGCCGAGGTCAGCAGGATCGGTCCTAAAAGTCGCGGTGTGGGCAGATGCAGCTTCACCGAAAGGAAGCTGCCCAAGAGCGACAGTGGAATAAAGATCAGCCAATGCACGCCCCCGTGATTGGGCAGAGCGAGATTGCTCCCCACAACCTGCGCGTCCAAAAGCCAAATTACCAAAAATGGAACCGTGATCACCACGCTCAAAAAGCGAATAATCTGCATAACCATGACGACGTTAGGATTGACCTCCTCGTCCTCCTCCGCCAAAAGCATGGTCAAGGTCAGACCGCCAGGAAGCATACCCATGATGCAGGTCTTGAGATTTTCTTTAGAAATGTACGCCGTAGCATACGCCAACGCCAAACTCGCGACCATAATCGCCACGGTAGACTCCGTAACGCCCCAAAGCTCGCGCAGCAGATTATGCCACGTTTCCTCGGTAAAGGTGGAGCCGATGCCATAGCCCGCCACCATCAGCGCGTACTCGCGCAGCTGCCTCGGCCAATTTACCTGCGCTCTCCGCGCGAAGGTTTTCACACAAACGCCCGCCAAGAGTCCGCCCAGCATGAAGGGTATTGGAATATGCAGGCGCAGCAGTAGCTGTCCAATACACAAAGCAATCACGAACAATAAAAAGCGATTCAAAAGCAATCCAACCCATCTCCTTAAACAGCTTAGTTATTCCTCGACCGCGTTCTCCACTAAGGTATCCATAATGCGATTAATCAGCTCCGCACGATTAGTATGCTGACTTGATGTATAAGTAATGATTTCGGCATCGGTCAAGCCCATTTCCCTCTTGAACAATGCCTTTTGCGACATGGCCGCGTTCTTAGACAGCTTATCCGCCTTCGTCAGCACCACCTGCACCCGCAGTCCGCATTCGCGTAGCCATTGGTAGCACTCCATGTCGCTATCCAGCGGCTTATGCCTAATGTCAATCAGCTGGCACACCAACGCGAGGTTGGGGCTTTCCGAAAGATATTTGCTGATAAAGCCCGACCACTGCTCCTTGTTGCTGTGATTGGTGCGCGCGAAGCCATAGCCCGGCAGATCGACGAGATAGAACTTCGCTCTTTCGTCCAATCCATCGCTAGCACGCTTCGCCTCCAGCTCATAGAAATTGATCGTCTGCGTCTTGCCTGGGGTGGAGCTGACACGCGCCAGTCCGTTCCGCCGACATAAAGAGTTAATTAGTGAGGACTTGCCAACGTTACTGCGCCCGATGAACGCCGCCTCGATCATCTTTACTGGCGGATACTGATCCGCGCGCACGGCGGAGGCAATGTATTTCGAGCGAATGATATCCCATGCTTCCTTACTCATTGCCACCCTCCAACGCTATCCGCAGAACATCATCCAAATGCTCGACGGGGATGAATTCCATTTCCTTGCGCACATTGTCTGGCAGCTCGTCCAAATCCTGCATATTGCGCTTCGGCAGCAGCACCGTCTTTACGCCATAGCGATAGGCGGCCAGCATTTTTTCCTTAATGCCGCCCACGGGCCAAACCTTGCCAGAAAGCGTGATTTCGCCCGTCATCGCCAGCTTTCCGCGCACCCTCTTGCCGGTCAACGCGGAAACCATCGCCGTAACCATCGTCACGCCAGCAGAAGGACCGTCCTTGGGCACCGCGCCCTCGGGCAAATGGATATGCAAATCTGTCGTCTCGGCGAAATCCTCCGCCAAGCCCAGGGATTTGGCGCGACTGCGAATATAGGTATAGCCAGCCTGTGCGGACTCCTTCATCACGTCACCCAGCTGTCCAGTGAGGTTCAAATTACCCTTGCCCTTAAAGGAGAGCACCTCCACCTTGAGCAGCTCGCCGCCGACGCTCGTCCACGCCAAGCCGTTACAGCTGCCCACGGACGGCTCCAAGCTGATATCATCGTCCATGAACAGCACCTTACCCAAATACTGCTCCAAATTCTTCGCCGTAATCGCCGTACTCTTTTTATTGCCCTGCACGATCTTATATGCCAGCTTACGGCAAACCGCTGCCAGCTGACGTTCCAAATTACGCACGCCTGCCTCACGCGTATAATCGTGAATCACGCGGCGGATCGCCTTCTCGCTCAGCGTCACCTTGTAATCCGCCAAGCCGTTGAGCTTAATTTCCTTCGGCAGCAGATGCAGCTGCGCGATCTTCACCTTCTCCTCGTCCGTGTAGCTGTTTAGCTGGATGACCTCCATACGATCGATCAGCGCTGGCGGAATCGTTTCCACGGTGTTCGCCGTCACGATCCAAAAAACATTGGAAAGATCGAAGGGGAACTCAATAAAATGGTCGCTAAAGGCGTGGTTCTGCTCTGGATCCAGCACCTCCAAAAGCGCAGAGGCGGGATCTCCGCGGAAGTCCGCCGCCATCTTGTCCACCTCGTCCAGCAGGAACACGGGATTCATGCAGCCTGCAAGCTGCATACCGTGAATAATGCGACCTGGCAAGGAGCCGATATAGGTACGGCGATGACCACGAATCTCGGCCTCATCACGAATACCGCCCAGAGATACGCGCGTAAATTTACGTCCAATAGCCGCAGCGATGCTGGATGCCAAGCTCGTCTTGCCTACACCCGGAGGTCCAACCAGACAAAGCACCGGTCCGCGCGTACTCTTAGACAGCGCGCGCACCGCCAAATATTCCAAAATGCGCTCCTTAACCTTCTTCAGACCGTAATGATCCTTATCCAAGGTCTTTTGCGCGTCCTTCAAGTCAAAATTGTCCTCGGTAAATTTGCCCCAAGGCAAAGCCAGCAGCGCGTCGATGTAGCTGCGGATTACCGCTCCCTCAGGCGTCATCGGCGGCATCTTGATCAAGCGACCGAATTCCTTGTTCAGCTTCGCCTCAACGTCCTCGGGCAGCTCAAGCTCCGCCACACGGCGCTTGTACTCGGCGATTTCGCTTTGCACGTCCTCCGCCTCGCCAAGCTCCTTACTGATCGCCTTGATCTGCTCACGCAGGTAGTATTCCTTTTGGTTCTGCTCCACCTGCTCATGCACCTGCTGGGAAATGCTCTTAGCCACGGAGGCGATCTCCTGCTCACGCGTCATCAGCTCATACAAATAACGCATACGCAAATTTACGTCGACCTGCTCCAGCAGCTCCTCCTTATTATTCAGGGACAGCGGTAAATAGCCTGCCATCATATCGGCAACGCGACCGCTGTCGGGCTGAGCCTTGAAGCTGTGGACGATCTCGCCGTTAATCTTCTTAGTCAAAGCCACCCATTGCTCGAAGGTCTCCAAAAGCAGACGGCGCAGCGCCGCCTCCTCCGTCACATCGCCCCTCACGCTGGGCACGATCTCGCCCTGACCGACGAAATAATCGCTATCATTTTGATGTACCTCGGTCACAGAGCTCAATTTTACGCGCCCCACGCCCTCAACCAAAAGGCGCATCGCGCCACTCGGCAGCTGGATCTCCTGCTTGATGTCCGCCAGTACACCCCAAGCGCACAAATCCTCGGCGGTAACCTCGTTCTGCTCCATGTCCCTTTGCGCCGTAAGAATGATTTTGCTGTCATTCTCCGCCGCCACGCGCACCGCCGCCATGGACTTATCCCTGCCGACATCGATGTTCACCAGCATACCGGGCAGCACGACCAAGCCTCGCAGCGCCAAAAGCGGTTTAGTAAGCAATTCGTTCATCATCGCTCATCCCTCCTTTCGTTTATATCGCTTTTATTAAAAAATCATTTATTCCGTCAAATACAAAAGGGGAAGAATATCCCTATCCTTCCCCTCGAATGACAATTTGCTATTCCACGATAAGCTGTGGTTCACAATGCTCACGCACAGTGGCTTCGGTAACGACGCATTTTTTTACGTCATTACGGGAAGGAACATCATACATAACATTGCGCATAATGGACTCAATTATCGAACGCAAGCCACGAGCACCCGTACTGCGCTTCAAGGCCTCCTCGGCGATCGCCGTCAAGGCACCAGGCTCAAATTCCAGCTCCACGCCATCCATATCCAGGAAGCGTTGGAACTGCTTCACCAGAGAATTGCGTGGCTCGGTAAGGATTTGCACAAGTGCCTCCTTATCCAAGGAATTCAGCGTTACCACAACTGGCAGACGACCTGCGAATTCGGGAATGATGCCGAACTTCATGATATCCTCCGGCTGTACCTGCGCGAACGCCTCGTCGGTATTGATCTCGGTCTTCTTGCGAATGTCCGCGCCGAAGCCCATGTTCTTTTTGCCGACGCGGGCATTGATAATATGCTCCAAGCCAGCAAACGCGCCGCCGCAGATAAAGAGAATATTGGTGGTATCGATATTGATCAGCTCCTGCTGCGGATGCTTGCGCCCGCCCTTGGGAGGCACGCTAGCAATGGTGCCCTCCAAAATTTTCAGCAGTGCCTGCTGTACGCCCTCGCCGGAAACGTCACGCGTAATGGAAACGTTCTCGCTCTTGCGGGAGATCTTATCAATCTCGTCAATATACACGATGCCACGCTGAGCGGCCTCGATATCATAATCGGCGTTAGTGATCAGCTTCAGAAGAATATTCTCCACGTCCTCGCCCACATAGCCTGCCTCCGTCAAGGTGGTGGCATCGGCGATGGCGAAGGGAACCTGAAGGATCTTGGCAAGCGTCTGCGCCAACAGAGTTTTACCGCTACCCGTAGGTCCGAGCATCAGAATATTGGATTTCTGCAGCTCCACGTCGCGCTTATTCTCGGGGTTACGCATTTCGTAATTGATGCGCTTATAATGATTGTAAACAGCCACGGACAGAGCCTTCTTCGCTTCGTCCTGACCGATTACGTATTCATCTAAAATCGCTTTGATTTCTTTGGGCTTGGGCAGCTCCTTAAAGCTGGGAACGCCCTCCATATCAGCCTGATGATTATCCTCGTCCAGCATATCCTTGCAGAATTCGATACACTCATCACAGATATATACGCCCCGACCGGCAATTAGTCTGCGCACCTGACTTTCGCGTTTACCGCAAAAGGAGCAGCACAGCTCCTTGCCCTTATTAGAGTCATAATTCATCTCGTAATCTCCTTGGTGGTCTATTCCGCAGATCTGCTACGGCTGACAACCTCGTCGATCAAGCCGTATTCCTTTGCTTCCTTGCTGGTCAGATAATGATCGCGCTCGGTATCAGCGGCGATCTTCTTCACGGTCTGTCCGGTGTGCTTTGCCAGCACCTCGTTCATCTCCTGACGAATACGCAGGATTTCGCGAGCGTGAATCTCGATCTCCGTCGCCTGTCCCTGCGCGCCGCCCAAGGGCTGGTGAATCATAACGCGGGAATAGGGCAGAGCGAAGCGCTTGCCCGGCGCGCCTGCCGCCAGCAGCACGGAGGCCATGCTAGCCGCCATGCCCATGCAGATGGTGGAAACATCGGGTTTAATGTATTGCATAGTGTCATAAATCGCCATGCCGGCACTTACGCTGCCGCCGGGGCTGTTTATGTACAGATGAATGTCCTTATCGGGATCCTCAGATTCGAGGAACAATAATTGAGCGATGACAACATTTGCCATATTGTCATCAATGGGACCTGTCACAAAAACGATCCTGTCCTTTAGAAGTCGGGAGTAAATGTCGTAGGAACGCTCACCGCGACTAGATTGTTCAACAACGATAGGCACGTAATTCACTTTGTCACACTCCTTTACTGTTTAATCTTCCTAAATTATTTCGCGGTATCGATAACCACGTGAGCTGCCTTGCGGCGCAGAATGTTCGCCAGCAGGAGGCCCATGGTACCGTTAGCCTTGATAATCTTCTTAACTTCGTCAACGGAAGCACCGTGCTGAGAAGAGATCGCGGCGATTTCCGCATCAACGTCGGCCATGTCGACCTGAATGTTTTCAGCCTTAGCGATAGCGTCCAAAACGAGGTCGGTCTTAACGTTTTCCTCGGCAGCAGGACGTTGGTTCTCACGAATCTGCTCGTCGGTCAGGCCGGTATATTGCTTGTACATCTCCAGGCTCATCTTACGGCTTTCCAGGCTCATACGCATTTCGTCAACCATTTGGCTGATGCGGTCCTCGATCATGATCGGAGGAACGGTGAATTTAGCGTTGGCTACGGCAGCGTCGATCAGAGCGTGCTCGTAAGCAGCCTTAGCGTTTTCCTCGGCAGCGTTCTGCATACGCTCCTTGTAGTTAGCGCGCAGCTCGTCCACGGTCTTGAATTCGCTGTTAGCGGCAACGTATGCGTCGTCCAGCTCGGGCAGCTCCTTAACCTTAACGTCTTGGATATTTACCTTGAATACGGCTTCCTTGCCTGCCAGCTCGGCTACGAAATATTCCTCAGGGAAGGTAACCTCTACATCGGTAGCGTCACCCTTGGTCAAACCGACCAGCTGATCCTCGAAGCCAGGGATGAAGGAGTTAGAGCCAACCTCCAGGGGATAGCCCTTACCCTCGCCGCCGCTGAAGGGTTCGCCACCAACGGTGCCTGCGAAGTCGATAACGGCGAAGTCGCCCTTTTCGATTACATGGCCTTCCTCAGCCGGAACCATTTTAGCGTTGCGGTTGCGCAGATCGTTCATTTGCGCTTCCACGTCCTCATCGGTAACCACGGGCTCTTCCTTATCAACGTGCAGACCCTTGTATTCTCCCAGCTCGGGTTCGGGCTTTACGGTAACCTTAATGGTCAGCTCCAGATCCTTGCCCTCCTCGAATACGGATTCCTCAACCTTGGGATCCTCTACGGGAATCAGCTTCTCCTGCTCCAGTGCCTCGCTGTACAGCTTATTGGCAACCAGCTCGAAGGCCTCTTGCTTTACAGCGTCCTTGCCATAGTGCATCTCAATGATAGCGCGAGGAGCTTTACCCTTACGGAAGCCGGGAATGTTTACGCTATTGGCGATTTTTTGTACTGCCTTTTTGAAGCCAGCGTTTACATCAGCTGCCGGCGCAGTAATTTTTAAAGTAGCCTCATTCTCTACTCTTTCAACAGAAACGTTCATTAAAAAAATCCTCCCTTAAATTTATGTGGATAAAATAATAGTAATCGGATTAGCTTGTCAGCCTTCTGCTATAAAAATACTCTGACACAAATCGCTCATAATATCATATCACAACAGTCGCTAATTGACAATAGTAAAAAACCCGACAGACGCAATCTGTCGGGTATAATTTCAGTTGGAGCGGAAAACGAGATTCGAACTCGCGACCCCCTCCTTGGCAAGGAGGTGCTCTACCACTGAGCTATTTCCGCATTGCTTCGCTGCTGCATCAGCAACGAATATAAGTATACGGCATTGACGCGCGTTTGTCAACACTTTTTTTTACTTTTTTCGCAAGCCTTCGTTTTAGCGTTGATAAAAGCCGTACGCCAGCTCCAAAAGATAGTCCGCGCCCTTCTCTCCCATGAACGGCAAATGCTTTGCGATTTGACTTCCCTTCAAGTAGGGACAGCTGATCAGTACCTTCATATTACTGTCGTCGCACTGCGTCAGCGCCACCTCGTCCGCCAGCACCAGCATATCCTTCGCCGTCCGCATGAGGTCAAGCCACTCCTTTTCCTCGGAGAAATGCGTTACAGCCTCTGGCTTCGGCGCATTCTTCACCGCATGGTCGCACAAGCGCTGCTCCACGGCGAAGCCCGCCTCCTCCAAAAAGGCAGCTATGCCCAAAACTGTGTCGTATTCACCCTTCAAAATAGCGCGGGGCTTCTTCTGCACTCCCGTCATCATGCTCAGCATTTGCAGCATGGACAATCCCTTCTGCTTCATGTTCAGGCGCATCAGCACCACCGCCTCCGGCGTGCGGCCGACCGCCGCGCCCACCTGCTCGAGAAAGCTCAGCGTACCCTTATAGCCGTAGGGAGCGGCGTACACATAGGGAGTGCCGAATTTAGCCTGCAAAAGCTTAGCCGCCTCCAAGCCCTCGTAGCTCAGCACAATGTTCACCTCGGCAGCCCCCAGCTCCGCAAGCTCCGCCACGGAGGTTTCGTTGCACAGGCAGGCGTTACATTGCATTTGCAGCGCCTCGTTCAACAGCTCCTTTACCTCCCATAAATCGGAAGCGACGCGGTAGTGCCACGCCGAAGCGCCGATGATATTATAGCAGCCCTTACGCACAGCGATGTCGCTCTTGGGCAAATGCTTCGCCAAAAGCTTATAGGTTTCGGCAACGCCCACGCTGTAATCGCCGCGGAAGCCGCCCTGCTCGAAGGCTATCAGCTTCGCCTTCACGTCCTGCTGCATATAATTGCACACGCCCTTGATATCAGTGCCGATAACCGCGGTGACGGAGGAGGCGACGACGAAGATCACCTCTGGCTCGTAGGCCTTATCCAGCTCCAGCAGAGCCTGCTCCAGACGCGTAACGTCGCCCATGACCACGTCGTCCTCGCTCATATGCGTGGTAAACAAGCGGTTTTGGAATTTGATGCCCAGTCCGCCATAAAGCCCCATGCTGTAATGCGTCGTTCCCGAAGGTCCGTATTCCAAAATCAAGCTGCCACGCACATTCAGCAGACTCCAAATAATGCCCATACGATCAGAAGGAGTCGGTAAAAATCTTACAAAGCTCATAAGCCCACCTCCTGACGATAAACAAGCGCCTCGCGCACGCCAGTGCTAAGCGCTCCTACGAGGAAGCTCTGCACCTCGAAGCCCAGCATGGAGCCAGCAGCATCGCTGTGTACCACGCAAATGCCCTTCGCGCGCAGGCGATCATCGAATTCATGACCTAGATACAAATAGGGATGCAGCACGTCATACACATATTGCAGGGGCGCGATATTGGCTGCCTTACAAATATAGGGATCGCAATGCTCCAAAATCAGCGCCACGTCCTCGTTGTCCTCCTTGAACTTATTGCTTTGAATAAGCTGCGGACGCAGTCCAAGCCTGCAAAGATAGGCGTTCAGCTCGAAGCAATCGTAGGGAGTGTTACCATAAATATAGGGCACGTCCCGCAATTCGTCCTGCGCCTTGAGCTCCAGCTCCTTCGCCTTTTGATAAAGGTGCTCCACCTCAGCGGGCAGCTCAACTCCCAAGTAGGAAAAGAGGCTCTCGTAGCTCGCCTTAATTCTTTCGGGCGAAGCGAATTTATTGAAATAAACGTAGGGAATGCCGAATTTTTTCTCCATCGCCTGCGCCAATGGCAGTGCGATGTCATGCACGACGATATTCACTTTCGCCGCAGCGGCAGCCTTGATCTCCGCCACCATACAGCCAGAGGGCAGCTCCACACCGACCTCCACGCCGGAGCTACGCAAGAGCGCGTACAGCTCCGTATCCGCGAAATTACCCATGCGCTGACCGAGCACGTTCACGCGTTCCTGCTTGGGCAGCTCCTCCATCAGGTCGAAGCAGGCGCTGATAGCGCGCTCCAAACCAGGGAAATGATCCTCGCACTTAAAATGCTCGGTATGCACGGGCAGCACGGGAACGCCATATTTGCGCTCCAGCTCCTCCGCCAGCGAGTCGTAATCGTCGCCGATGACCTCGATCACGCAGGTCGTCACCAGCATCACGCAGCTCGGCTTATATTCAAGCATCAGCTCCGCGAAGGCCTTATGCAGAGTTTTAGCACTGCCGAAGGTCACGTCGTGCCCGTCCAGCACCACGGAAACGCAGCGACCACCGATGCCGCCGAAGCGTTCGTTAATCGTCATGCTCTTGGTGTAATAGCTGCACTCGTCCGTGCCCACGATCACCAGCAGGCAATCCTTAATGCCGGCGGCGACCATGGCTGCGCCCATTAAGGGGCAGTGCGTGCCGGGGAACATCGCCTTCGTCAGCTGGGGCACGTCCTTAATCGTTTTTACCTCGCTCAGGTGCTTCAAATCGCCGAGCAGCTTCTCGCCGTCCATGCCCTTCGCCAACGGCGGCATGCCCATTTTCTGCGCCATATCCTGCATCTTATTCTTCGCGGCGGGATCGCTCATCATTCGCAGCATCGTCTTTAAATCGGGCATGGCGTTGCCCTTGCCCTGCGCCTGCTTGGCCTTTACTGCCGCGATCGCCTTTTCAGGCATACCCAGCTTTTTCGCCATCGCCCACATCGCGTCTTCCTTTAAGCTCATTTATTCCTCCTATTCCACGTCCTCGCTCAACGCCAGCACGGTTTCCGCCAAGCTCCTATATACAGCGACCATCGGAGAAGCGGGAGTGAACTCGCTAACGGTTCCTCCCATGTTTTCAGCAATTTGGATATCGCCGCTACGCGGAACGTACTGCACCACCTGCGTGCCGATCTCCGCCGCCGCCTTAGCGACCAGCTCCTGCTCGTCGGCAATGTTTTTCGCGTTCAAAATAATACCTCCCAAACGTGCGTAGCCGCGCTTGCCGAAGTTTTTGATCGCCTGCGCAATATTATTCGCCGCATACAAAGCCATCATCTCGCCCGAGGATACGATGAACACCTCGCGCGCGTAGCCGCCGCGAATCGGCATAGCGAAGCCGCCACACACCACGTCGCCTAAAACGTCATAGATCACGATGTCAGGCTTATAGACCTCGAACGCGTTCAGCTCCTCCAGCTTCTCGAACGCCGAGATAATGCCACGTCCAGCGCAGCCGATGCCCGGAGTTGGACCGCCCGCCTCCACGCACAGCACGCCGCCGAAGCCCTCGAACACGATGTCCTCGAGGCGCAGCTCCTCGCCCTTCGCCTTGAGCTGCTCCAATACCGTCGGAATGCGCTTGCCCTGCATCAAATTCTTCGTGCTATCCGATTTGGGATCACAGCCGATCTGCATCACCCTATATCCTGCGAGCGCCAGCGCCGCCGCCAAATTAGAGGTCGTAGTCGACTTGCCGATACCGCCCTTGCCGTAAATTGCTATTTTTCTCATTAACTATTCTTCTCCTGTTGATTATAAAGTCTGTAATAGGCCTGCTTATGTGCCAGCAGCTCCTCATGCGTGCCTGCCTCCAGCACCCTGCCTTCGTCCAAAACGACTATCTTGTCCGCCTTCCGCACCGTACTCAGGCGATGCGCGATGATCAGCGTGGTTCGCCCCACCGCCAGCCTATCAAGCTCGCCCTGAATCTCGCGCTCGGTCAAATTATCGAGCGCCGAGGTCGCCTCGTCCAAAATAAGCACGGAAGGATTCTTCAAAAATACGCGCGCGATCGCGATTCTTTGCTTTTGACCGCCGCTAAGCCTTACGCCACGCTCGCCCACCATGGTGTCATAGCCCTGAGGCAGGCGCTCGATGAATTTTTCGGCAGCCGCCGCGCGTGCCGCCGCGTGAATTTCCTCTTGCGAAGCATCGGGAGAGCCGTAGGCGATGTTATAGCGCACGCTTTCCCCGAATAGGAACACGTCCTGCTGCACCAGACCGATGCGACTGCGCAGCGATTGCTGCGTCAGCTCGCGCAGATCGATGCCGTCCAGCAAAATCGCTCCCTCGTCCACGTCGTAAAAGCGCAGCAGCAGGCTGGCGATCGTCGTCTTACCGGCACCGGTCGCGCCCACGAAAGCCACCTTTTCTCCTGGCTCGATGACTAGGCTCAAATCGTAAAGCACCCTGCTGCCCTGTTCATAGGCAAAGCTAACATGACGAAATTCGATTCTGCCCTCGCAGGAGCGCAGCTCCCTCGCGTCGGCGGCATCCTTAATCGCCGGTTCCTCACACATCAATTCATAGAAACGCTGAAAGCCCGCCATGCCACGCTGATAGATCTCGCTAAAGCCCAAGAGCTGCATCAGCGGCTTCATAAACATACCCACGTAAAGAAAGAACGCCACCAAATCGCCGAAGCTCATTTTTCCCCAAGCGATCAACAGACCTCCTGCCGCCAGAATAACTATATTGATAAAATTACTGAAAAAGAGCATACTGCTCATAAAATAGGAACGTATCCTAAGCGCCTGCCAGCAGGCTCGCACATAGGCTTCCGCCTTAGCGCGAAAGTCCTCCAGCTCCCTCGCCTCCATGGCGAAGGCCTGCAAAAGACGCATACCGCTCAAAGCCTCCTGCGCCTTCGCCGCCAGCTCGCCGTTCGCGATGCGGTTATGGGCATAGGTACGCTTCATCTTCTTATTGACCAGCACCGTATGCAGGGTTTTCAGCAGTAAGAGCAGCGTGACTAGCGCGCCCAAATAGGGATTGAGCCAAAGCAGCATCAGCATCGTGCCCAGCATCGTCACCAAGCAGACCACCAAATCGATCGGGCCGCGTCCTGCCAGCTCGCCCAGCTCGTTCAAATCGCTCGTCAGACGCGCCAAAAGCTCACCCGTCTTATGACGATCATAGAAGGAGCAGGAGAGCCTCTCCATATGCGCGAAAAGATCGCAACGCATATCACGCTCCATGCAGGTGCTAAGCTTGAACCCCAAATAATTCACCATATAATGCACACCGAAGCTCAGCAAATAGAGTACGAGCAGCACGCCCGTCCATTCGCCCAAAAGCTCCAGACTTTTCAGAGGCAGCTCCTCCTCCAAAATGCGTTTGACGATATAGGGAAAGCAAAGCTCCAGTACGCCGCGTCCCAGCGAGCCGCCGACGATCACGAAAAGATAGCGTCGATAGGGCAGATAATATTGCAAAAAAAAGCTTAACAATTTTTTCTCCGTAAATTTCTATTGATATTGCAGGCTAAAGCGCATCGGCAGCTGATAATAGCAGCGCACTCTTTGTCCCTGCTCGTTCTTAGCAGGGCTAAAGCGCCATTGCCGCGCTGCCGCCAGCGCCGCCGCGTCCAAATCACCATGCCCAGAGGAGCGCGCGATCACGACCTCCTCCACGCTGCCGTCGGTACCGATGACCAAGCGCAGAACGCTTACGCCCTCCACGCCGCTCTGCTTGAGATGCGCGGGGTAATTCGGTGCCTGCGTGCGCGTCACGCGCGGAGGCACGGCGGGCTGACGCACGATGCCGCTGCCATAGCCCGCGCCATTACCGCTACCGTGACCGCCACCACTACCGGAGCCGCTGCCCGATCCCGTACCGCTGCCGATACCAGTACCATGACCGCTCCCATGTCCGCCACCACTGCCAGAGCCACTGCCCACGCCTCTTTGCGAGGTGAACGAGCTCCCCAAGCGTGCTTTTTTACTTACCTGCGCAGGCTTGGCGGGTGTTTGCCCGTCCGCGATCTCCTCCGCGCCATCAATAACAGAATCAGCCTCCGCTTCCTCGGCGGACTCCGCCTCCGCTACGCTCATTTCCGCGCCACCGCCGCCTCCTCCACCGCCGCCAACGGCGAAGAAGGTCACCTCCGCATTATGCTCGGGCGACTTCGCCAAAGCAAAAACGCCGCAAATACTGAGCAACGCGAAGATCGCGAAATGCACGAGCAGCGAGATCAGCAGGCTCAAGCGCGCACGGGAGCAGCGTCCTAATTTACTCCCTAATTTATTTGCCATTATCAGTAGCCAGGCCGAAGCGTTGAATGCCTGCCCCCTTTAATTTGTCCACCAGCTCGATCACGCGACCATACTCCAGCTCCCGTTCCGCACGAATGACGACGGCGAAATTTAGGTTCTGCTTCTGCTCCATGCCCGCCTGCAAAAGCAGCGCGTCCATGGTGATCTCGCTCTCGCCCAGATACAGGCTACCATCGGCCTTCAGCGTCACAGCGAAGGTCGTGGTCGTATCCGTCGCGGCGTTCTTCGCTACGGGCAGGCGCACGGGGATCGTCTTTAGGTCGATCATATACATCGTACTCAGCATGAAGAACACCAAAAGAAAGAACATGATGTCGATCATGGGAATGATATTCAGCTCTGGCTTGCTCTGTAAACGCGCGTTACGCAGTTTCATGACGATCAAACCTCGTTTCCGACAAAAGCAGCGCGTTCGCGCACTGCTCCAAATCATTGAGCATATTATCCAAACGGTGGTTGAAATAGGTGTGTACGCAAAGCGAAAGAATTGCCACGCACAGGCCCGTCGCCGTCGCGATCAGCGCCTCGCCGATACCGCCGGTGATCGCCATGGGCGCGCCCGCCTGCAAATTAAAGATGCTAAACGCGCCGATCATGCCCACTATCGTACCCAAAAGTCCCAGCAGCGGAGAAAGAGTGACGATAATGCCCAAATAATCCAGCTTACTTTTCAGCGCGGCGATAAAAAGCGTCGCCTTTCCCTCAAGAAAGACCTCCTTTTCCACACGGGGGCAATCCATCGCGCCCACCATAGCCAAAAGCTCGGCACAGCTTCCCTTGCCCGCGCGAGCGAAGGCCAAAGCGGCACTGCCGCCCCTATCGCGCAAAATCATACAGTATTCCTCCGCGAAGGCATGCCCGCTATCCTGCTCCTTATAATAAAGGAAGCGCTCCACCGCGATGCTCACTACAAAGACGGAGCAGGCCAGTAGGGGCCACATCACCAAACCGCCCTTCAAAAAATATGCTATCGTCGTTTGTATCATTTCCATAAAATTATCACATTCCTAATTCTCGCATCAGAAGGTCATCTCTGCACCCAAGCGCCAGGTACGACCGTCAATATAGTAGGTATTAAAGGTATCATAGTGGAACTTTTTATCGAAGATATTATCCACGCCGCCGTAAATGCGCAAATTCTTATTCATTTGCTTGCTGACTACCAAACCTGTTAAGCCATAGGTATAATCATTGCGATAGGGAGTTATATCACTACTTTCGTTATCGTTGGCACGATAATCGATGTAGAAGCGATTATATAGACTTACGGTCAGCGGATTCTCCTTGGCATCGGTGTAATTCAGCTGCACCACGCCGCTTTGACGCGCTCTGTTCGCTAAGCGCTCACCGGTCTCGGCATTCTTTGCTTCAATATAGTTGTAGGAAAGCTTCATGCCCCAATTCTTATCGAAATTATAGCCCAATTCGGTTTCCACGCCGCTGATTTTAGCCTTGTCAACATTGGCATATTGATAGTACAGACCACCGGCTCTCATTCCCAAATAATCCATATCAATCAAATTATTAATCTTATTATGGAAGTAGCTCAACTTAGCGGTGCTCTTACCCTGCTCCGCCTCCACGCCGATATCGAAATTAGTACTCTTTTCCGGATCCAAATCCTTATTACCTAATACGTTTACCGTCATCGGCATCATGCCGGACTTAGCCATTTCCGAATACAGCTCGTACAATGTCGGCGCGCGGAAGCCCTTGCCCCAGTTCACCTTAACGCGCGCGTTATCACTCAAATTATAGGTCGCGCCCAGCTTCGGCGAAGCATGCGTGCCAAATGTTTCGTGATGATCGACACGGATCGCGGGGAAGAGCATCAGCTTATCTCCCAGCCTCAACTCATCCTGCAAATAGAAGGCCTCCGACTCAGCGCTCACCTCGGATGCCGCCTTAGTAATACCGCCGTAGCTTGCCGTACCGCTGCCGCCATTACTGCCGGCGAAGGTACCGTCCATATAATCCTTCTTATATTCCACACCGTAGGTCAGCGTATTGCGCTCGTCCGCCTTATAGCTGTCCATACCCTCGGCAACGAAGCTCTTGTAATTGTTCTTGTCGAAATCAATCTGCTTCCACGTGCCGGTGGTCTTATTCATATACTTGGTATTGTTTTCCTTACGCAGCTCGCTGAAATAGGTACGCAGCTTATAATTATGCTTGCCGTCCTCACCGTTAAAGGTCAAGGCGTAATCGGAGCGATTATTATCATAGCTGTAATCCTTCAGCATCGGATAATGAGAAGTTCCATTTACATAATCAGAGCCATAAGTATCATTGCCCTGAGTTTTAAGCTGCTCACGCATAAAATTTATATCCAATGCCAAATTATGCTTCTCGTCGAAATCATATTGCACGGTACCGTTCAAGGAACGACGAGTACCATACATATTCGTGGTATCCGCAACACTCGTTTTCTTACCAGTGTAAGAGCTATAATTATCATAAGGTCCGATATAGGTCTTGCGGATCTTTTCAATGCCGCCGCCCAGCTTTAGGCTCAGCTTGCCCTCCTTACCAGAGGAATAGGAGAAATTGAGCGCCTCGTCCTTCGAGCCAGTATGCGCGTCCACGCTCATGCTCGGCTTCGTCGGGGATTTCGTAATGATGTTTACCACCCCGCCCAAAGCATCGGAGCCATAGAGAGCGCTACCGTTACCACGAATGACCTCGATGCGCTCCACGTCCGCGATATTGATGCGCTTCAGGGTATAAGCGTTGATCGCAGAGGAGGAATTTTCGGCTGCCACGCGCTTACCGTCGACCAAAATCAATGTGTGCATGGAGGAATTGCCGCGCAGCATTACCTGGTTTCCCGTCATGCCAGCGTCCTGCACATCGATATTCGCGCCCAAGCGCAAAGCGTCCTGCACGCTATACGCGCCCAGCTCCTTGATCTGCTTTTGGGTAACGACCTCGACCGCCATGGGCACCTCCTTAGCCTCCAATTTAGTTTTAGTCGCGGTTACGACGAATTCCTCGCCGCCATAAAGCTCCAGCTCCTCGCCTTCAGCGGCATAAGCCGCATGGGATAACGCGCTGATCACGCACGCTCCTAAGAGAAGCGCTTTTTTCTTTGACATTTTTTTCATTAAAATCTACCTCACTTCGTTAATTTGTTATAATTTATGGTATTACAAAGGGCAAGTACCCTTTTATAATCAAAGTATTTTAAGCGTCATGCTCCGTCGTATAGGGAAAGCACACGGGGTAGGCTACTCCGTTCGCCTCCACCTTCATGACCACGGCGCGCACGTCATAAAGCTCCTGAATAATCTCGGTCACAAAGACCTCCTCGGTCGGACCGTCCGCCATGATAACGCCGTTTTTCAAAGCGATCAGACGCTGGCTATAGCGCGCCGCATGGTTCAAATCGTGCAGCACCATGATGATCATCATCTGCTTTTCCCGATGCAGTCTTTGTACCAGCTCCATCAGCTCCAGCTGATGATGCACGTCCAAATAGGTCGTCGGCTCGTCCAAAAGCAGGATCTGCGGCTTCTGCGCCAACGCCAGCGCCAGCCACGCCCTTTGGCGTTCGCCGCCGGAAAGCGTATGTACCAAGCGCTTACGCAGCCTGCCCAGCTCGGTAAAGGCGATCGCCTCCTCCACCGCCATTCGATCCTCGCTCGAAAGCCCGTCCAAAAATTTACGGTAGGGCATACGCCCGTAGGCGACCAGCTCCTCCACCGTCACGCCGTGCGGAGCCTGCGCCGTCTGCGCCATGACCGCCACCTGCTTAGCGATTTCCGTGGCGCTCAGCTCCCGCAAAGCCTTGTTGTTCAAATAAACCACGCCTCCCTGCGGCTGCAAGAGGTCGCACAGCGACTTGAGCAGGGTTGATTTACCACTGCCGTTAGGTCCGATAATGCTGACCACCTCGGGCTTGGCGAAGCTCAGCGTCAAGCCCTCAATAATCGTTCTGGCACCGTATTTCAGCGTTAGCTCCTTAGTGCGTAGGGAGCTCGTGCTTACCTTGTTCATCATCCGTTCATCCTCCTCCGCAAAAGATATAGGAAAAACGGCGCGCCCAGAAACGACATAAAGATACCAACTGGAATTTCCAAGGGTACGAACAGACTGCGTGCCGCCGTATCCGCCAAGGTCACGACCACGCCGCCAGCAAGCGCGGCGCAGGGCAGCAGGAATTCATGATCCGCGCCCACGAAAAGTCGCAGCATATGCGGCACGATCAAGCCGACGAAGCCCAGCATACCGGCTACGCTCACGGCTGCCGCTGCCAGCAGCGCCGCCAAAAAGATGAGCAGCGTGCGCACAAGCTTCACCCGCACGCCCAAGCTCTGCGCCATTTCCTCACCCAACTGAAGCGCGTTCAGCTGACGCGCGCAGAGCAGCGCGCCAAGGATACCGACGAGGCTGTAGGGCAGGAGCATCTCCACGTGCCCCCAGCTGCGACCGGCAAAGCCGCCCGCCATCCACATCACCGTGCCCTGAATTCGATCCGCGAAGAACACGTTCAAACCGCTCATCGCACCACCGAACAGCGTCGCCACGGCAACGCCCGCCAAAATCATGCGCAGCGGATTGATGCCCTTATCCCAAGAAAGCAAAAAGACGATAGCGGTCGCCGCCAAGGCACCGCCGAAGGCAGCCAAGGGAAGCAGCGCCGTATATTCGGGCAGCACGAGCATCAGCACCATGGCGAAAAAGCCTGCGCCGGCGCTCACGCCGATAATTCCGGGATCAGCCAGCGGATTTTGCAAAACGCCCTGCAAAAGACAGCCCGCCAGCGCCAGATCCGCACCGGCGAAAAGCGTCACGATGACGCGTGGCAGGCGCAGCAAATTCACAATGCGTACCGACTGTGCGTCGCCCTCTCCCTGTAGTCCTTGCAAAACCTCGTGCAAGGTCAGCGGCACCGTGCCACAGGCCAATCCCAAAGCGACCGCCGCCACCAGCAGTAGACACAGCAAAAAAAAGAGCAGCGTTCTGCGAGCATCACTCTCCACCGCCAAGAATTTTTTCCCAATCATTCACCGACCTCCTGTAAATAGCCCTGCATTATCTTCATCGCTTCGATGATCTGCGTACCTGGGTTCACCGTGAACAGCTTGCCCGGCAGCTGATAAACGCGCTGCTTCTTTACCGCCTCCAGCTCCTGCCATGCAGGATTAGCGCGCATATCCTGACGCAGCTTCTCCATCACGGCGGCACCGTCGCCCATCGTCAGCACCATGATTACCTGCGGATCAGCCTTGCTCAAATATTCCATGCTCAATGGCAGATAGGAGCTGTCCTTGTCCCTGCCTGCCTCCGCTGCCACGTTGCATCCGCCCAAGCGTCGCAGCAGATCGCCGGCGAAGCTCTTCTCCGTGCTCATGCTAAAGCTATCGGGCGAGCCGAAAATAATCAGGGTACGCGGTCCGCTCTCCGCCTTAATATCACGCGTCAGCTCGGCATAATCACGCTCGATCTGCTCGCGCTTAGCCATCGCGGCCTGTTCCCGTCCTGCCAAACGACCGAAAAGCGTGATCGTCTGCAAAACGTCCTCATAGGAATTAATCATGTTCAAATAAACAGGAATCCCCGCCAGCTCCATGGGCTTGCGCAGCATCACGTGGAAGGGGACGTTCGTACCGATAAGCAAATCAGGCTTGAGGCTCATGATCTTCTCCACATTGGGCGCGTGAATCATGCCCACCTCAGGAATATCCGCGATAGCCTCCTTAATCGCGTCCGGATAGGAGCTACTGGTCGCCTTACCCGCCGCCTTGCCGCCGATCGCGGCAAAGATTTCCAAATTAGAAGCGTTCAGGAAAACCACGCGCTTGGGATGCTCCGGCAGCTTCACAACCGTGCCCGTGCTATCCTTTAGGGAAAGCGTATCAGCGTCAGTTAGCCTATGCTGACTGCGTGTTAATAAAAAATAGCCGCACAGGGCTAGGATAATTATAAAAAAACATAAAATGGCTTTCTTCATTATTCTCTCCTATTGATTAGTTATAGCTAACTTTATTGTTGCGTTTTAGTTGGCTAACTGTCGAATAGCATTTTAGCACACTAACCTGCTTTTGTCAAGAAAGATACACAATGATAAAAGCTTTCTTACGCACACGCTTCTTAATCAGCTCTCCGCTAGAACTGTACGCAAAAGGAAAAACCCTTCATCAAATGATGAAGGGCTTTCTTTGAATGCTAACGCAGCATTATTTCGGATAATTACTGTTGCTGTTTTCCTTCAGCAGTACGTCATGCGCGCCACCCTCAACAAGAGAGGTTGCGGAAACCAAGGTCAGCTTAGCCTTTTCCTGAAGCTCGGCGATATTCAGCGCGCCACAGTTACACATGGTAGAACGAATCTTAGACAGAGTCAGATTAACGTTATCCTTCAGGCTGCCTGCATAGGGAACATAGGAGTCAACGCCCTCCTCGAAGGACAGCTTAGCCGCGCCTCCCATATCGTAGCGCTGCCAGTTACGCGCACGCGCGGAACCCTCGCCCCAATATTCCTTCATATAGGTGCCGTTGATATTCACCTTATTGGACGGGCTTTCGTCGAAGCGCGCGAAATAACGGCCAAGCATCATGAAGTCCGCGCCCATAGCCAAAGCCAAGGTCATATGATAATCGTAAACGATACCGCCGTCGGAGCATACGGGAATATAAACGCCGGTCTCCTCGAAGTATTCGTCACGCGCCTTGCATACATCGATCAAAGCGGTCGCCTGACCACGGCCGATACCCTTCTGCTCACGAGTGATACAGATAGAGCCACCGCCGATGCCGACCTTGATGAAGTCCGCGCCTGCCTCTGCCAAGAAGCGGAAGCCTTCGGCATCCACGACGTTGCCCGCGCCAACCTTCACGCTGTCGCCATAATGCTCGCGAATCCAATCCAAAGTAATCTTCTGCCAAGCGCTATAGCCCTCGGAGGAGTCGATGCACAGCACGTCCACGCCTGCATCCACCAATGCCGGTACGCGCTCCGCATAATCGCGAGTATTAATGCCCGCGCCGACGATATGACGCTTCTTACTGTCCAGCAGCTCCAAGGGATATTCCTTGTGCGTAGCGTAATCCTTACGGAATACCATGTACAGCAAGCGACCCTCGTCGTCCACAATCGGCAGGGTATTCAGCTTTTGCTCCCAAATGATATCATTGGCTCTTTGCAAGGTGGTGTCCTTACCGGCAACGATCATCTGGTCAATCGGAGTCATGAAATCGCGTACCTTAGTCGCGGGATCCATGCGGCTCGGGCGATAGTCACGGCTAGTAACGATGCCCTCCAGCTTACCGTTGACGGTGCCATCGCTGGTTACAGCGACGGTGGAATGACCGGTGCGCTCCTTCAGCGCCAAAATATCAGCTAGGGTACTGTCCGGACGGATATTGGAATCGCTGCTTACGAAGCCTGCACGATGCGCCTTAACGCGTGCGACCATGGCTGCCTCGTCCTCGATGGACTGGGAGCCGTAAATGAAGGAGATACCGCCCTCCTTGGAGAGAGCGATCGCCAGCTTTTCGCCGGATACTGCCTGCATGATAGCGGAAACCATGGGAATATTCATGGTAATGGCGGATTGCTCGCCTTTTTTGAACTTAACCAACGGGGTACGCAAATCAACGTTGGTAGGAATACATTTTTCGGAGGAATAACCAGGAACTAACAGATACTCACTAAAAGTATGAGCGGGTTCGTCATAATAGAAAGCCATTCTTACATCATCCTTTGCTAAAACTTCTCACGGCTCAAAGGCCTATCGGAATATATTTCATCTATTTTACCGCTTTAAGGCACGCCATGCAATATCCTTGCGATAAAATCCCTGATCAAATTTAATTTTTTCGACCGCGCTATAGGCTCTATCGCGCGCGCTCTTGATCGTAGCGTCAACGGCGGTAACGCCAAGCACGCGACCGCCCGCGGTCACGATATGCCCGTCAGCGGACTTCGTTCCCGCATGGAATACAACCACGCTCCTGTCCTCGGCAGCGTTCTCCAAACCGCTGATCACCTTACCCTTGGGATAGCTTTCGGGATAGCCCCCGCTCGCCATAACCACGCACACGGCCGCCTTGTCATACCAAGCAATCTCCGCCTTATCCAAGGTACCGGTAGCGCACGCCAGCATGATCGCCGCCAAATCGCCGTTAAGCAAGGGCAGTACGACCTGCGTTTCGGGATCGCCGAAGCGACAGTTGAACTCGACGACCTTGATGCTATCGCCCTTAATCATCAAGCCGGCATACAGGCAGCCCTGATACGGCATACCCTCCTGCGCCATAGCGGCGACTACGGGCTTCAAAATACGCTCTGTCGCCTTCAGTCGCAGCACGTCGGTCATCACCGGAGCGGGAGCGTAGGTGCCCATGCCGCCAGTATTCGGTCCCTGATCTCCATCAAAAGCACGCTTGTGATCCTGCGAGGCGACCATGGGAACGACGGTCTTGCCGTCGGTGAACGCGAGCAGGGAAGCCTCCTCGCCCTCCATGTACTCCTCCAGCACCAGACGCGCGCCGGCATTGCCGAATTTATGCTCCGCCATCATCTCGTCGATAGCGTCCAGCGCCTCCTGCTTCGTCATTGCGACCACTACGCCCTTGCCTGCCGCCAAGCCGTCAGCCTTAACGACGATGGGCGCGCCCTTTTCCTCGACATAGGCCTTGGCGCTCGCGATGTCCTCGCACACCTTGAAGAAGGCTGTGGGAATATCGTATTTCGCCATCAGCTCCTTAGAGAACGCTTTAGAGCCCTCCAGCTGCGCCGCCGCCTTGGACGGTCCAAAAACTGGCAAGCCGCGACGCTTGAACACGTCCGCCAAGCCTGCGACCAAAGGAGCCTCGGGACCGACGACGGTCAAATCGATGCTCTTTTCCTCGGCGTAATCGGCTACGCCCTCCAAATCATCAATATCAAGCTTCACGCATTCGCATTTAGCGATCAAGGCGATACCGGGGTTGCCCGGTGCCACATACAGCTTTTCCACCTCGGCGCTTTGCGCGAGCTTCCACGCCAACGCGTGCTCGCGACCACCGCCGCCGATCAAAAGTATTCTCATCTCATCATACCTCGTTTACTTCCCCAGCTGCTTACGCAGATATTCGCTGATCATCGCGTCATAGGTAGCGGTGTGGCAGAACGCCTCATACGCCAGCTCCTTGCGCGTGGTCGCGTCGATGTCGCCGTCCTTTTCCAGCGTCGCCATCAGGCTCTCATATCTGCTGGGATAGGTCACGATAACGACGTCCTTGAAATTCTTTGCGGACGCGCGCACCATCGCCGGACCGCCGATATCGATATTCTCGATCGCCTCCGCCTCGGTAACGCCGGCCTTAGCCACGGTCTCGCGGAAAGGATACAGATTTACGACCACCAAATCGATCGGCTTAATATCATGCTCCGCCAAAGCACGCATATGCTCAGGATTATCACGTACTGCTAAAATCGCGCCATGAATCTTCGGATTCAGCGTCTTTACGCGACCGTCCATGATCTCCGGAAAGCCTGTTACATCGCTCACATAGGTTACAGGCACGCCAGCGTCGCGCAACGCTTTCATCGTGCCACCAGTGGAGATGATCTCCACGCCCTTGGCGCTGAGGAACTTGCCCAGCTCCACAATGCCGCTTTTATCGGAAACGCTCAATAATGCTCTTTTTATTCTCATTTGCCTACCTCGCTTATGCTAAAACCCTTACCTTACGACCGTCAATCACCAATTTATCCTCAGCCCACAGCCCCAGCGCCTCCGGCAGAGCGATGTGCTCCTGCACTAGGATTCTGTCAGCCAGGCTGTCCTCGGTATCGTCATCCAACACGGGAACCACCTTTTGCAAAATAATCGGACCGCTGTCCGTGCCCTCGTCCACGAAATGCACCGTGCAGCCGGAGAATTTCACGCCGTAGGCAACAGCCTGTCCTTGACCGTGCAAACCAGGGAAGCTGGGCAAAAGCGCGGGATGGATATTGATAATCCTGTGATGCCAATGATTAACGAAGCCGCCGCTCAAAATACGCATAAAGCCCGCCAAAACGACCAGCTCACACTGCTCCGCCTCCAGACTCGCGGTAATGCGCGTCTCAAATTCTTCCTTGGAGACACATTCCTTACGCGCCACGGCGACGGTCTTAATACCCGCCTTACGCGCACGCTCCAGCGCGTAGGCATCCGCCTTATCGCTGATTACCACGGCGATTTCCAAAGGCAACGCGCCCTCGGCGATACGGTCCATGATCGCCTGTAAATTACTGCCGCGACCGCTCACCAATACGCCGATTTTACGCATTGAAAACGCCGCCCTTCATTACAGTTTTCTTCGTGCCGGGAACTACCTTACCCAGCTCATAATAGCTCTCACCCGCTGCCTGCAAATGCGCACGTACCGCGTCAGCCTCAGCAGGAGCTACGACCAGCACCATGCCCACGCCCATATTAAAGGTGCGGTACATTTCTGGCCAGGACACATTGCCCCACTCCTGTAGCTTCTTAAACACCACGGGAACCTCCCAAGCCTCGGCATTAACCTCGGCATCGCAGTTCTCCGGCAAAATACGCGGAATGTTATCGTAGAAGCCGCCGCCAGTGATATGCACCATGCCGTGCAGGTCGAATTTCTCGATCAACGGCAGGCAGGTCTTGGGATAAAGTCTAGTAGGAGTCAGCAGCTTTTCGCCCAGGGTACAGCCAAACTCGTCAATATAGGTCTGCATATCGAAGCCCATGGCCTCGAAGCAAATCTTGCGCACCAAGGAAAAGCCGTTGGAATGCACGCCGCTGGAGGGCAGGCCCAAAAGCACGTCGCCCGCCTGCACCTTCTCGCCGGTGATCATCTTCTCTTTATCTACAACGCCGACGCAGAAGCCAGCGATATCATATTCGCCCTTGGCATAGAAGCCTGCCATTTCCGCGGTCTCGCCGCCGATCAAAGCGCAACCGCTTTCCTTGCAGGCATCGGCAACGCCCTTAACGATGTTGGCGACCTTTTGGGAATCGACCTTATCCACCGCGATATAATCGAGGAAGAACAAAGGCTCCGCGCCCTGCACCAGAATATCGTTCACGCACATAGCCACGGCATCCTGACCGATGCTGTCATGCTTGTCCGCCATGAACGCCAGCTTCAGCTTCGTGCCCACGCCATCAGTACCGCTGACCAGCACAGGCTCCTTGTACTTGCCGCTGTTCAAGGCGAACAGACCGCCGAAGCCGCCCAAATCGCCGATGACCTCGTTGCGATAAGTAGCGCGCACGCTGTCCTTCATCAGCTCCACGGCCTTATTGCCGGCATCGATGTCCACACCGGCGTCGGCATAGGTAAGTTGTTTCTTTTCTTCGCTCATAATAGCCTCCTATCTCCTTATTCCGCAATACCTTCGGGTTCTTTTTTTATCGTATCATTCGCATTATCAGGATATTGGGAGCTAAAGCAGGCGCAGCACAGACCATCAGGATCGATGTGGCTGATAGCGCGCTTCATACCCTCCATGGAAATATAGTGCAAGCTGTCCGCACCGATAAAGCGACAAATCTCTTCCTCGCTGCAACGCGCCGCGATCAGCTGCTTGCGCTCGGAGGTGTCTATGCCGTAATAGCAGCTATCCACTACCGGCGGCGAGGAAATGCACACATGCACCTCGCGCGCGCCTGCCTCCTTCAGCAGCTTAACGACCTTACCGCTGGTGGTGCCGCGCACGATGGAGTCATCGACCATAACGACCGATTTACCCTCCACCACGCTGCGCACGGGGTTCAGCTTCAAACGCACAGCGTTCGCGCGCTGCTTTTGCGTCGGCTGAATAAAGGTACGACCTACATAGCGGTTCTTCGTCAGACCCTCCATAAAGGGGATACCGGACTCCAAGCCATAGCCGATTGCAGCGGGGGTGCCGCTGTCGGGAGCGGAGATTACGATGTCAGGATGAATGTCCTTCGTTTCCTTCGCCAGCTCGCGTCCCATCTGCACGCGAGCCTCATATACAGGCTGCTTATCGATCACGCTGTCGTTGCGTGCGAAATATACGTATTCAAAAATGCAATGCGCGGTCTTTTCTGGCAGCTTCTCCGTCCACATCATGCTACGCGGCTCAGCGTTATCGCTGTCGATGATGATCATTTCGCCTGGCTTCACGTCGCGCACCATCTCCGCGCCGACTAAATCGAAGGCGCAGGATTCGGAAGCTACGCACCAGCCATTCTCCATTTTGCCGAGTACCAACGGACGGAAGCCGTAGGGATCGCGCACGGCGATGATCTTGTTGTCGGTCATAATCAAAATGGCATAAGCGCCACGGATCTGCTGTACCGCCTCCGCCACGCGCTCCTCGATCGTCTTGCGCGCGCTACAAGCGATCAGCGTCAATACGACCTCGGTATCGACGGTCGTGGTAAAGACCGCGCCCTCCTTCGCCAAATTCGCACGCAGCTGACCGGCATTCGTCAGATTACCGTTATGGCTCAACGCCAGATTGCCACCGTCGAAATAGACCTTCAACGGCTGAATGTTGTAAGCCATGCTGGCACCGGTGGTGGAATAGCGCACGTGGCCGATCGCCGCGAAGCCCGTCAAATCGCTCACGCCATCCTTATAGACATCGGGCACCAGGCCCATGCCCTTCTTTACCTTCATGGTGCGACCATCGGTAACGACCATGCCGGTACTCTCCTGACCACGATGCTGCAAAGCATACAGTCCCCAATAGGTGTTGAGCGCTACGTCCTCGCTATGGCTGAAGATACCGAATACGCCACATTCCTCATGCAGCTTATCATCCTGAAAAAAGTTCTCCACAATAAGTCTCCTCTTCGTTTTCCTGCGGAAAGGATTATTTGCTGTCCGCTTTATTGTTCATATATACTAAAATTATTTATTTTCCGCACGCAGCTTAGCGAGCTTTTCGCCCTTCGCCTTAACCTCCGAACGCATCTCCTCGCGATTGGCAGCTAGTAGCTCGACCAGCTCTGGATATTTAACCGCCAAAATCTGCACCGCGAAAAGAGCGGCGTTCTTAGCTCCGTTAATAGCCATGGTCGCCACGGGAATACCAGAGGGCATCTGTACGAAGCTCAGCAGCGCGTCCATACCGCCCAAGGGAGTGGCGTTAATAGGAATACCGATTACCGGCACGGTGGTATAGGCCGCGATAACGCCGCCCAAATGCGCCGCCGCTCCGGCAGCCGCGATTATGACCTCCACGCCGCGCTCACGTGCGCCGGCAGCAAATTCATGTACAACGTCGGGAGTACGATGCGCCGAAGCGACCACGACCTCCACCTCAATGCCGAAGACCTGCAAGGTCTTTTCCGCAGGCTCCAAAATTGGCCAGTCCGAATTACTGCCCATGATTATTGCTACCTTCATAATATTTACCTCCAAAATAAATGACACTGTTCAACAAGCCCGCCCCTTGGGAAAGCGTTCCGCTTACGCAAAAGCCACTGCTCCCCAAAAAGAGTACGGCTAAGATAATTATACCAATCCTCAGCGTCAGCGTCAAATAAAAATGTGAACTTTTTAACACTTTTCTCGAAAATCGTTCGGAAATTTTCCGCGTCAAAAAAAGGCTTCGAGAGAGCCTTGCTCCCGAAGCCTTTACCTATTATGCCTTATGCAGATCTTCAAACATCGCCTTCACACTCGGCGCGTCCTTCGTCAGCTTTTTAATGGTGATTTCATCAGCCTTGTTATTGGCAAGGCGCAGATTGTTCTCGGAGGAAAGCAGCGCGTTCTTCGTTTTCTGCAAATGATCGATTGTCTTATCGATCTCCTCGATCGCGAGCTTAAACTTATCGCTTGCCAAACGATAATTACGACCGAAGCCCTCCTTAAAGCTTTTCAGATTTTCCTCGAAATGCAAAATATCGATCTGCTGATTTTTGACCAGCTGTAGCTCCTGACGATATTTCAAGGAATTTTGCGCGGCATTGCGCAGGAAGGAAATCACAGGGATAAAAAATTGCGGACGAATGACGTACATCTTCGGATATTTATAGGACACGTCCACGATTCCCTCGTTATAATAATCGTTATCGATCTCCAAAAGCGATACCAAGATAGCGTACTCGCAATGCTTTTCCCGACGATCCTTATCCAGCTCCTTAAAGAAATCCTCGTTCTTATGCTTGGACGCAGTGCCGTCAGCCTCGTTCTTCATCTCGAACATAATGGAGATGAACTCCGTTCCGTCCTCGCCGCTTTCACGATAAATAAAATCGCCCTTACTGCCGCTACGCGCGTCATTGTCCTTTTCAAAATAGGCATTAGGGAACGCGGTCATGCGCAGGGAATTGAAGCTATTCAGGCAATGCTGCTCCAGACTTTCGCCGATCATCTTCGTGGACTGACGTGCCTTGAAATCCTTGTAATAATTAATAAGCTCGTCCTTTTGCTTAAGCTGGTTTTCATATTGCTCCTTCAGGCTATTTTCGCTTAAAAGCTTCTCGCTATCCTTATTTTTAAGCTCGCCCTGCAAAAGCATGATTTGCGAGCTTTTTTCGTTCAGCTCGCTGTTCTTCTCCGCACGCGCCTGCGCCACAGCCAGTTGCTTTTCGGTAACACTGGCCTGCAATTTAGCCTTCAGCTCCGTAATTTTTTGCTCCCGCAAGGACAGCTCGCTGTTTTTGCTCTCAATAACCGTCTGCTGCTTACGCAGAGCCTCGCTGACAGCAAGCTCCTTGTCCTGCTGCCCGCTAGCTAGCTTTGCCTGTAATCGCGCGACAAGAGCCTTCATAGAATCAAGCTCCTGCCTATTACGCTCCATTGCCGCATTATGCGCGCTATTGTTAATCGCTATAGCCTCGCTACGCTCCTTGTCCTTCGCCAAGCGCAGAATCTCCAACTCCTGCTCGCGCTTAGCGACCTGCTCCCCTTCACGGCGCTCCAGCTCTTTCGCGAATTCCTTATCGCGCACCTGCCGTACTATTTGCTCATAGCCGCTTTCATCGACCTGAAAGACCTCCCCGCATTTCGGGCATTTAATCTCCGCCATTTTACTACCCCTCTCCTCTTACCGTATCTGTCTTACCGCTTAATACCTCGCATGCGTTCCGAAGCCGCCTGTAAAATCGCATCAAGCTTCTCTTGCTCGATCTCGTGCCAGCCGCGAATATTTTGTGGCTGTGGCGGACATTCCTGCAAAAGCTTTTCCATCCATACGGTATCCAGCCACTTCCCGTTCTTATAGCCGGACGCGTGGAAGGTGCCGATCAGCCTATAGCCCAACGCCGCGTGCATCTCGATGCTATGATCATTGCCGAGCGTGATGCAGGAGTAGAGCATAGTTATGCCCTGCAAGCGTAGTATCTCCTCCATCGCCTCGTACAGCACGCGTCCGAGCCCCATGCCCTGTGCCTGCGGCGCGAGGTAAATCGTCACCTCCACCGCCCATTGATAGGCCAGACGTTCCCGATAAGGATGGCAGTAAACGTAGCCCAAAAGCTCGCCCTCGCGCTCCGCCACCAAATAAGGGAAGCGCGTGGAAAAAGCGACGATGCGCTCGCTAAACTCCGCCAAGGACGGTGCCTCCAGCTCGAAGGAAACATTGCTAATCGCTGCGTCCTCGCTAATCACGAAGGGGGTATAAATCGCCAGCAGCTGCTCCGCGTCCGCGCGGCTCGCAGCCCTGACTCCGATAAAATTCTCCATTGCTTACCTCATTTCTTTTTGCTTACCTTAACCTCAAACATCCGCTTCCACGGCAGCTCGAAACGATAATCGCGCACCTCGTCGCCCAAATACGGCTCGCCAAGCTTAACTATTTCCCGGGTAATAAGCTCCTCGGCAGCGGCACACTGCTCGACGCTCAAGCCGCTGTTCGGCCAATAGCTCGGCCAAATAAGCTGGGCATAGGCATTCATGCGCACGTTCGCCTGATACGCCCAATCATCAAGATAGCGCTCGTTCAAAAGCTCGCGTCGCTCCTGCTCGTCATAGCTCTTAGATAGCAGTCCCTGCGCCAAGGCGAAGCCCAAGCTGTTACCAGCCGTATTCCAGCCGCCGTAGGCCGCCAGCCTGTGCGCCAAGCCGCGCTCGAACAGGCTCTTCACCAAGGCGTTGTCCGCGCCGTTGCCGTATTTGACATCGGCGACTGCCACGGGATGCTGCGCCAGCAGACGCTCCACCTTATTTACAAAGCGCTTCGTTTCGGGCGGCACGCCGTAGCCATTAGCAGTGTTCGCCGCCTCCAGCGTCACGCCGTCCTTAGGAGTGTTCACCGCCAAAACTAAATCGGCACGCTTGCGCAGGCGCGCTGGGAACGCCCCCGCCGCGAAGATATGCTGACGCGCGCTCTCCTCCACCCGATTATCCTCGTATGAGGGCACGGTCGCGCCAGCCACGCCAGCGGCATAGGTCACGTTCACCAATGGCAGCTCGTATTGCAAGCGACCTGCCGCGCGGCTCAAAAGTATCAGCCCTAGCTGATCCGCGCCGGCAAAGAAGCGTATCCTCTCCTTAGGCAGCTCACGCACCAAAATATCCATCTCGCGCGCCTCGCGATGCGCCTGCGAGAATTGCGCCGTATCATCGCGTCCGATCAAGAGATAATCGAAATCGCCGCTTTCCACGCCATGCAGCAAAAGCTCCGTCATAGCGATATTATTATTGCGACGCGTATAAAGATCATGCAGGACCTCCTGTGGCAGCTGCGTCCGCAAATCAGCCAGCTCGCGCACCTCCGCGCGCTTAATCTGCTTCAGCTCCAGCTTGTCCTCCAACGCGCCCAAGCGGAACAGCTTCGGTCCCCACTCCGCGTAATACGCGGGCTCCACTGGCGCGCTGCTGGCCTTGGGCGAACGCATAATGGTCGTGAAAACATAAATCTGCTGCCCGTTAAAGCGTTCCTTCAAGCCTACAAGACGCTCCGCACGCTGCTGCAACAGCGCGAGCGGCAGCTCATGCGTGCGACTGGCTACCAAGCCTCCATAAAGCAGCGCGTCCGAGGAGGCGACGACTGCCAACGAGTCACCGGCATTAGCCTCCAGCCACGTAAACAGCTCCTCCGGTCGTCCCATGCTTTTCTCATCCGCCAAATACTCACGCGGCGGCGTCAGCACGTCCCAGCCTGCCGCCTGCATGGACCGCACGGTGTAATCCAAGCACACGGGGCGATTATCCATTGGAATATATAGAAGCGTTCCCTTGCTCGCCAACGCCGTCTGACACAGCAGCAGCAGAAGCAGGAACAAAAAATTGCGCAATACCTTCAAGCTCATCCCACCCTTTCGCTAGACTCTCCCTATATATTCGCCCTCAAAAATGTATTTCCTCTAATAGTCAAGAAAAATGGCAGATGCCCGTGGACACCTGCCATAAAGCTCAAAATGTGTTATTTTAATTCGGGAGTCAGCAAGCCGTATTTACCGTCCTTACGACGATAAACCACGCTGGTGCTGCCCAAATCGGGATCGAAGAAAACGAAGAAATCATGATTCAAAAGGTTCATCTGCAAAATGGCCTCCTCGGGAGTCATCGGCAGCATCGCGAAACGCTTATTCTTGATGATCTCAAATTCCTCATCCTGCGTTTCTGCCGGCGCGATCGGTGTCGGATCAGCGAAATTAGCGTATTTACGCTTCATCAGACGAGTTTTATATTTATGGATCTGACGCTCGATCTTCTCCACTACCAAATCAATGGAGGAGTACATATCCTTCGTGCTTTCCTGCGCTCTCAGCAAAATACCGCTTGCAGGAACGGTAATTTCCACAATGTGATTACCCTTCTCAACCTTCAGTACCGCAGAAATGTCACCGACGGTCTTAAACTGCTTCGTCACCTTGGAGATCTTCTTCTCTACGTATTCCTTCAAAGCCGGTGTTACATTAATGTTTCTGCCCTTTACGTTTACGCTCATAATTCATGCCTCCTTCGGTAGCTGTCGGAGAACCATGCCCCCGCTACCCTTTAATCCAGGGCTTAGGCTTCACCCTTTTGCCTATATATTTCGCTGAGAAGACGAAAACTCCTGCAAAAATTATCAATATGGCGTGAATTATTAGTGAAATATTTAAAAAGTGTTACACTCTTAGCAGATTTTACAGAATCTTAGAAAGGAAGCTTTGGCAACGCTCCGTTTTCGGATGATGGAACACCTCGTCCGGCGTACCCTCCTCCTGAATATAGCCTCCGTCCACGAAGATCACACGATCGCCCACCTCGCGAGCGAAGCCCATCTCATGTGTTACGACGACCATCGTCATGCCCTCGCGTGCCAGCTCCTTCATAACGTCCAAAACATCGTTGACCATTTCCGGATCAAGCGCGCTAGTCGGCTCGTCGAAAAGCAGCGCCTTCGGCTTCATGCACAAAGCGCGCGCAATCGCCACACGCTGCTGCTGACCACCGGAAAGCTGCTCGGGAAAGCTTTCGGCCTTCTCCGCGAGCCCCACCTTCCGCAGCAAATCCATAGCGGTGGCCTTAGCCTCCTCCTGCTTAATACCACGCACCTTCATCGGTGCCAAAAGGAGATTGTCCAAAACCGTCATATGCGGAAAAAGATTAAAGCGCTGGAAGACCATGCCCACATCGCGGCGCACCTCGTTGATATCCGCGCCCGCACTCAAATCCGCGCCGTCGATGACGATGCTGCCGCCCGATGGCTCCTCCAAATAGTTCATACAGCGCAAAAGCGTGCTCTTACCGCTACCGGACGGTCCGATGATGACCACGACCTCCTTCTCATTAATGCTCAAATTAATATCCTTCAGCACCTCCAAATCGCCGAAGCTCTTTTTGAGATGCGTGATTTTAATCATTTCCTTACTCATTTCGTTTCAAACCTCCGCTCTAAATAGGCTGTAAATCTGGCTACGGCAAAGGTCATGATCAAATAAACGAACGCCACCGCCAGCCAAATCTCGAAGGAGGCATAGGTGCGAGCGATGATCAGCTGACCGCGCCGCGTCAGCTCCTCAAAACCGATGACGGAAACCAAGGAGGAATCCTTCAGCATGGCGATAAACTCATTGCCCAGGGGAGGAATGATCCGCTTGAACGCCTGTGGCATGATAACATAGCGCATGGTCTGCACCCAATTCATGCCCAGACTGCGACCAGCCTCCATTTGTCCCTTATCGATGGACTGAATTCCGGCGCGAAAGATCTCCGCGATATACGCGCCGCTGTTAATGGAGCACGCCGAAATAGCGGCAAAAAAGGGATCCACACGACTGCCGATAATCGTCGGCAAAGCGAAGTACACCAAAAAAATCTGTACCAAAAGCGGCGTACCGCGAATAAAATCGATATAAAAGCTTGCCAGCGTGCGCAGCGGCTTAATCACGGAAATGCGAGCAATGCCAACCAGACAGCCGATTAACAGACCTAGGAACACGCTCAGAGCGGTAATTTCCACCGTTATCGCCGCGCCCTCCAAAAGCAGTGGCAGAGAACGGAGCATCAAATCAAGATTCAAACTCATAAATACAACCCTTTCTTTCTCAGGATGTCAAACAGATTTATGCGAAAAAGCGGAGCATTGGCGAACGCGTACCACCAAATGCTCCGCCTTAAAGCAGATTTCTTATTTCCTTACCTCGCCAAACCAGGTCTTATAAATCTTATCATACTCGCCGCTCTTCTTCAGCTCGCCCAAGGCCTTGTTGATATCGGCAGCCAGCTTGTCGTTACCCTTTTTCACAGCCAAGCCGTATTGCTCGGCCTCCATGATCTCGCCAACGGTCTTGGCATCGGCGTTACCGCCCTGTGCTAAATAATAGCCTACGACCGGGCTGTCGTTGATTACGGCGTCAACGCCCTTATTCTTCAGCTCCATAGCGGCCTCGGTGTTGGTGTTGAAGGCGGTAACCTTCGCGCCCTTAATGCTTCTGGCCTTTTGCTCGCCGGTGGTGCCGATCTGTACGGCGATGCGCTTGCCCTCCAGATCCTTAACACTCTTAATGCTATCGTTGTCCTTCTTAACCATGATGATCAAGCCGGATGTGTAATAGGGCTCGGAGAAGCTTACGGCCTGCTTACGCTCATCGGTAATGGACATGCCTGCCGCCGCCATATCGATATTATTAGCGTTCAGCGCGGGAATCAGCGCGTCAAAGCCCATGTTGACGATCTCGACCTTGCAACCCATTTGCTTGCCGATTGCGCGCGCCAAATCCATATCGAAGCCGTCATAGCTCTTGCTACCCTCCTTTTGGAACTCGAAGGGAGCGAAGGTCGGCTCGGTGCCCACGCGCAACAGCTTAGCGGCATCGTCCTTATTCGCGGACTTAGAATCGCCGCCACAGCCGGCAACCAGCATCGCTACAGCCGAAATAATCACCAATAAGAAAATACCTAATCTTTTCATTATAAATACCCCTTTCCGCAACGGAAGTTTTTACTATATTATAATCATTATATAACTATTTTTCGTGTAGGTAAAGGGAAATGGCGTAATTTTACGCATAAAAAAATACAATCTAGCTGACCTGGTCTTCGCCCCCACACTCGCCTGCTGGAGGGTTCGCTCCTAAGCATCCGCTCCCCACTACTACCCCTCTCGCCCAAATTTTCTTGCGGCAGGTCTTACCTCTATACTGCACCGTGCTCGCAGCCTCTTAGGCTGTTTACGTGGATCGTTTCGCCTGCAACTGGCATCGACTTGCAACCACAGACCTAGATTGTACAACTCATTATAAGCTTTTCCGTTTTTTTTTGCAACATAACGCCCTGTTCCACTTTAATAATTGACAAAAGAGTGATATACTTGTAATGCACACACTGAAATGTAGCTTAAAGATGGTTGAAGGATATAAAAATGATTGCTATACCACAATGTCTGGATTTCACGGATATACGCCTAACGAAGGAAATTTGTGACTTCTATTTAAGAATGCTCGAAATTAAAAATCGTGAAATCTACCTGCACAGTCAGCAGGTAGCCAATTATGCCGCCAGCACCGCCGCTAAGCTTGGTTTACCGGCCTCCGAGGTCTCGCAAATCAAAACAGGCGCGCTGCTGCATGATATCGGTCAGCTTTCCGTGCCCAATATCATTTTATCGAAATTTCCCTTCCTTTCGACCAGGGAGCTTTCCATATATAAGCGTCATTGCATCGCCGGTGCCAGTATGCTGGAGAACATCCCCGAGCTTACCTACGTCACCGACATCATCCGCTGCCACCACGAAAAATGGGACGGCACGGGCTATCCCAAACGGCTCAAGGGGCAGAACATCCCCATAGGCGCGCGCATCGTCGCCGTAGCCAATTACTACGACCGCAATATCAATCCCTGCGTGAGCCACTGGCAAAAGACGCATGCCAACGCTATCGTCGAACTGCAAGACAAGGCGGGGTTGGATTTCGATCCCGCGATCGTCAAGGCCTTCATCGAATCGGTCATTCCGCAGGCTCGCCGCAGCCTCGATCAATAAAAGCATTGCTCTTCCTCACAGAACGGCAATGCTTTTTTATTGGTTAATTCATATAAGCGTTCTTTCTATTCTCCTTGCTTATACCGCGTATTTTTGCCACTTCCCTCCTGATAGATCAAGCCTTCCGCTACCATGCGCTTTAAAATGCGATTGGCAGTCGTTTGACTAATACCCAAAAGCCTGTCAACATCGCTCCGTACCACGTACCCATTTTTAGCAAGCAATTTTAATATTCTTTCTTCATTAGAACCGAGTTCAACGGACGCGCTCTCTGCCTCCGTTTTTATATTTCTATTAGGAAGAGTGAGCTTAAAAACATTACTCGTTACCTCGATCTTCGGCTCCATACCCGTACCGGCATATGCCTTCATAATCTTGGGCATACCCGTGCCATAAGCCTCGATCAGCTGTAAGCGATAGAAAATAGCAGCCAATTTAGGATTTCTGCAAACAGACAAGCCCAACATGATATCATCCAAGGTAATACCAGCAGGCAAGCCTCCTGCGGAAATAAATTCGATCCGATCATCATAAATGCTGACAAGCGTACTGGCACTCAAGGAATAATCCCTATGCACCAGCGAATTCATCAGAGTTTCGCGCAAGGCCTCCTCGGGATAATCCTTAGTATCCGTCCGATACAAGCCATTAAAGGTAGCCTTCGTCTGATTATGCAGCTCCAAATACGCATACAGCTCCTCCATTTGCCTAAAAAGAGAACCACTAAACTCCCTTCTATCCTGAAAGGCGCTTTGATCAATGCCGGAAAAGGTAGCAGCCTTAATCGTACTCGGACATTGCTCGGACAAAAGCAGCGCGACATTAGAATATATTCCGTCCAAAGAAATCATGCCCAAGGTCTGCATCTTACCGACATCATAGGGAACCTTCCGCTTAATGAATTGCGCTTCCGCGTCATGAAAGGTCAGTCTCTGTTCCAAGGATCGTCTGCTTTCAAAGCTATCACCATCGGTTTCCTTAATCATTCTACGTATAGCCATATCGGTAGCAGGATCCGTAGACGTACCATTGCGCACATATACGCCGCCAGGCTTTAAGCCCTTACTCCCCAAATAATACGGTCTATCCGTACCCTTTTGCACAGTAACGACGATGATTTGCTTAGCGTCTACATTTTGCGCTTCATAGCGTACAAACATAGTGATATCAGGCTTAATAGAATCGCGCACCATATTATTTATTTGCAAAATAACATGATCAGCGTTCTCCACACCTACCAACGTGCCATCATCTTCGACACCGATATAAAGAGTGCCTCCTTTAGTATTAGCGAAAGCAATCACCTCTTTACAAATATCCGCAACAACTATGGACTTAAGCTCGACAATCTCGCTTTCAATAAAGGACATGGGACACCTCCTTAGCTTTCTAATCACCATTATAGTCATTCTAATCATTCTTGTCAATTCTAGTCATTCTAATCACATTCTAATCACGTGGTGACTAGAACGACTAGAATAATCCGCCGCAAGCACACAAGGACAACAAAAAAAGCACTTCGATTTCTCGAAGTGCTGTAATCTGCGATGGTGGGCGCTGACGGGATCGAACCGCCGACATTCTGCTTGTAAGGCAGACGCTCTCCCAGCTGAGCTAAGCGCCCGGTTATGGTGACCGGTGGGGGAATCGAACCCCCGATACCGCCGTGAAAGGGCGGTGTCTTAACCGCTTGACCAACCGGCCAGGTGGCTCCCCGAGTAGGACTCGAACCTACGACGCCCTGATTAACAGTCAGGTGTTCTACCGGCTGAACTATCGGGGAATAAAACCGATGCTTGAGTTTGTGTCTCTCAACATCACGAGTGTTATTATACTCATTTCTAAGCTCTTTGTCAACACCTTTTGCGTGTTTTTCGGAACTTTTTTTAAGCAGCCTAAAATAAGCGTGTCAAAAGCGTTAAAGCCACTCACTTTGCGAAGAAAATTCTACTACTAAGGAGCGCTTTCCCAGCCTACGCCTCCACCTTGACGACGACCTTCTGCACGTGCGTGGCGTCCTCGCCCTCGTTAGCGCAGTTGGGGCGGTGCAGCTCCCATGGGAAAAAGATCGCCCACTCGCCTGCGTGCAGCGTCACATGATTTTGCTCCTTGGGATCGGCATAAAAGATTACGTCCTCCGTCTCCGCCTTATTTTCAATTTCCTCGCAGCTCGCGTCGAGCGTGGTGAACCAAATGCTTTCGCTCCCCTCCGCCACGTATTGCACGTCGATATAACGCTCGTGCTTCTCCGGACGGCGTGACTCCTTCGGCTCGGTGGTATAGGTATTCACGCGCGCGAAAACCCTGCGACCGTCCAGCTCGTATTCTCCGTTCGCCACCTTAGCGAAATCCGTCGCGCCGACATACGCCAACGCCTGTGCCAAGCGCGATGTCACATAGGGCAGCACGCGCAAAATATCTTCCTTTTTACCTGTAAGCATCCTTATTTCTCCTCTTTAATAGCTCAATATAGCCCAACTCGTCATATAAAAACGAACTGCACCAGCAGCATATAGCCGATCGTCCCGCAGGCAATGGTCAAAAGCAAATTTTTCACCAGCACCTGCATCAGCACGGTCAAAAGCACCGCCAAGGCCTCCGGCACACCGTGATAGCCCGTCAAGAACTGCGTATCCTTCAGCGAATAAACCACTAGCAACCCCATGACGGCGCTTGGTAGCACCTTGCCCAAAAAGCGGATCAGGGGTGGCGTTTTTTTATGCGCTGGGAAAAGCAAAAACGGCAGGAAACGCGTGGTCATCGTTCCCAAAACAACGACCGCGATCGTAATAATTTCCTCGGTAAAGGTCATTCGTCCGTTCCCCCCTTATAAAAGGCGACCACGAACAGCACGAGCATCACCAGCATCGCTGGCGGTACGAAGCTCCGCGGCCCAAGCAACAGCAAACAAAGCACGGGCACGAAAATACCGATAAGCGCGGGATTATGATGCTCGCTCTGCTGCCATTGACTGACGAAGATCGCCACAAAAAGCGCCACCAAAGCGAAGTCCAAGCCCTTAGTGTTGATCCTCAGCGTGCTTCCCAAAAGTCCGCCCAGCGTCGCACCCATAACCCAATACGTTTGGTTTAAAAGCGTCACGAAGGTCATAAACCAGCCCCGATCCACACCTGCGGGCGGCTCGGTCGTACAATTTATCGCGAAGGTTTCGTCGCACATACCGAAGATCAAATAGAGCTTCTTCCAGCCCAAGCCCTTGAATTTATCCAGCATGGAAAGCCCATAGAAAAGGTGACGGGAATTAACCATCAGCGTCGTAAAATAGCAATAAACGGGATCGAACGTTCCCAAAAGCATTCCCACAAGCACGAATTCCATCGAGCCGGCAAAGACCAGCGCGCTCGTAAACAGCGGATACCAAGGGGAAAAGCCCTTACTGCAAATATAGAAGCCGTAGGAAACTCCTAAAAAAAGAAACGCTGCGCAAATGGGCAGTGTCAACGGAAAGGCGACTTTAAACGCCTTATAATATGTATTCATTTACTTCACACATACATCCTCAAAGCAAAAATATCGATTTATAAAACTAGCTGTCCGCAAAACGCCGACTACTGCTCCCCATTATACTCCGTGCAAAATATCTTGTCAATTATGTTTGCCTGCCACATTCTCAAAGCACCGCTCTTCATGATATAATTAAAGGATGATTTACCAATAACGCTTTAATAAAGAAAGAGGTTCTGCATGAGTTATTTGAATGTCACTAACGTTTCCCATTCCTTTGGCGGTCGCCAAATTCTAGAAAACGTTTCCTTTAAGCTTTTACGTGGCGAGCACGTCGGTCTGGTCGGTGCCAACGGCGAAGGCAAGTCCACCTTTTTGAATATCGTTACCGGTCACGTCCTGCCCGACGAGGGACGCGTGGAATGGCCTGGCAAGGTCACGGTCGGCTATTTAGATCAGCAAAGCACCCTGCAAAAGGGCATGAGCATCCGCGAGGTACTGCACACCGCCTTCGACGCTCTCTACGCGAAGGAGCAACAAATGCTGGAGTATTACGAAAAAATGGGCGATGCCACTCCCGAGGAAATGGATAAAATGATGAACGCCGTGGGCGAGATCCAAACCGAGCTGGAGCACGCAGGCTTCTACTCCCTAGACAGCAAGATTGAGGAATTCGCCAACGGTTTGGGCTTAGGCAGCATCGGGCTGGACAAGGATGTCAGCGAGCTTTCCGGCGGTCAGCGCAGCAAGGTTTTACTAACGAAGCTGCTCCTGCAAAATTCGCAAATTCTGCTTTTGGACGAGCCGACGAACTACCTCGACGTGGAGCACATCGAATGGCTCACCAAATTCCTGCAAAATTACGAGCATGCCTTCATCCTAATCTCCCACGACGTGCCCTTCCTGAACAAGGTCTGCAACGTAATCTATCATTTAGAGAACTGCGAGCTGACGCGCTACAGCGGCAATTACGACAAATTCCAGGAAATGTACGCCATCTATCAGGCGCAAAAGAACAGCGCCTACGAGCGTCAGCAGCAGGAGGTCGCCAAGCTGGAGGATTTCATCGCCCGCAACAAGGCGCGCGTCGCCACCACCAACATGGCCAAGAGCCGTCAGCGCAAGCTGGATAAAATGGAGCTAATCGAAAAGCCGCGCGAAAAGCTGAAGCCCACCTTCCAATTTAAGGAGGCACGCACCCCCAGCCGCTTCATCGTCGAGGCGAAGGATTTGGTGCTGGGCTACGACAGCGCGCTCACCCGTCCCGTAAGCTTCAATCTGGAGCGCGGTCAAAAGATAGCGATTCGCGGCGTAAACGGCTTGGGTAAAACCACCCTGCTGAAAACGATTCTCGGCATCATCCCCCCGTTCAGCGGCAAGGTGGAGCTGGGCGAATTTTTGGAGCCGGGCTATTTTGAGCAGGAGGAACGCGAAAAGAACGAGAATACTGCTTTAGAGGACGTTTGGAACGCCTATCCTGGCATGACGAACTATGAGGTACGCTCCGCGCTTGCCGCCTGCGGCTTGACCAACGAGCATATCACCAGCAAGGTATTCGTACTCAGCGGTGGCGAAGCCGCCAAGGTGCGTCTTTGCAAGGTCATGCTCAGGGACGTGAACTGGCTGGTGCTCGACGAGCCCACCAACCATTTAGACGTCGATGCCAAGGAGGAGCTGCAACGCGCTCTCAAGGCGTTCAAGGGCAGCGTGCTTTTGGTATCCCACGAGCCCGAATTTTACGAGGGCTGGGTGGACAAGGTTTGGAACATCGAGGATTGGACTACGAAAATTATTTAAGCCGCATTATGATGAATCGTCTGTGAAGGAGGCGTAATTATGCGTAAGCTTTTGAGTCTGCTTGTAACCGTCATTTTCGTACTACTTGCCCTGCCTGCGCAGGCTGCCACGCGTCAGCCCGTCAGTCAGGAGTATATCGATAAATATTTCACCTCCGTCGCGGCGGCGGCGTGCTTGGGAGCCTATCTTCCGGAAAGCGCCACCGAATTCGACTACCTGCGCAGCCGCGGCTGGCGCGTACTACCGGAGCGTGTGAAGGACGGCAAGGTGGAAGCGGACTTTGTGATCGCGCATAATTATTTTCCCGAGCTGCGCAAGCGCATCTTTCTAGTAACCTTCCGCGGCAGCAAGAGTAAAAAGGATTGGTCGCTCAATCTTAAAACCAATCGCGTCAATTACGGCGGTCGCACCCTCGGCGAAATGCAGAGCCTAGCGAGCGCCCCCCTGCGCAAGGACAGCCCCGCCGTACACGCGGGCTTCAACAGCTATGTCGAAGCGATCCTGCGCAACTCGGTAATCAATAGCAAAAGCGAGCTTTGCGGCGTTTTTAAGGCGGTCAACGAGCGTAACGACGCGCTCCTCGTACTGGCAGGTCACAGCCTCGGCGGAGCGGCCGCCACGCTTTTGGGAGAACGCCTGCTGGATTTGGGACTATCACCCGATAAGCTGTACGTAGTTACCTTCGGCGCGCCGGCAATCGGCAACGAGCCCTTCGCGCAGCAATATGGTTCGCGTTTGCGCCTACTGCGCGTCACCAATACCTCTGATCCAGTTCCTGGCAGCCTGCAAACCTTCTTTGGCGGCTATAAGCAATTCGGACAGCAGATCAAGTACACGCTTTCCACGAAAATCAAAAGCATTCAGCACGATATGTCCATGTACTTCGATTCCAGCATCAGCGATTACTATAACGAGTACGATCGTCAGGTAACGCTGGGGCGCATCTATCCGCCGCCCGATCGCCGTCTGACTATTGGCAAGCCCATGGTCGCGCTGTGGATCAACGAGGCCGAGCATTTGAAAAACATGGCGATGATCACCGACATCAAGCGCTTCATCATCGACGAATATAAAAAAGCGCTCCCCTCCTACATCATCATGGATAAGGCGCTCCCCAAGGATGCCTATACGCACACCGACATCATGGAGAAAAGCCGCCTTTCGGGAGCGGACTACATCGTTCTTCTAGGGATCGACGGACACCGCCAGCAAACCGCCGACGGTTGGTATCTCACGCTGGAGCAGGCGATCTTCGACGAGCAGGGACGTATGCTTTCCATGAGTAACTCCGGACGCAAGGTTACGCCGGCAGTCGGCAATATTCAGGCTGCGGGCGAAAATCTGCTGGCGGCCCTAAACGAGCTGCACGCGCAGCTGCCCTTCGTACCGACAGAGTTCGAGCCCAGACTGGAACAGCGATAAAGACTTAAAAAATACATTAAAGGCGTTACCTCGAGCTGAGGTAACGCCTTTTGCTTTACGCTATGTAATTTACAGATTCACATGACGCACATTAGCCGCCTGCTCACCGCGATCACCGGTGATAACGTCAAACTCGACGTCCCAGCCCTCTTCCAGAGTTTTGTAGCCGTCAGCTTGAATAGCGGAAAAATGCACGAATAAATCCTTCGCATGCTCGCGTTGAATAAAGCCGAAGCCCTTATCAGCGTTGAACCACTTTACCTTACCAGTCATTTTAGCCCTCCATCACATCAAAATCTTATAAGCTATTCTTTCAAGCCTATGATATATAGTATAAGCTAAAATCAAGTAAAAAGCAATGTGTTTTCTAACTCTTTTAAGGTTTTTTATGTTCCGTCCATGTCGTGCACAGCGCGAGCTTCTCCAAGCGCGACAAATGCTTAATCGCCGCCTCCCGCTTGAGCGCGCTCTCCTTATCGGCAAGCTCCTCGGTATAGACCAAGGTCAACGGTCCGCGACCTCTGGTATACTTCGCGCCCCTGCCGGAGCTATGCATGGCCAAGCGATGCGCTAAATCATTCGTCCAACCCGTATACAGGCTATCGTCCTTGCAACGCAGCATATATACATAGGCAGTCATTTATTTTACGACCTCGACCTTTTCCATAACCACTGCCTCGCGCGGACGATCGCGGAAATCGGTGGGAACCACGCCGATCAGACGCACGACCTCCATACCCTCGACGATACGGCCAAAAACAGCATGATGACCGTTCAGCCACGGAGTCGGTGCCAAGGTAATGAAGAACTGGCTGCCACCGGTGTTCGGACCAGCATTAGCCATGGACAGCACGCCCTCGTCGTCATGCTTCAGGCCTTCTCCGAATTCGTCCTTAATAACGTAGCCGGGGCCGCCCATACCGGTACCAGTCGGATCGCCGCCCTGAATCATGAAGCCGTCGATAACGCGATGGAAGATAATTCCGTCATAGAAGCCCTTTTCCGTCAGGTCGATGAAGTTCTTCGTCGTCAGCGGTGCCTTATCCTCGAACATTTCGGCAACGAATACACCCTTATTAGTCGTAAATTTAATTTTTCTGTTCTCGCTCATTTTTAAGCCTCCGTTATTTTCTGAATACTACCTGATGCGTCATCAACGCGTACAGCAAATACATACCGCAGCCGATCGCCGCCATCGCGCCGGGAAGCACCTGCTTAGCGGCGGCATCACCATGCAAAAGCGTCACACTGAAAAGAATCATCAGGAAAAAGCCCATCATGGCTTGCAGGCGCTTTGCCAAAAGACGCTTATTGTTCTTATCCCCCTTGGCCTGCGTGTACACTGCCAAGCGCAGCTCAGGCAGATAAAAGACGAACGCCAAGCCCATAACCAGAATGATCGACGGGCTTAAATCGTTGGACTGCTTGCTATATTCGGCAATCAAAAGCCCCGCTAGGGAAATGCCTGCCAAATAGAGGCTGCGGAAATAACCGCTCTGAATCTGACTTTCGAGTACGTAGGCGGCACCCGTCAGCAGCGGATACACCCAAAAGCCCAGCTTGCCCAGCCAGATCGCCGAAGCTATCATGATCACGTTGTCCAAAATGCGGTGCCTGTCGCCAGAGCTGCGGTTAAGCATACGCAGAACGAAAAGCAGCCACAGCATGACCAAAATATTGCCCTCGCCGAAAAAATAATAACCAACGACCGTCAAAAAGCCACCAATAATACCACCAAGCTGACGATCAGGATCCAGCTCCTGCGCGATCATGTAGCTCAGCAAAAAGCCCAAGGCGGAGCCGAAGGCGAAGGTTACGGCGGAGGTGGAATCCATACCCTCAGCGCATTTCACCAGCGTCAGCACGACGCAAATCGCCAGCGTACACATCATGGCCATTTTGTTGATTCTCTGACCGAACTCCACTGGTCGTCCCAAGCCCAAATATTGATTTACTCCCGTGGGATCATAAACCTCTTCCGGATTATAGCCGGCGTATTTATTACCCTTCTTTGCCATATCATCACATCCTGCAATAAAGATATTTAACCTCTTTATTATAACACAAGACAGCCCCCCGTAAAAGGGGAGCTGTCACACATTGACGATTTTTTAGAAAACCTCTGCCAGCTCCGCCAGCGTCAGAGCGAAGGCAGCCGTTCTCGGTACGGCAGTGTTCAAATCCACGGACTCGTGATCCGTATGCTCATCGTAATTCTCAACGCCCAAAGCATCCAGCGTCGGTACGAATTTCGCCGTGCGGTTGCCGTCCGTCAAGCCACCTGCCACCCATTCGCTAACCTCGCCGCCGAACTCCTCCTTCACGATGCGCTTATACACGTCCACCATCTTCTGAGCTTGAGCCGTTTTCTGCATCGGTCCGGTGACGATACCGCCACTAATTTTTACCTGTGTTCCGGGAATGACGATCTTCTTCTCCAAAGCCTTTACCGCCGCGTCAATGCGCTGCTGCTCCTCGATCGTGAAGCAGCGGATATTCACCTCGCAAAAGGCATCGCCGGGAATAACGCTGATCTTATCGTTCGTCGAACCGATCACGCCCACGTTCACGGTATTTTGCGGAATAAATTGCCCCGCGTCCACAATGCCACGCGCCTTCAACGCCTCGGCGGTAAAATCCTCCGGCGCGCCAGGCATGGGGCTGGCGAGCTTATGCAGCTCGGTAATGGTATAGGCGAGCTGATGAATCGCGTTCGCGCATTCCTGCGAGGCATTGCCATGATGTCCGCCCTTACCGATAACCTCCACGCGATACTTCGCATTGCCCTTGCGCTGAGTAACGATACCCCAGTTTGGACGCGCCACGTCCATAATGATGGCGAAGTCCGCCTCCTGGCTCAGCTCGGCGACAATGCCCTCGGCGGTCTTGGAGCCGCCCTCCTCCTCACCGTTGGTATAATAAATAATCTCCTTATAATTATCGAAGCCCGCTTCCTTAAGCGCCTGCAAGCCGTAAATTACCTCTACCACGGTCGCCTTATCGTCTCCCACGCCCGGTCCCCAAGCAAAATTCTTCTCGTCCACGCGGAAGGGACGGCGTGCCGCCTCGCCCTTGTTAAAGACCGTATCGACGTGCGCCACCAGCAGGATCGTATATTTACCCCTGCCCTTTAGACGACTAATCAAATGGCAGGCACGCTCATTATAACGATACTCCGTCGTCGCTCCGATTGCCGCCATTTTCGCGCCCACGAATTTATTCGCCGCCTCAGTGCCCTCGCGATCGCCGTTACCGGAATCGATATTAGTCAAGGTCTCCAGGTCGCGTACATAATCCTCATAATGCGTTGCTAAATACTTCTTTACCTTTTCCTTCATAGTCAAGCTCCTTTCATGTCCTTATCGCTATAATATACTGCCTTAATATTTCGTGACGCTTGGCGATTTTCCTGCCGTGCAAACAAAATAAAAGAGCTACGCCTCCTTAGAAGCGTAGCCCTCGCATAGCACAGGCTTAAGCCTTTTCCGCACGATTGATGGCGCAGATAATGCCCTTAAGCGCCGCGACGTTGATATTAGGATGAATGCCGACACCGAAGATATGATCCCCGTTGCCCTTTTTCAGCTCGATATAGCAGATGCCCTGAGCGTCAGAGCCACTGGAAATAGCATGCTCATGGTAGTTGACGAATTTATATTCCGTAATGCCGATCCCTGCCAACGCCTGGAAGAAGGAGTCAATAGGACCGTTGCCCACGCCCGTGATGTATTTCTCCGTGCCCTCGACCAAAACGGAGCCCTCGAAGCGACTGTGTACCGTTCCATCCGCCTCGTTAAGCTCAGTAAAGCGATGACGCAGCAGCTCGTATTTGCCCTTGATCTCAATATACTCGCGCTCGAACAGCTCCACGATCTGCTTGCTACTCAGCTCGTCGCCATAGGCATCGGCTGCCGCCTTGACCACGTTGCCGAATTCGGGGTGCATCTCCTTGGGCAAATTGTAGCCCACCGCATGCTGGAGGACGAACGCCGCGCCGCCCTTGCCGGACTGACTATTAATGCGGATAACCGGCTCGTACTCGCGGTGCAGATCCGCGGGGTTGATCGGCAGATAAGGCACCTCCCAATAGGGAGTACCGCTGTTTTTCATATACTCATAGCCCTTGCGGATAGCGTCCTGATGCGAGCCGCTGAAGGCGGTGAACGCCAAAGCGCCCGCGTAGGGCTGACGCTCGGGCACGCGCATTCTGGTGCATTCCTCGTAGATTTTCTTGATCTCGAGAATGTTCGCGAAGTCCAGCTCCGGATCCACGCCCTGAGTAAACATATTCAACGCCACGGTGACGATATCCAAATTACCGGTACGCTCACCGTTGCCGAACAGCGTACCCTCGATACGATCCGCGCCCGCCATCAGCGCCAGCTCGGCGGAGGCCACGCCCGTGCCACGATCGTTATGCGGATGAATACTGATGATCGCCGCCTCCCTATTCTGCATATGACGGCAGAAATACTCGATCTGGTCGGCATAGGTATTAGCGGTACACATCTCCACGGTCGATGGCAGATTCAAAATAATAGGATTATCCTTCGTCGCGCCCATTTCACGCATTACCGCCTCGCAGATAGCGATGGAGAAATCGATCTCCGTACCGGTGAAGCTTTCGGGCGAATATTCATAGCGAATATTCATGCCGCTGCGTGCTACCTCCTCCTCCGTCAGCTGACGGATCAAGCGCGCGCCCTGTACGGCGATCTCCGTTATACCGTCCATGTCCTTGCCAAAAACAACCTTACGCTGTAATGTAGAGGTAGAATTATAAAAATGAATAATGACGTTCTTCGCGCCGCGCACTGCCTCGAAGGTCTTGCGAATCAGCTCCTCGCGCGCCTGCACCAGCACCTGCACTGTCACGTCGTCGGGAATATGCCCGCCCTCGATCAGCGTGCGTAGAATCTCATACTCGGTCTCGGACGCGGAAGGGAAGCCCACCTCGATCTCCTTGAAGCCGACATCCACGAGCGTATGGAAAAACTTTAGCTTCTCCTCGATGCCCATGGGCGTAACCAACGCCTGATTGCCATCGCGCAAATCCACGCTGCACCAAATCGGTGCCTTCGTAATAATTTTATCCGGCCATTGACGATCCGGTAAGCTTACTCTGTTAAAGGGAACGTATTGTTTTTCTTGCTGCATTTTTCTTCCTCCAAAATAAAATAACCGCCCCATAGCTCATTATGCTAGGGGCGGGGAAATTCCACGCTGTACCACCCTATTTCGATTGCCTACGCAACCCTCTCAGTCTCCGACAAGACCTTTGCCTATAACGTGACCACACGTCCTTCCCTACCTATCAGGAAGGCAACTCTGGGATCAGTATACATTCGGCTGCCTACGTCGTTTTGCACCGACCAACGACTCTCTGCGGTATTTCACCGAATCTTCTTCCCTTCATCGTCTTTCAGGGCGATTTATAATTGTTGACATTCATTTTACTAGTTTACACGAACGATGTCAACTAAAAAATATATTTCTTTGCTGTGAAATTCTATTTTGTAAAGAATGATACAAGATTCGTTTAGTTTGCCCAAACGGTCTTCATCAGCTTCGGATATTCCTCCTGCAAATGCTTGAGCACTACGTCGATCACGGCATGTACCAGCTCGGGCATGAATTCGTTATCGGTAGTAGGAATACAGCTTTCGATAACGATATCGCCGTTAGCGTTCGCATAGTATTTGAATACCTTATAGTTTTCATTTAGAACGTTCAGGTGAGCCATAACGGCAGCCTTGTTCTCTTCCTTCACTAGACCTGCGCCGATACGCACCTGGAGCATTACATAAATACTGTCATCAATAACCAGCATGGTCGGCAGATTTTGACCGTTGACCTCCATCGCACTGCGATAGGTAACGGGGTGCATTTCACCCTCAACCTCTTGAGTTTGGAATACGTTGATCTTATGCTCATCTAAAAACTTGGTAAATTTTTCAGCCTTAATATTCATAAGAAAAAACCTCTCTTTCAACAAGCTAATTATATTATACACGATTTTAACGTTTTTTAACAGCTTTTACGCTAAAAAACAAAATAAATTCACAAATAAAAGACCTTGACTGACATAAAATTATTTTAGTCAGCGTCTTTAAGCTCTTGAGCAAAGCTAAAACCGAATTCCTCGGCTGCCGCCAGCTCCTGCTCCTGCGCCGTCCATTTGCAATTATAGCCTGGACGCACGTCCTTGCTAATCTTCGCCAAAAGCTCCTCCATATCCTTTTGCGCGCCGCCTGCCCAGCCAAAGGTACCGAAGGCGGCAACCCTCTTGCCAGTGGGAGCCAAGCCCTTCAAATAGGTCAGGAACGAACCCATATTAGGAAGCATACCGTTATTCAGCGTCGGCGAGCCCACCAAAAGCCCCGAAGCGGAGAACACGTCGGCAACCACGGTACTGTTCGGCGTTACGCTGAGCTTATGCACCTTCACGGGTACGCCTACCGCCTGCGCGCCACGTGCGATCGCGCGCGCCAGCTTCTCCGTGCCACCCCACATGCTGTCATAAGCGATGACCAAGCTGCCGTCGGCAACGCCTGCGCCCCATTCAGCATAGGCTTCCACGATTTTGCTCACGTTTTTGCGCCATACCACGCCATGGCTAGGCGCGATCATCTCGATATCCAAGCCGCCGACCTTCGTCAGCGCCTTACCAATTAAGCGTGCGTAGGGCCAAAGAATATTGGCGAAATATTTGCGTGCTTCATAGAAAAGCTCTCCCTCGTCCACCTCGTCGTCGAAGCGCTTGCTCGTCGCGTAATGCTCACCAAAGGCATCATTGGAGAACAAAAGCCTTTCCTCGGGGCAATAGGTCGCCATGCTGTCGGGCCAATGTAGCATCGTCATCATCGCGAAAACAAGCTTACGCTGACCAATGCTCAAGGTGGCACCGTCCTTCACGACCTCGAATTTAAAAATGTCGCCATAATGCTGAATCGCCTCATTCTTGCCCGCCATGGAAATATAAAAGGTCGCGTTGGGGCAAGCCTTCGCCAAGGCAGGCATCGCGCCGCTATGATCAGGCTCCACATGGTTGATGATAATGTTCTCAATGCTCTCCAAGGGCGTAATCTTGCTGATATTGCGCAGCAGCTCCTCCGCAAAGGGAGCCTTCACCGTATCCACGAGCGTGATTTTCTCGTCCATGATTAGGTACGAATTATAGGTAGCGCCACGCTCCGTCTTATAGCCATGAAAATCACGCACAGCCCAATCCTGCACGCCGACATCGTAAATATCCTTTTTAATCTGTATGGGTTGCATCTTCCATCCTCCTTATAAATTCTCTAAATACGCAGTATGCTTTTCTTTATCCAAACGCAAAAGTACCTTATGGAATTTGTCCAAGGTACTGCGATGTCCGACACTAACGAGCGTCGTCTGTGGCAGGCGCTCCGCTAAAAGGCTATACATAGCCGCCTCCGTTTCCTCGTCCAAAGCAGATGTAGCCTCATCCAAAAACAGCCATTGCGGCTTTTGAATATGCGCGCGAGCGAATGCCAAGCGCTGCTGCTCGCCCACGGAAAGCACATGACTCCAATCGGCGACCGTCGCCAACCTATCCGCCAAATAGCCAATGCGACAAAGCCGCATCAGAGCTATCAGCTCCTCGTCACTCAACGGATTATTTCCCGGGTAATTAAGCGCGTCACGCAAGCTTCCCAATGGCAGATAGGGCTTCTGAGGAATGAACATCAAAGTCTTGGCATCGGGAAGCTTGATTCTACCGCCGACAAAGGGCCAAATACCGGAGATTGCTCGCAAAAGCGTACTCTTGCCGCTACCGCTTACGCCCTTAATCAAAACATTAGCACCCGGCTGTAGGGAGAAGGTTAAATTATCCAACAGCGGTTGCCCGTCCGGCAGCTTCACCTGCATTTCCTCCACGCTGACCGCCGCCGAGCTAGCAAAGCGTTCCATGTGAAAACTCTCGGCATCCTGCGCGACCTCCTGCATATGCCTGCCGAAATAGGTCAAACGCATTACCACGGCCTGCCACTGCGCCAAGCTGGAGTACATATCGACGAAATACGAAAGCGAATCCTGCACCCGTCCGAAGGCGCTAGCGACCTGCATCAGACTGCCCAAGGTGAACTCCCTACTCAAATAGCGATTCATCGCCGCCACGAAAGGAAAGATAATCGCAATCTGACTATAACCGGAGTTCAGCCACACCAGCTGCTTCTGCTTATTGATGAGCCGCCAAAAATTGTCCATCAGCAGCTTGAAGCGCTCCTTGAACACCAAGCCCTCCTGCGCCTCGCCCCGATAAAAAGCAACGCTTTCCGCGCTCTCGCGCAGACGAATCATAGCGAAACGGAAATCTGCCTCATAGCGCTGCTGCACGAAGTTCAGCTGTACCAGCTTTTTGCCCACGATATGCGTCACATATGTGCCCAAGATCGAATAAAGCAGCGATGCCCAAAAAAGATAGCCATTGATCGTCACCGTCCGCCCAAAGAGCGTGAATACCAGTGGTCCCGACATCTGATACAGAATAACGACGAAGGACGCGAAGGTACAAAAGGACTTAATAATGCCAACGGTAAAATTCAGCGTCATCTCGACAAAAAGGCGCACGTCCTCAGAAATACGTTGATCCGGATTATCGGTGTCCTTGCCGAACATCTGCAAATGATAATAGGTGCGATTTTTAAGCCAAACATCTATAAAACGCGTAGTGAGCCACTTACGCCAGTTAATGATCAAGGTCTGCTGCAAATAGTAGGAATAGACGGCAAGAATGATGTAAACAGCCGCCAATACGGAGAAAAACAAAAGCTCGTGGAAAATGATATCCGTAGCATAATTTTGCAACGCGTTATAAAAACGATTATTCCACTGATTTAAAAGCACGAGCATATAAACGATGCCCAACGTCAAAGCGATAATGCAGCCCAAAAGGAAGAACGCCTTCTTCTTCTCCTCCGACTGCCAATAGCTTCTAGTCAAATACCAAACGTCTTTAAAGAACTGCTTGGAAAGAGTAAATTCATGCACGCCTCTAACCTACCTTAGCGAATAATTACGAAAGCGAAGCCGCTTCTTTATCATTATACAACATTTAGTCGTTTCTTTATAGTAGTACCGCTATAATCTAAGGATTTTTTGCGTAAAAAAAGAGCCCACTAAAAAGTGAGCTCTTTAAAAATTCAGCAGCTAAGCTTATTTTACAGGACCAATCATAGCCAGCATAGTACCAGCAGCAACTGCGGTACCGATAACGCCTGCTACGTTCGGGCCCATAGCATGCATCAGCAGGAAGTTAGCAGGATTGCATTTCTGACCAACTTTTTGAGATACACGAGCAGCCATAGGAACTGCGGATACGCCTGCGGAACCAATCAACGGGTTGGTCTTGCCACCGTCAAGTTTGCACATAATGGTGCCGAACAGAGCACCCATAGCAGTACCAGCGATGAATGCTACCAAGCCAAGGCAGATAATCAGGATGGTCTGATAGTTCAAGAAGGATTCTGCGGACATGGTGCAGCCAGTACCAGTAGCCAGCATGATGGTTACGATGTTCATCATAGCGTTTTGCGCGGTGTCGGACAGACGATCTAAGCAGCCTGCTTCTTTGAACAGGTTACCAAGCATCAACATACCAATCAATGCGGTTACGGAAGGTAACAGCAAGGAGATAACGATGGTGCACATGATCGGGAAAGCAACTTTCTCGAAGTGAGATACAGGACGCAATTGCTCCATAACAATCTTACGGTCATGCTCAGTGGTGCAGAGCATCATGATAGGAGGCTGAATCAGCGGTACCAAGGACATGTAAGAGTATGCAGCTACTGCGATAGCGCCCAACAGTTGGGGAGCCATTTTAGCAGCCAGGTAAATGGAGGTCGGGCCGTCAGCACCACCGATGATGCCGATAGCAGCAGCTTCCTGTACGGAGAAGCCAAGCATCATAGCGCCCAGCAAAGCGATGAATACACCGCCCTGTGCAGCAGCGCCCAAAAGCAGGGTTTTCGGGTTAGCCAGCAAAGGACCGAAGTCGGTCATTGCGCCTACGCCCAAGAAGATCAACGGAGGGAATACCTCGTTGTGAATGCCGTATGCGATTACGGACATAACGCCAGGTTCTTCAAAGCCATTCTTAGGAATGTTAGCCAGAATACAACCGAAAGCAATCGGAGACAGCAGCAAAGGCTCGAAGCCTTTACCAATAGCCAGATAGAGCAGAATCAGGCCTACGCAAATCATGATTACGTGACCGCCAGTGATAGCGGAGAAGCCGGAGTCAGCCCATACGGACGACAAAGCAACAATAAATGCTTCCATTTAATATCCTCCCAATTTTCAATTTGAGGGAGATCTCCGGGAAAGAGACCTCCCAAAGGTTCAGGTTAACTAGTAACTTGTAAACAGAAACTGATATTGCGAACTATCAGTTAGAATTACAGAACTACCATTACGTCGCCGGTAGCAACGTTTTGGCCTGCAGCAACGCGAACGTCGGAAACAGTGCCGTCAGCCGGAGCCATGATTTCGTTTTGCATTTTCATAGCTTCCAGAATCAGCAGAACGTCGCCAGCTTTAACAGCGTCGCCGTTTTTAACGTTAACGGACAGAACTTTGCCCGGCATAGGAGCGGAAACGGTGGTAGCGCCAGCAGCAACCGGAGCAGCAGCTTTCGGAGCCGGAGCGGGAGCCGGAGCAGCTTTCGGAGCCGGAGCAGGAGCAGCAGCAGCTTTCGGAGCAGCAGCCTTAGGAGCAGAAGCTACAACGCCAGCTTCTTCAACTTCAACTTCGTATGCGGTACCATTAACGGTGATAGTATACTTTTTCATGGATATAATCCTCCTTAAAATCTCGATTTTTAAAAATTAAAATTGCAAACTTATTGCATTAGAAGCATTCTTTACGAACGCTGATAGCTTCAGCACGAGCATTAACATTCCAAGCGTTGGAAGATACACGACGGATGCAAGCAACTTGATCAGCGCTAACACCACATGCTGCTACTGCTGCTGCGATAACGGCGATAATCTCGCTGTCATCTTGTACCGGAGCAGCAACTGCTGCCGGTGCGGGAGCTGCTGCCGGGGTAGGAGCTACTGCCGGTTTAGCAACTTTTTTTTTAGTAGGATCGATTACTTGGAGAAGGCTCATCAATACGCCCAACGCAATCAGAACGCCGAATACGATGGTCATGTTGATCAAAGCGATCAGCCAAGGGTTAGTGGTAACAGGACCCATTTATTTCACCTCATCTTATCTAACAATAGGGTTATTAAGCGCTACGCAACCTCTGAATTACAAAGGAATGTTGCCGTGACGTTTTGCCGGACGGGTTTCGCGTTTGCTTTCCAGCATTTGCAGAGCGTTGATGATGGTGGGACGAGAGTTTTTAGGTTCGATAACCATGTCAACCATGCCACGCATTGCTGCTTGGTACGGAGTAGCGAAGTTGTCGATGTACTCTTTGGTCTTAGCTTCAACATCAGGATCTTTACGGAAAATGATGTTAGCTGCGCCAGCAGGACCCATAACTGCGATTTCAGCGGTAGGCCATGCAATAACTTGGTCAGCGCCCAAGTCTTGAGAGCACATTGCCAGATAGGAACCGCCGTAAGCTTTACGGGTTACCAGAGTAATTTTAGGAACGGTAGCTTCGGAGTAAGCATACAGCATCTTAGCGCCGTGACGGATGATGCCGCCGTATTCTTGGTTACAGCCAGGCAGGAAGCCAGGAACGTCAACCAGGTTCAGCAGAGGAATGCCGAATGCGTCGCAGAAGCGAATGAAACGAGAGGATTTGTCGGATGCGTTGATGTCCAAGCAGCCAGCCATAACCTTCGGTTGGTTAGCGATAATACCAACGGTTTGACCATCCATACGAGCGAAGCAGGTAATGATGTTCTTTGCCCAGTATTTCTGGTTTTCGTAGTATTCGCCGTTATCTACGATGGATTTGATTACATCGTACATATCATAAGCTTGGTTGGAGTTATCCGGCAGCAGGGTGTTCAGGCTGTCGTCGGTACGCATCGGGTCATCACCGGTCTCTACGATCGGAGCGCCTTCCATGTTGTTGGAGGGCAGGAAGGAGAGCAGGTAACGAATTTGTTGCAAGCAGTCTTCATCGTTTTCAGCAGCGAAGTGAGCAACACCGGAAGTGCTGTTGTGGGTCATAGCGCCACCCAGTTGTTCTTGGGTTACATCTTCACCGGTTACGGATTTAACAACTGCAGGACCAGTAATGAACATCTTGGAGGTGTTCTTTACCATGTAGATGAAGTCGGTCAGTGCCGGGCTGTATACAGCGCCGCCAGCGGAAGGACCCATGATTGCAGAGATTTGGGGAATAACGCCGGAAGCGATGGTGTTTTCGAAGAAGATCTTACCATAGCCAGCCAGAGCGTCGATAGCTTCTTGGATACGAGCACCACCGGAATCATTCAGGCCAACCAACGGAGCGCCCATTTTCAGAGCCAGGCGTTGAACCTTAACGATTTTTGCAGCGTGCATTTCGCCAAGAGAACCACCTTCAACGGTGAAGTCCTGTGCGAATACATAAACCAGACGGCCATCTACAGTGCCGTAACCGGTGGTAACGCCTTCACCCGGAAGTTCTTTCTTTTCTTGACCGAAGTTAGTGCAACGATGACGAACGAAACGGTCCAATTCTACGAAGGAACCTTCGTCGAGCAGTGCAGCGATTCTTTCACGAGCAGTCATTTTGCCGGATTCATGTTGTTTAGCAACACGTTTTTCGCCGCCAGCAGCCAGAATTACTTCGGCTTTTTTGAGCATTTTCTCAATTCTTTCTTGAGTAGACAAATCTTACACCTCCATCATATTTGGGAGAACAAAATTATATACATATGCTGAAGGTATATCACTTGTATACCTCCAGCACGATGTATCAAATTAAAAGTACAAAAACCTTAAAGACAAGCCTCTAAATTAGTCTTTGTAGGTTGCAGCGGGTTGGCAGAGTTCCAACAGAAGACCAGCGGATTTCGGATGAACGAAAGCGATCTTCATTTGGCCAGCACCATTGCGAGGAGCCTTGTCGATCATGCGAACGCCAGCAGCGGTCAGATCAGCAATAGCAGCTTTGATGTCGTCAACACGCAGTGCCATATGTTGAATGCCAGGGCCATTCTTTTCCAGATATTTGCCGATAGGACCATCGCTGTTTTCGGTGATGTCAACGAGCAACTCGATCAGGGTTTCGCCGCAGGGAACGAAAATAGTAGCAACGCCTTGCTCCTTAACTTCTTCGGTACCGGTTGCTTTCAAGCCCAGAACCTCAGTGTAAATTTTTGCAGCTTCTTCAAGAGTACCTTTGCAAGCTACACCAACATGGTCAACACAAATAGTTTTGAATGCCATAGTCAATTCCTCCTAAAAATGTAATTTGGTAATTTATTTTAAAACTTTACCAACAATATCATCAACGACAGAGTAAGGCTCAATCTCACGGCTCTGCATCTTGACAACCAGGTCGTCAAATGCCTGCGTTTGAATGACTTCTTTGTCGATGTAGCGATTAACACGGTCATTAAGCATCGCTTCGACTTCGTTTTTAATACGTTTCTTGCGAATATCGCTTAACTTACCAGAATCAATCAAGTATGCCTTGTGCTCCTCGATGGAGTCCACAACAGCCTCTATACCTTCACCCTTGCTGGCTATGGTCCTATTAATCGGAGGACGCCAGCCAACATGTTCGGGATTTAATTCGAGCATCATTTCAATCTCAATGTTGAGCTTGTCAGTACCCTCACGATCAGCTTTGTTAATCGTGAAGAGATCACCGATTTCAAGTATACCTGCTTTGATAGCTTGAATATCATCGCCCATGCCGGGGATTACAACAACCATCGTAGTATCCGCAGTCTTAACGATATCAACCTCGGATTGACCTACGCCAACGGTTTCGACGATAATAACATCCATACCATAAGCATCCATCAATTTTACAGCGTCACCGGCCTTTTGAGACAAGCCGCCTAAGCTGCCACGGGTAGCCATAGAACGAACGAAGATGCCCTCATCGGCCATCAGGTCCATCATTCTAATACGGTCGCCCAGGATTGCGCCACCGGAATAGGGGCTGGTAGGATCGATTGCTACGATACCTACAGTTTTACCGCGTTTGCGATATTCCTTAGCAAGTTTATCAGTCAGAGTACTTTTGCCGGCACCCGGAGGTCCGGTTATACCAATTACATACGCATTACCAGTATGAGGATAGATCTCTGTCATAATTTTGACAGCATCATCGTATTCATTTTCAACAGCAGTGATTGCCTTAGATAATGCAAGACGAGAATGATTTAATAATTTATCTACTATTTCCATAGTTCACACCGCCTTGTCAGATTGTGAATATTTTATAAGGCAAGCCGGGGTAACCCCGGCTCGCACTTATAGGTTAGGGATAAAATTATTTAACGTTAGCGTTGATGCATTCAACGATTTTGCTGGTCGGGGTACCAGGAGTGAATACTTCTTTGATACCAGCAGCTTTCAGGCCGGGGATATCAGCGTCAGGAATAACGCCACCGCCCAGAACCAGAACGTCGTTCAGGCCTTTTTCCTTCAGCAGTTCAACTACTTTCGGGAACAGGGTGTTATGAGCGCCGGACAGCAAGGACAGAGCAACTACTTGAACGTCATCTTGCAGAGCAGCTTCAGCGATTTGTTCCGGAGTCAGACGGATACCGGTGTAAATAACTTCGAAACCAGCGTCGCGCAGAGCACGAGCAACTACTTTAGCACCGCGGTCATGGCCGTCCAGACCCGGTTTTGCAACTAAAACTTTTACATTAGCCATTGTAAAATACCTCCGTATATGTTAGTGTTTACAAATTAGAGAGTGGTATGAGGTTGGTATTCACCGAATACTTTTCTCATAACGCCGCAGATTTCACCTTCGGTAGCATATGCACGAACAGCGTCGAGGATCAAAGGCATCAGGTTTACAGACTCGTCTGCGCAACCAGCTTCCAGAGCAGCCAGAGTTTCAGCAACTTTAGCGTTGTCACGGCGAGCTTTCAGAGCAGCGATCTTTTCAGCCTGCAGTTTGCCAACGGAACCGTCTACGCGCAGCAGGTTTTTCGGAGCTTCTTCTTCTTGGGTGAATTTGTTAACGCCAACGATGATACGGTCGCCTTTTTCAATTTCCATTTGCCATTTGTAAGCGGAATCTTGAATTTCTTTTTGGATGTAGCCTTTAGCGATTGCTTCAGGAGCGCCACCGATTTCGTCGATCTTTTCAATGTATTCCCAAGCTTCTTTTTCGATCTTGTCGGTCAAAGCTTCTACATAGTAGGAGCCGCCCAACGGATCAACGGTGTCAGCCAGACCGGATTCGTAAGCAACGATTTGTTGGGTACGCAGAGCGATGGTTACAGACTCAGTGGTCGGCAGTGCCAAAGCTTCGTCCTTGGAGTTGGTGTGCAAGGATTGAGTACCACCCATAACAGCAGCAGCGGTTTGCAGAGCAACACGAACGATGTTGTTGTTAGGTTGTTGAGCGGTCAGCATGGAGCCGGCGGTTTGGGTATGTACGCGCAGCATCATGGATTTAGCTTTTTTAGCGCCAAAACGCTCTTTCATAACTTTGGACCATACACGACGAGAAGCACGGAATTTAGCAACTTCTTCAAGTACGTTGTTATGAGCATTCCAGAAGAAGGACAGACGGCCAGCGAAAGCGTCAACGTCCAGACCAGCTTTGATAGCAGCTTCTACGTAAGCGATACCATCAGCGATGGTGAATGCGATTTCTTGAGAAGCGGTGGAACCAGCTTCACGAATGTGGTAACCAGAGATGGAGATGGTGTTCCACAGCGGTACGTTCTTGGAGCAATATTCGAAAATGTTGGTGATCAAACGCATGGACGGTTTCGGCGGGAAAATGTAGGTGCCGCGAGCTGCGTACTCTTTCAGAATATCGTTTTGGATGGTGCCGCGCAGTTTGTCTGCGGAAACGCCTTGTTTTTCAGCAACTGCGATGTACATAGCGAGCAGTACGGAAGCAGGAGCATTGATGGTCATGGAGGTGGAAACCTTATCCAAAGAGATTTGGTCAAACAGGATTTCCATATCTGCCAGGGAGTCAATAGCTACGCCAACTTTACCAACTTCGCCTTCTGCCATCGGATCGGTGGAATCATAACCGATTTGGGTCGGCAGGTCGAATGCGCAGGACAGGCCGGAACCACCGTTAGCCAGCAGGTAACGATAACGTTTGTTGGATTCTTCAGCGGTGGAGAAACCAGCATACATACGCATGGTCCAGAAACGACCACGATACATGGTGGGTTGTACGCCACGAGTGTAAGGATATTCACCAGGGAAACCCAATTTAGTCATGTAGTCAAAGTTTTCACCAAGATCTACCGGGGTGTACAGTCTGTTAGGAACCAGGTTTGCGCGTTCAGGGTTTTTTACCAGTTTAGCTTCAACGTCAGCATGATATTTTGCTAAACCAGCTTTAATTTCTTCAAATGCCATTCTCAAATCCTCCTTAAAATATTTGGTTTACATATTTCGGATTGGACGGGTCCGAAATAATGGTGAGAGTGTCCGTCTAATGACGGTATATGGCAAAGCCTCAAGGCCTCGTCAACAATTTTATTTATACCTGCCGACGGGACTCACACCCGTCGGCAAGTACATTACATAGTTTAACCTATTTTTGAAAACTTCTCAAGTGTATTCTTAAGAGATTTTCAAATTATTTTTCCATGGTACCAGTTTCGTTGAAACGAGTATGGAAGGAGAAAGCCTCGGACAGGATGTGCGGGGTCTGGCTGTTCTTGCAAGCTGCGCAAGCACGGTTGAAATAATCCAGCAGAGCCGGTTGATATTTCGGGTTAGCGATCTTGTCGATGATAACCAGAGCGCGTTCTTTCGGAGACAGGCCACGCAGATCGGCTACACCGCGTTCGGAAACGATAACGTCAACGTCATGCTCGGTGTGGTCAACATGGCTGCAGAAAGGAACTACGGAGCTGATAGCGCCGCCCTTTGCCAAGGAGGTGGTGAAGAATACGGTCAGGAAGCCGTTACGAGCATAGTCGCCGGAGCCGCCAATACCGTTCATCAGCTTGGTGCCGCAGATATGAGTGGAGTTAACGTTGCCATAGATGTCGACTTCGATAGCGGTGTTCATAGCGATAACGCCGATACGACGAGCAACTTCCGGGCTGTTAGCAACTTCTTGCGGACGCAGGATGATGTATTTCTTGTATTTTTCTACGTTGTCATAGAATTTCTTCAAGCATTCAGGAGACGGGCTCAGTGCGGTGCCGGAGCAAACGCGCAGCTTGCCTACATCGATCAGGTCGAACATGCCGTCTTGAATTACTTCGGTGTAAACGGTCAGGTCTTCGAAATCGGAGTTAACCAAGCCGTTGATAACAGCGTTAGCAACGGAGCCTACGCCAGATTGCAGCGGCAGCAGGTTCTTCGGCAGACGGCCTGCGGCAACTTCTTCTTTGAAGAATTCAACCAGGTTTTTGCCCATCTTTTGAGCGTCTTCATCGATAGCGCCCAAAGGACGAACTTTATCGGTAATGTCGCAAGGAACAACGGCAACGATCTTCTCAACTTCGCAAGGAATGTACGGAGTGCCGATGATATCTTCCGGAGCGCAAACAGGAATAGGTCCACGGTTCGGGGGATCCAGAGGAACATAGGAGTCATGCATGCCTTCCAGTGCAACCGGTTGGGTTACGTTTACTTCAACGATAACCTTTTTAGCGGATTGTACATAAGAAGAGCTGTTGCCCATGGAGGTGGTCGGAATCAGACCAACCTTGCCTTCGCCGAGGTCGATGATCTTACAAACTTCGACGATCGCAACGTCAACGTCACGACGGTTAGCCATGAAGCCATAACGAGTCATTTGAGCAACATGGCTCAGATGCAGGTCGGTGTATTTTACGGAACCATTGTTGATAGCTTTACGCATATCATTGTTGGTTTGGTAAGGCATACGACGATCAACGATACCAGCCTCGGTCATAGCGGTATCCATTTCAGGACCTACGGAAGCGCCGGTCCAAACGTTGATTTTGAAAGGAGTTTTTTTGCCCTTTTCAGCAAGAGCCAGAGGTACAGCTTTAGGATAACCGGACGGAGTAAATCCGCTGGTGCCTACGTTGTCACCATCTTTTACAAATTCTGCAGCAGCTTCGGCACTCATAACCTTGCCGGCTACTACGTCAACAATGCGATCTTTAATATCGATCATGTTTACCTTCCTCCTTGTAATAAAGACATTGTGTTTATAAAAAGAGTTACCTCTTTTTGCCTATAACTCATCTGTAACCGGAATGATTAGTCCAGATAAGGTATTGCCTTTGAGAAGTTCTTAATTAGAGTTCACAAATACTTCATATATCGCTATATTCTTGATTTCGACAAAGTAGAAAATATTCCTGCCTGAGGCACGATTTTTTTTTGCTTTTTCCGTACAGACCACCCGCTCCGGAAAAGCCTCGCCGTGCCAGGCAATGCCGTCGAACCAAAAGCACGCGGATAACGAAGCCTGCTTCATCCAACGTCTAATATCATACCAATAAAATTGTAACATCGCAAGCTTTTTCTTTACAAGTTTACGATTTCTCCCGCCTTTAGCCGTGCATGAATCGATTTTTTGTATTGTTTCAGCGGGACTAAAGGATACATTTTGTCATGCAGTCTATCAGGAAAGCAAGTAAGTATACTCTACGCGGAGCTTTCTCGTTGCCGTTTTCAGAAACAAATTTGATTCAAGTTTTTCAAAAAAAATTCGTAAATCGCTTCTGTATTTTCTCTTGACCGGACAGTCAGCAGGGAAAAACGCCCTATTTCTTGCCCACTCCGAGCGCGTACAGCTCGCCGATCAGCTCGAACGCCGGCTTCTTAGTCGCCGCGATGACGATATCGTTCATCTGCGCCTTATGCAGCGTTTCCTGCGCCACAGGTCCGTCGCCCGCCACTACCACGCAGGAAAGGCCAATCAAGGACGCCACCGCCGCCACGTTCTGGTGCCCCTGCATAGTAACCCAAACCATGCCGGGCTGCGCCTGTCCCATGGCGTTGCTCAGCAAATCGCTGGCATAGCCGCCCTCGACCTCGGCGTAGAGCGCGTCCTGCGACACATCCTTCGTCAGCAGCTGTAATTGCAGCTGCTCCAACATTTCCTTAACTTTCATAATCCTCGTCCTCCGTTTTTTTCACTATTTCAGGCTCATGATAAATCGGAATCTGCTTCGCCAGCTCCACCATGCCCTGAGAAAGCCTATGCACGCTCGCGCGCAGCTTAAATATACAATCTATCTCGTGCGCCCTGCCCTGCACGATGTCCTCCGCCAGGCACTGACAGCTGGGCGCGCCGCAAGCTCCGCAGTCCAAGCCGGGCAACGAGCAAAGCACGTCCTCCATGCGCTCGAACTTCTTCATAGCCTCCATGATGTCGTCGTCAAGCTGCATCATGGGGCGGGGCACCAGCTTCTTGCGATAGGCAGCCGAAAGTGGAAAATCCTCCAGCACCATGCTGCGTCGCATCGTGGCAAGGCGATCGCCGCGCTCCCGCGCACGCAGCTGCGTAATGCGCTGTCGCAGATTACACTCGGCGACGAATTTATTCTCCGCCGCCAAAAAGCCGCCCAAGCAGCCGCCACGACAGGCATGGCACTCCACGTAATCAAGCTGGGGCATCTTATTCATCGAAACCTGCTCCAAAATATCGTAGACGCTGTCGATGCCGTGCACCGCCAATCCATTAGTGATGCCTGCGGAGACCAGCTCGCCGCCATAGGTTCCCCAGCTAAGTCCGTAGGAGGAGCCTGTGCGCACGTTCAGCTCACGCTCGCCTCCCATGTCGCGCAGCAGTAGCCCATAGATCTCGCTCAGGCTGAAGCTTCCCGAAAGCTCCGTATGCTGCACGTCCACCGACTGCCTGATATTAGTTTCCTTCGACGGGCAGGGAGAGATGAACCACACGCCGATCTCCTCCGAGGGCAGCTGCCTCCGCGCCGCCGCCTCGCGCTTCACGTAGATCGCCGCCGCCTCCACCGGCGCCAGCACCGGCACCACCTGCTTAATCAGCTCGGGAAACTTCACCTGAATCAAGCGCATAACCGCGGGGCAGGTACTAGAAAGCAGGGGCTTACGTCCGCCCGTATAGCTGTGCAGATAGTCCTCTATCTCACGCGCGATGTATTCCGAGGCCAGCGAAACATCAAAGATCTCGTCAAAGCCCAGCTTATGCAGCCCCTGCCAAATCTGCTCCAGTGGCACGCTCGCGGGGAACTGCGAATAGAGCGAGGGCGCGGGAAGAACGATATTATAGCGAAATTTCGCCAAATCCGCCAAGGGATCCGTCCGCACGGAAAAGGCGTGATAGGGACAGCCCGCCGCGCACGCGCCGCAATCGATACAGCTGTCCGCCAGGATCTCCGCCTTACCGTCGCGCACCCTGATCGCCTCCGTCGGGCAGATTTTGACGCAGGAAACGCAGCCCTGACATTTATCCCTATTCAGTTGCACCGAATGATAGTAGTTAGCAGATGCCACGTAGCCTCCTCACGCCTCGCCGGCGTATAAATCCTCGCTCTGGTGCTTGAAGCGCATCACGATGCGCGTACCCTCGCCCACCTTGGAGCTGATCTGAAAATCATCGGAGCATTTCTGCATATTGGGCAAGCCCATGCCCGCTCCGAAGCCCATTTGCCGCACATAGTCGGGAGCCGTCGACCAGCCCTCCTGCAAGGCCTTTTGAATATCGGGGATACCCGGTCCCTTATCCGTGACCGTGATCACCGTCATATCGGGGAACACTTCCGCCGCCACATTGCCGCCGCCAGCGTGAATGATGACGTTCATCTCCGCCTCGTAGGTGCCGATGGCGATGCGACGCACGCAGTCCGCGGGCACGCCCAAACGCTGAAGCGTCCGCTTAATCCTGCTCGATGCCTCGCCCGCACGCTCGAAATCGCCACCCTCACAATCAAAGGCCAGCTTCACCGATCTATTCTCACTCATGCCTATCCCCTCTTTTGCTACATCCACGTATGCCCGCCGCGTAAAGAATACCGCAGGCCTCGAACAGCGTGCAGTCCGTAACCAAAATCGGCAGACCGTCCGCCGCCGCCGCCTCGACGATGTCCGCGTCCGGTACCTTGCCCCGCACGAACACCAACGCGCTCAGCTCCGTCATATCCGCCGTGCGCACCACCTGCATATTCGTCAGCCCGGTACACAAAAGCGTATTACGCTTGGTAAACGCCAGCACGTCGCTCATCATATCGCTGCCACAGCAGGTCTCTATCTCGCGCTCCAGCAGCTGTACGCCACTCAGCACCCTCGCGCCCAGCAGCTCCTTTATTTTCGCTAAATTCATAGGTATCGCTCCTGATCCTTTTCCGTTTTACTCAAATCATACAGCTTTAATTTTACTCTGTTCCTCAGCGAATGTAAATACGCAAAATTTGTATACATATCCGCGCCGCCCACGCAAGCAAAAAGGCCCGCAGGACGAGTCTGCGAGCCTTTGAAGCGCTTTAAGCGCGTATATTAAGCTTATTCCTTGCCTGCCAGCTTCTTGTAGCCCTCAAGACGAGTTTTAGCGTCCTGCTCGGTCTTGGCGAAGAGTGCCTCCGCGGTTTCCGGGAAGAGCTTTTGCAGGGAGCTGAAGCGTACCTCGCCCATCAGGAACTCGCGGAAGTTTTGCGTAGGCTCCTTGGAGTCGAGTACGAACGGATTCTTGCCCGCTTCCTTCAGCTCGGGGTTGTAGCGATAGGTTGCCCAATAGCCGCAATCGACAGCGCGCTTTTCCTCCAGCTGACTGCAACCCATGCCGACCTTCAAGCCGTGATTAATGCAGGGAGCGTAAGCGATGATTAGGGACGGGCCGTCATAGGCCTCAGCCTCGGCGATAGCCTTCAGAGTTTGGTTCTTGTCCGCGCCCATAGCTACCTGAGCCACGTAAACGTAGCCATAGCTCATAGCCATCATACCCAGATCCTTCTTCTTGGTCTTTTTACCACTAGCAGCGAACTTAGCGATCGCCGCGGTCGGAGTGGACTTTGAGGATTGACCGCCGGTGTTGGAATATACCTCGGTATCGAATACCATGACGTTGATATTCTCGCCGGATGCCAGCACGTGATCCAAGCCACCGTAGCCGATATCATAAGCCCAGCCGTCGCCACCGAAGATCCAGTGGCTGCGTTTAACAAAGTATTGCTTCTCCTCGTAGAGATCGGCGCACTTATCGCATTGAGCCTTGTATTTCTCAAGAGCGGCTACCAAAGCGTCCGCACGCTCACGCGTACCCTCGCTTACGTCCATGCCCTCCAGCCAAGCGCTCAGAGCCTCCTTGAGATCGGCGGGCAGCTCGCCTGCCAGCATAGCCTTTGCCTTTTCGGCAACGCGCTCGCGGGATTGCTTTACGCCCAGGAACATACCCAAGCCATACTCGGCGTTATCCTCAAAGAGGGAGTTAGCCCAGCTCGGGCCATGACCTGCCGCGTTGGTTGTATAGGGCATGGAGGGAGCGGACGCGCCCCAAATGGAGCTACAGCCGGTGGCGTTGGCGATCATCATTCTGTCGCCCACCAGCTGGGTTACCAGCTTAGCATACGGAGTCTCACCGCAGCCTGCGCAGGCACCGCTGAACTCCAGCAGGGGCTGCTCGAACTGAATGCCCTTCATGGTTTTCTTATTCAACGGATTAGACTTCGGCGCAACCTGCTTCTGGCTATATTCCCAAGCCTCAGCCTTATCCAGCTGGGTATCGAGCGGCTTCATTTCCAAAGCCTTAGCCTTCACTGCGGGGCAAACCTGCGCGCAGTTGCCGCAGCCGGTGCAATCAAGCGGGGATACGCTGATAGCGAACTTCAAGCCCTTAGCGCCGATAGCGGGCTTGCAGGGCAGAGCTGCCGGAGCCTTAGCGGCCTCCTCCTCGGTCATCAGTACCGGACGAATCGCGGCATGAGGACAAACGAAGGCGCATTGGTTACACTGAATACAGTACTCGGATTGCCATTCGGGAACGTTGATTGCGATACCGCGTTTTTCATAAGCGGCAGTGCCTACAGGGAAGGTGCCGTCGGCATAATCCATCATGGTGCTTACGGGCAAATTATCGCCCTCCAAGCGGTTCATAGGTACGAGCAGCTCGTCGACGAACTTGTTGCCGGTCTTAGCCTCGGCAGCCTCGTCCTTAGCATCTGCCCAAGCAGCAGGAACCTCTACGGCGACAATAGCGTTAACGCCCTTATCGATAGCGGCGTTATTCATATCAACGACGTTCTGCCCCTTCTTGCCATAGGAATGCTCTACAGCGTCCTTCAAATATTTAACGGCGTCAGCCAAGGGAATGATATCTGCCAGCTTAAAGAACGCGGACTGCATGATCATGTTGATGCGACCGCCCAAGCCGATTTCCTGCGCGATCTTCACTGCGTCGATGATGTAGAATTTAATATCGTTTTGCGCGATATAGCGCTTCAGCTGACCAGGCAGCTGCGCGTCCAATTCGTCAACGCTCCAGTTGCAGTTCAACAAGAAGGTGCCGCCCTTCTTCAAGCCGCTGGTAACGTCGTATTTATGAACATAGGACTGATTATGTACGGCTACGAAATCAGCCAGATTGATCAGATACGGAGCCATGATCGGAGTATGACCGAAGCGCAGATGGGAAACGGTGATACCACCGGACTTCTTGCTGTCATAGGAGAAATAGCCCTGCGCGTACATATCGGTGTAATCGCCGATAATCTTAATCGCGCTCTTATTCGCGCCTACGGTACCGTCGGAGCCCAAGCCCCAGAACTTGCAGGCCTTAGTGCCCTGCGGCGTTACGTCCAAGCCAGGAACGGTCGGAAGGGAGGTGTGGGTTACGTCGTCGTTAATGGACAGAGTGAAGTGATCCTTCGGCTCGGCGCTTGCCAAGTTCGCGAATACGGCGGCGATGTCGCCTGGCAACAGATCCTTGGAACCCAACGCATAGCGACCGCCGATGATCAGCGGAGCGTTCTTTGCGGTATAGAAGGCGCTACGAACGTCCAAATACAGGGGCTCGCCGAACGCGCCCGGCTCTTTGGTGCGATCCAAAACGGCAATGCGCTTTACGCTTTCCGGAATAGCCTTCAGGAAGTGCTTAACACTGAAGGGACGATAGAGGTGTACGCACAGCACGCCTACCTTCTTACCCTCCGCGTTCATTTTTTCAACGACGGTGCGCGCGGTTTCGCTGCCGGAGCCCATGATGATGATAACGTCCTCGGCATCCTCGGCACCATAATAGTTAAACAAATGATATTCGCGACCGGTCAGCTTAGAGATCTCGCCCATGTATTCCTCTACGATGTCGGGCAGAGCGTCATAATAGCTGTTAACGGCCTCACGGGACTGGAAGTAAACGTCCGGATTTTGCGCGGTACCGCGGATTACCGGATTATCGGGATTCAAACCACGTTTACGGAAGGCAGCTACCGCGTCGGTATCCAAAAGCTTTGCCAAATCGGCATAATCCAAAAGCTCGATCTTTTGAATCTCGTGGGAGGTGCGGAAACCGTCGAAGAAGTTCAGGAAGGGCACGCGACCTTTGATCGCAGCCAAATGAGCCACGCCTGCCAAATCCATAACCTCCTGCACGCTGCCCTCCGCCAGCATGGCGAAGCCAGTCTGACGACAGGCCATAACGTCCTGATGGTCACCGAAGATGGACAGAGTGCTGGTTGCCAGCGCACGTGCGGAAACGTGGAATACCGCAGGGAGCAGCTCGCCCGCCATTTTATACATATTCGGAATCATCAGCAAAAGTCCCTGGGACGCGGTGTACGTGGTAGTCAGCGCGCCAGATTGCAGGGAGCCGTGAACCGCGCCAGAGGCACCTGCCTCGGACTGCATTTCCAACAGCTTTACCGTTTGACCGAAAATATTCTTTTTACCTTGAGCAGCCCATTCATCAACGACCTCAGCCATCGGCGAGGAGGGGGTGATGGGATAAATTGCGGCAACATCGGTGAAGGCGTAGGAGATATACGCGGCAGCGGTATTGCCATCCATGGTTTTCATTTTGACCATTGAATTCCCTTCTTTCAATATAAAAAATAAAAGCTTGACCAAATTAGGTCAGGAGGATTCCTGCCAATAAATTTAGTATACACTATTTATTAGATTTTGTAAAACCGAAACGTGGTAAAAAGCACGTGTATACATTATTTTCACATTTTCTGCATAAAAAACAGGAAAGCAGTATTATTATACCACTTTCCTGCATAAATACAAGTATTTTTATTTCACCACGGTCACGGGCACGGTGGCGTTCTCCACCACAACCTGACTGACGCTGCTGCGGAAAAGTCCCTCCAGCGCGCCCAGTCCCCTGCTACCCAGCACGATGGCGTCGCAGCGCTCGTCCTCGACCGTCTTGAGGATGCTGGCTGCAATATTATGCTCGCTCACTAAAAGATAAGTGCAATCAATGTTTTTTCCGTTCATCATGGCATGAGCCGAGCACAGCACCTCGTCGCCGAACTGCTCCTCCGGAAAATCGCCCTCTAAAGCGAAAAGTGGGGACGAATGCTGCTCGGAGGTCACGTTCATGACCACCAGGCTGCCCCTACTCAGGGACGCGAGGTCGCAGGCGTATTCCAAGGCTCGCCACGAATAATCCGTACCGTCAACGGGTACCAAAATACGACGCAGCATTTTATTTCACAATCAGCACGGGAACGGAGGCGTACTGCGATACCTTGGAGCTGACGCTGCCAAGGAAGAACTCGGCGATCCCCGAAAGGCCGCGGCTGCCGATGACGATCGCATCGACATCAGCCTTCTTAGCCAAGGCGATAATGCGCTCGGAGGGATGACCGACCTCCAGACTGAACTCCGTCTTGCCGGGATAAGCCTGCAAACGCTCCTCGGCTACCTCCAGCACCTTGTCACCGATCTTCTCCAGCTCGTTATTGCCCTGAGTCACGGTCGCGTGATCCAAGGGAATGGCGAGCAGAGCGGCATTATTATATGGCTGGATTACGTTGACCACCAACAAATCACTGTCAAACTTCTTGCCCAGCTCGACGGCGGTATTCAAAGCACGCCAGGAGCCCTCGCTACCATCAACGGGAACCAAAATCTTCTTGAACATATAACACACCTCCATAGCTGATTGGGAATCATCATCCTTATATCACTGTATATATTCGTTTCAGTAATAATTTTTCCTGCTGCTTTTACCTGCGTCCGCGATTTTTTCTCGCCTCATGAATACGTGCCGATTTCTTGCTGAACTTCTTCGGTTCCTCGGCTACCTGCGCCAGCTCGGTCGGAGTTTTACCCTCGTTGGCGAAGTCCGCGCCCTTGACGAAGCGATAATAAAGCGCCAAGCCCGCACACAAAAGCAGGGGCAACGCGCCCACCATGTAGCGATAGCCACTGGGCGTGGCTATCGTGATGAAGTCGTAAATGACGATACACGCCGGCACCAAAATAATCTGGCTCACGCGGGAGGCAAAGCTTGCCTTACCCATGAAGCGCACGACCATCGCGTAAGCCAAGAAGGCCACCGCGAAGGACACGAAGGACATAAAAATCAAAAACGCGAAAAACTCAAAATCCACTGACTAAACACCTTCCTTAATTCGTTGACCGATTACCCTTGCCACCCAAACGCCGGAGGCACTGGCCTGCGAAAGTCCGCGCGTAATGCCCGCGCCGTCGCCGATCGCGAACATATTGGGCACCTTCGTTTCCAGATTACCGTCCAGCGCCAAACGAGCGCTGTAGAATTTTACCTCCACACCGTAAAGCAGGGTATCGGCGTTCGCCATGCCCGGAGCGATCTTGTCCAAGGCATAAATCATTTCAATGATATCATCTAACTGGCGTTTAGGCAAGACCAAGCTCAAATCTCCCGGCGTAGCGGAGAGCGTCGGCTTAGTGAAGCTCTTGAGTAAACGCTTCTCGTTAGTGCGTCTGCCCTTGATCAAATCGCCGAAACGCTGCACGAGCACGCCGCCTGCCAGCATATTGGAGAAGGAGGCGATGCGCTTGCCGTATTGCAACGGCTCATGGAAGGGCTCGGTGAACTTGCTGCTGACGAGCAGGGCGAAATTCGTATTCCTGCTGTGCAGCTTGGGATCGCGATAGCTGTGACCGTTAACCGTGATGATGCCATCGGTGTTCTCCGCCACCACGTAGCCATAGGGATTCATACAGAAGGTGCGCACCACGTCGTTATAAACCTGCGTGCGATAGACTATCTTCGCCTCGTACACCTCGTCCGTAATATGCTTGAATACGTCTGCAGGCACCTCCACACGCACGCCGATATCCACCTGATTATTGATAAAGCTCAAGCCGAGGCTCGCGCACTGCTCGGTGTACCATTCAGCGCCGGCGCGTCCGGGAGCGGCAATAAGATACCTGCATGCCACAGGCTCGCCCTTCTCCAGCTCCAGCCGAAAATGCCCGTCCGCCTCCTTAGTGATCGTCTTGACCGCCGTATTGCAGCGAATCTCAATTTTATCCTTGAGAAAATCATAGATGCTCTCCATGATCAAAAGATTGTTCTCCGTTCCCAAATGACGCACCTTGGCGTTCAGCAAATGCAGATCCCATTGCAGCGCCTTGCGTCCGATGTCGCTGTTCTTCGTCGTGAAGTACTCACCAGGCGCGCCATGACGACAATTCAGCTCGTCCACATAGTCGATAAGCTCGATGACCTTACTTTCTGGCAGATACTCGTTCAACCAGCCGCCAAACTCCGTCGTGAAATTATACTTGCCGTCGGAAAAGGCACCCGCACCACCGAAGCCGCGCATAATGCTACAGGGCTTGCAATTTATGCAATAATCGACCTTCTTCGCCGCCAAGGGGCAAAAGCGCTTATCGATACCGTTGCCCGCCTCCAGCATGATGACCTTTATCTCGGGATATTTCAGCACGAACTCATAGGCCGCGAAAATCGCCGCCGGTCCACCGCCGATAATTGCTACATCATACATAGTCCGCCTCCTAAACCTCGTAATGCTGCTTTTCATCGCCCAAGGGCTCGTCCTTCTTGGGGTTATCCTTAAAGATGCCCAAATTCTTCTTGGCTGCGCTCATCGCGTCATCATAAACCGTTTTAAACGCACTCAAATCATCGGGCTTACCACTCTTGAGCCATTCGGTGACCACGCGTCCTAAAGCGTAGGTCGTGCCGATCGCTACGGGGATCTGCATGGGCGGAAAAGGAATCAACGTCGTCAGCGTGCCGCCCACGAAATACGCGCCCATGCTACCGATCAGGCCTACCGCCGCCTGCTCGCTCAGCTTTTCACCGTAAACCTTGCCCAGCTTCATGATCATATAGACCTCGTTGGCGATCAGGCTCATCGTGCCCAAAAGCGGTGCCACCACGATCACGCCGGCACGCGCCGCCGCCCAACGGCACAGCTCCTCCGCCTGCTCCGCACGCAGATTATCATCGATTATCTCGCCTACCTTCACCTCGTCCTGTGTGTTTTGCTTTGCTTCCTCGCTCATATTACCTACCTCCGAAAAAAGACCGCAGCTCGAAAGCGGACTGCGGTCGAATATTTATTGCTTGTTTTCGTTTTGCAGACGCTGCAAATTAGCACGCGCCGCCTCGATCTCCTGCTGCGTTTTCGGCGGCCCGCCAATCAGGCGATCCACATAACCGCGCTCACGCATATAATCCGTCACCAAATAAGTGCTTTCCTCCAGCAATACCAAAGCATGGGTGGCGTGCGCCTCCAGCCACGGCAAAATCTTGTCGATATTCTCGCGACTGTCAACGATCTCGACAATCACGGGCAAATTGCCGTTGCCGCTAATCAGCGTGTTCACCGCGCGGCCGACACCGCGTAGCTTAGCGGCGTAGCCCTCTATTCCGCGCATCACCGTGCCACCAGAAAGTCCCAATCTACGCGCCTCACGAATGATCGCCTTATAAAGAGGTATATCATTATACAGTACGTCCTCACCAGTATAGACCTTCAAAAAGGTGGTTTTATTAAATTCCAAGCTCATAAGAACACCCCCGTAAATACCAAGCTCTCTTTACATGCCTATTATAACATATTGCTCTCATCTATGTAAGTATCTTCTCTATGTAAAAATAGAATTTTGCAATTATGTAACATTGTTACACTTTCCGCCTTGTTTTTTTTGTGCAAATAGCTTATGATAGAACACAGGAAAGCCATCGGCTTTTTACAAGGAGGATTTAATATGTCTAAAGAATTAACCGCAGGACTGGTCGGCACCGCCACCACCACCGTTACCGAAGCCAATATCGCCGCCACGATGAAAAGCGGCAGTCTGGCAGTTTTCGCCACCCCCGCCATGTGCGCGCTGATGGAGGAGGCTGCCTGCAACGCCGTCAACGCCTCTCTGGAGGATGGCAGTGGCACCGTCGGCATCAGCCTAAACATCTCCCACGATCGAGCTAGCGCGATGAACGATACCGTCAAGGCCACCGCCACGCTAACCGCCGTGGAGGGGCGCAAGCTCGTTTACAGCGTCGAGGCCGAGGACAGTAAGGGACTAATCGGCAAGGGTACGCACGAGCGTTTCATCATCAATAACGAGAAATTCATGGCTAAGGTCGCCAAATAAACGCGCCGCAGGCATAAAAAAGGGATCATCCCAGCTTTGGGACGATCCCTTAATTTTTTTTATTAAGCGTTCTGCTCAGCAGAGCCGTTTTGCGCCTCTTCCTCGGCTACGGATTGCTGCACCAAATACAGCTTCTCCTCCGCGCTCAGAATATGAGCGTATTTCACCAGCTGCTGGATTTCTTCCTCCTCCAGCGTCTCGCGTTCCATCAGCGCCTTAGCGATCACATGAAGCTTGTCGATGTTCTCGCTCAAAAGCTTCTCGGTCGCGGCATAGGCATCATCCATAAAGGAGCGTACCTCCTTATCGATTTCCGCCGCCACCTCCTCGCTGTAATCCTTATCGCGCGCGATGTCGCGACCAAGGAATACCTGATCTTGGCGATGACCGAAGGTCACGGGGCCAATGTTCTCGCTCATGCCGTATTCGCAGATCATCTGACGTGCCAGCTGCGTAGCACGCTGAAGATCGTTGCTGGCACCGCTGGAGATCTCCTTCAGCACCAAAGCCTCAGCCACGCGACCACCAAGCAGCACCTTCAGCTCGTCGAGCATCTCGCTGCGTGTCGCGTAGTATTTATCCTCCTTCGGCAGGCTCAGCGTATAGCCACCGGCACGACCGCGAGGAATAATCGTTACTTTGTGTACGGGATCGGTGTGCTCCAGAAGCATGCCGACGATCGTATGACCACCCTCATGATAAGCTGTCAGACGCTTCTCCTTATCGCTGATCACGCGACTCTTGCGTTCAGGGCCCATGATCACGCGCTCGGCAGCCTCCTCCATCTCCTGCATATTGATGATCTTCTTATCGCGACGCGCTGTCAAAAGCGCCGCCTCGTTCACCAAATTGGACAGATCCGCGCCAGTAAAGCCAGGAGTACGCTGAGCGATAACGTCTAAGGATACATCGTCACCGATGGGCTTACCCTTGATATGCACCTTCAAAATCTCGGTACGTCCCTTAATATCGGGGCGATCCACCACGATCTGACGGTCGAAGCGACCAGGACGCAAAAGCGCTGGATCCAAAATATCGGGACGGTTGGTCGCGGCGATCATAATAATGCCCTCATTGGCACTGAAGCCGTCCATCTCGACCAAAAGCTGATTCAAGGTCTGCTCGCGCTCATCATGACCGCCACCCAAACCAGCACCGCGCTGACGGCCAACAGCATCGATCTCGTCGATGAACACAATACAAGGAGCGTTCTTCTTCGCCTGATCAAACAGATCACGCACACGGGACGCGCCCACGCCGACGAACATCTCCACGAAATCGGAGCCGGAAATGCTGAAGAACGGCACACCCGCCTCACCAGCAACGGCCTTCGCCAGCAGTGTCTTACCGGTACCCGGAGGTCCATAGAGCAATACGCCCTTGGGGATCTTCGCGCCTAGCTCGTTATACTTCTGCGGAGTTTTGAGAAACTCGACGACCTCCTCCAGCTCCTGCTTAGCCTCCTCGGCACCTGCCACGTCCTTAAACGTGACCTTCGTCTTGTCGTCATCATAACGACGCGCATGGCTTCTGCCGAAGCTCAGGATCTTACCGCCGCCGGCACCTCCCTGACTCATCAGCATGAACCAAAGGCCGACGATGATCAGCATCGGCAGCAGACTGGTCAAAATGCTCATCCACCATGGCGGCTGCGACGGCAGCTCGGCCTTAATGTCGACATTCTTACTTTCAAGCTTTTCCACTAATTTGTCGTCATTGGGCATGACAGTGGAGAATTCCTTCCCATCGCTCAACTTACCGCTGATAACGTTCTCAACTATCTTAACCTGCTTGATCTCGTCAGCCTGCACATGTCGGAGGAAGCTGGAATAGCTTATATCCGCCACCTTCTTGCCTTTATCGCTATAGAAATCAAACATCCAGATAATTACCGTAATGATCAGCAGATAAAAAAGAACGTTCTTAAAAAATTTATTCAAGCACGCATCCTCCTTCTACTTTATCGATAACATTTTAATTATAGTATAGTCTGCGCGTTCTGGCAACTACCCAGCGTGCTTTTATTTTCTTGCGTAAACCGCTGGCTTTAAAACGCCGATATAAGGAAGATTACGATAATCGCCAGCATAGTCCAAGCCGAAGCCGACTACGAACTCATCAGGAATCTTGAAGCCGACGTAATCAGCCTCCAGCCCGTTCACACGACGCTCCGCCTTATCGCACAGAGCCACGGTCTTGAGGGACGCGGGCTTGTTTTGACGCAGCATATCGCCGATAGCGGCAAAGGTCACGCCGCTGTCGATAATATCGTCGATCAAAAGCACGTCCTTACCAGCGATGCTCTCGCTGATGTCCAGCTTTACCTTCACGTTGCCCGTGGTGCTGGTGCCGTTACCATAGGAGGAGGCGACCATGAAGTCCACGCGCAGCGGCAGATCGATCGCGCGCGTCAAATCGGTGGCAAACCAGGCCGCTCCCTTCAGCAGCACGACGACCACCAGATCCTTACCGCGATAATCCTCTGTCAGCTGCTTGCCCAGCTCCTGCACGCGAGTATCTATCTCGTCCTTCGTCAATAAGATTTTCTTTATATCATCATGCATATATAATGCTCCTTTATTTCTTTTCAAAAATTATCTGCTGCTTATGATATCTAGCGGTAACGCCACCTGGCAGCTGGATCACCTTGCCGCCGACACCGTTCATCAAAAGCTGCTCCAGCGCCAAGGTACGCTCATAATCCAGCTCGATCAGCGTCATGCCGAAGTGGATCTCGCGCAGTACACGTCTGCGCATCGCCACGGACTGGTTCTGCAAAGCCTCCGCCCATACAGCGATTTTGTTCGGCGGCGGCGTATCGAAGGGATCGGTCTTCTCGCCATCATTGACGAAGAAGATCTTGCGGTCGGTATCGACTCTGGCCTGAGCATAGGCATGCAAAGCCTCCTCGTCCAAATATTCGTCCTCGACCTGTAGCTGCTTCGCCGTCCGCGCGAGGGTTTCCTTGATATTGCTGTTAAAATGACGCTCCAAATACGGCAAAAGCTCATGTCTAATGCGATTACGCATATAAACCAAATCGTCATTGGTGCTGTCATGGCAATAGGGAACGGATTGCAAGCGGCAGTATTCCTGTAATTGCCCGTGCGTGAACTCCAGTAAGGGATGCAGGCCGATATAGCCGTCGGGACGGATGCCGCCCAAGCCGGTCAGGCTGCTGCCACGTAACAGGCGCATCAGCACTGTTTCCGCCTGATCATCCTTATTATGAGCAAAGAGTATATCATAGGCCTCGATCTCCGTCATCACGTCGTTCAAAGCGGCATGGCGCAAATTGCGCGCGGCAGTCTCTATGGACAAATGCTCCTCCTCGGCATAGGGGCGCACGTTTACATGACGCACGTAGCAAGCAAGGCCCTGCTCATCGCAAAAGTCCTTGACCACGCGCATATCACGCAGGGACTCCTCCCCGCGCAGTCCGTGCTCCACATGGCACACGCTGTACCTGCCCCAGCCCTCGCGTTGAAGAGCCGCGCAAGCTGCCGCTAAAGCCATGCTGTCCGAGCCGCCGCTGACAGCCAGCAAATAATGCTGGTCGCCACCGAGGAAGGCACGTAGAGATTTATGCAGCTTAAAAACTAACGGATGAATAACCATCTGAGAACCTCCTTCGTTCACAGCAGTTGTATGTAAAGAAAGGGCACCCTGAAGAGTGCCCTGATCATCCAAGTTTATCTTTCGCGTCTGGCGCCGCGACCGCCACGTTTAGATTCAGTGTTACGTTTTAAATCAAGCATTCTGTCATCGCTATCCTTCAAAAACTTGGAAAGCTTGTCCTCAAAGGTGAGAGGCGAAACAGGACGAGCGTTTTGGGCACGCATACCGCCATTGCGACGTTCGCGATTTTCGTTTTGCGGACGCTGCGGCTTAGGCTGCGGTGCTGCCGGAGGCGGAGTCAGCTGCTTAATGGACAGTCCGATCTTGCCACGGTCATCAATGTTCAACACCTTGACCTTAACCTTGTCATGCTCTTTTAAAAAGTCATGCACGTCCTTAACATAAACATTAGAAACCTCGGAAATATGAATCAGGCCAACCTTGCCCTCAGGTAATTGGACAAAAGCGCCAAAATTGGTGATGCCGGTGACTTCACCTTCAACAATTGCACCTACTTCAAGTGACATCGAGAAAAAAATCCCCCTTAAAATTTCATTGATACCATTGTATTATACCCTTAAAATTTTATTAGTGTCAACCAAAAGAAAGCAAACCTGCTCATTTCTGCTCGTTTTGCTTCTTTTCGTCCACGATAAACAACGGTACTTCGTTCTTTCCCACCATATTGTAATCCTCGCGTGCCAGCTTTTCGATGTAGCGAGGATCATCTAAACGCTTACGCTCGGCCTCCAGAGCGGCCTTATGCGATTTAAGCTCCTCAATACGTTGCTGCGTGGCTGCCTGCTCCTGCTTGATCTCATAGATCTTATAGCCCTTCCTGACCAAAACCAACACGCACAGAGCCAGTACCGCATACATAAACAGCTTGAAGCCCTTCGTTTTACGTCTTCTGCGCCTGCCCATGTCGTAACCTCCTGCAACAACATATAAGCAATGCCCGACAAGCAAGGCCGGGCATTAAAAACACGATTATTTTGCGTTTACGATATCTTTAAATGCTTTACCAGCCTTGAATGCCGGAACGGTAGCAGCCGGGATCTCGACGGTCTGCTTGGTTTGCGGATTTTGACCGGTGCGTGCGTTACGCTGACGTGCTTCAAAGGTGCCGAAGCCGATAACCTGAACCTTTTCACCCTTGGCAACCTCTTCCTTAATGGTGTCTAAAGTAGCGGAAATAGCCTTCTCGACATCCTTCTTAGTTAATCCGGATTTTTCTGCAACAGCAGAGATCAATTCAGTTTTGTTCATAAAATTTATCCTCCTTTATTTTTATCTGCGATAAATAAATCGCCCGATTAAGAGCTTTATGCTCAAGTTTACTTGCATATGTATTCTACACCATATCGCTTTTTCCTGCAAACTTTTTTAAAAAAATCCACCGCAGGGCTTATTTTTCACGTTCCAGGCGCTTTGCTGCGTTCCAAAAGGCATCCAGCTCGTCCAAGGTGAAATCCTGCCACGCTCTACCGCTATTCTCCACGCACGCCTCCACATGGGCGAAACGCTTAGCGAAACGATTATTCGTACCGTTCAATGCCACCTCGGGCTCGATATGACAATGACGCGCGTAATTGACGATGGCGAAGAGAATGTCGCCCAGCTCGCTCTCGGCAGCCTGAGCGTCGCCCGCCGCCAGAGCCTCATCGAACTCGCCCAGCTCCTCCTCGACCTTGGCGCGCACGCCCACGCTATCAGGCCAATCGAAGCCAACCTTCGCCGCCTTGCTCTGAAGCTTATAGGCCTTCAAAAGCGCCGGCAGGCCGCAGGCTACGCCATCCAAGGCATGCTTGCGCTCGCTTTTCTCCTGCTTCTTAATCTTCTCCCAGTTGACTAGCACCTCGTCCGAGCCGCTGACCTTGGTGTCGCCGAACACGTGCGGATGCCGCCTAATCAGCTTATCCACCACCTCGTCGATCACGTCCTGCAAATCGAAGCGACCTGCCTCCTCCGCCAAGCGCGCGTGGAACACGACCTGCATAAGCACGTCGCCCAGCTCCTCACGCATACCCTTGGTATCGTCGGCATCGACGGCCTCCAAATACTCGTAGACCTCCTCGATCATATTACTGCGGATGGAGGCATGTGTCTGCTCGCGATCCCAAGGACAGCCACCAGGCTCGCGCAGAGTACGAATCACGTCCACCAATGGCTGTACGTCCGTATCGGCGAAGGAGTCCGTGCTTACCGTCTCCTCGTAATCATCCTCGAGCTCGTCCTCGCCGAAGCTCTGCAAAGCACCTGCCGCCTCGCCTAAGGGCGGTACGTAAACGCTCGTAAGATGATCGATATGGGGCTGACGATCAAGCTCAAAGAGCTTCACCCTGCGACATTCCTCATCGGGCAAGCCCAAATTACGCAGGAAGTACACCTCGTAATCATCCTCGAGCGTATCCATCAAAGCCAGCTTCAAATCGCTCGCCACCAGCTGACTATAGACCTGCGTAATAATCAGGGGATAGCTGCCAGCATCAGCGACCGCGCCGAAGTCCTGCGCGTCGATAATGCGCAGACCGGCGATCGGATCGATGCCCAGCTCCACATAAGCCAGATCCAAAAAACTCATGGACGGCTTGATCACGAGCCTCAGCCCGCGCTCCGCCGCCAGCTCGCGCAAAAGCACCACGGTACGCTCCGCCACAAGAGGACTGCCCGGCACCGCGTAAACCACGTCACCACGCTCCGCCGCCTGCACCACGCGTCCGACCACATTGGCGTAGACCTCCTCGAAGGACGCTCCCGCCTCGTAAAGATCATCGCAGGACGTGAAGCGCACGCCCTGCCGCTCCAGCTCGGCAACCGTAGGATGCACGGCGGTGCGCAGAATAACCTGCGGACAAGCGCGCATGATGCTCATCGTCTCCAGCGACAGATGTCCCACCGCTCCTGGTCCCAAGCCGACAATCGTAATAGTACCCATATGGCACCCTCCTTCACTAAAAATCATTTACCTCTATGACGCAGGCTGCGCAGCTCCTCCTTAGAAAGCACGCGCATGCCTGATAAAAGTCCCAAATAAAGAGCCGCCACGACGATAATCGTCAGCAAAACGGCGACTACCACGCCCAAGCACGGCAGCAGCGCCGCGCACAGCAGCTTCGCCGCTATGCCCATCAGCACGGCGGCAACGGCTATTTTCGCGATCTCCGTCCAACAGAAGGCGACGCGATAATAATACAGCGCCAAAATATTCAGCAGCGCGGTCAAACCGAAATTGATATTCGTCGCCCACGCCGCGCCAGCGATATTCCAAGCATCGCTCATCAAAAGCCCCAGCGTCAGTAGCTTGACGAGAATGCCGACCAGCATATGCGCCATGGGCAGATTACTATGCCCCATGCCCTGCAATACGCCCGTAGTCACCTGATGCATCGCCAAAAGCCACAGCGCCGGCGCGGTGTGCATAATCGCCACGGTCGCCTTAGTCGTACCGTAAAGCAGTACGCCCAAGGGCTCCGCCAGCACCGCCATACCCACGGCGGCAGGCAGCGAGATTGCGCAGCAAAGCTTCATCGCCATAGCGGTCTTCGCGCGAATAACGTCCGTCCGCCCAAGAGTATGCGCCTCCGAGATCGCCGGTACAAGGCTAGTCGCCAAGGACATACTGGGAATCGTCGCCAAAAGCAACAGGGGCTGCGCCATGCCCGCCAAATAGCCGAACAGCGTCGTCGCCTGCTCCACGCTATAGCCGCAATCTATAAGATAGCGCGGCACGAGCAGCACGTCGATAATATTCGTTACCGGCACGAGTACGTTAGCACAGGACACAGGCAAAGCCAAAAGCAGCAGCTCCTTGATCAGTCCGGAGGTACACAGGCGCTCCTTACAGGGCAGCAGCTCGCTTTGCCGCAGCCATTGACGGCGATAGTAGTAGTAAAACCCACCCAACACCAGCATACCCATCAGACTGCCAGGAACTGCGCCGAAGGCAGCGCCCGCCGCCGCGTACTCCAAGCCATAGGGAAGCAACGCATAGGCAAAGACCAGCATGGTCACAACGCGAATAAATTGCTCCAAAATCTGCGACACCGCAGGCGGCGTCATCAGCTGATGCCCCTGAAACAGCCCGCGAAAGCTCGCCAGCACCGTGCCAAAGAAAACCGCTGGTGCCAACGCTACCAGCGAATAGTACGCTCGCCCGTCGCGAATATAACCGTTATCCACAAGCCAGCCCGCACCGACCACCAAAAGCAGCGCCAGCGCCAAGCCCAAAGCGCTCATCAGCCCCAAGCTCAGATGAAAAACGCGGCGCACGTTGCCCCAGTCCTCCTTCGCCAAATAGCGGGCGACAACTATGGAGATCGCCACGGGAATGCCAGCGGAGGACAGTGCCAGCAGCAGCAAATAAACGGGATAGGCCATTTGATATAAACCGATCCCCTCGCCACCCAAAAAACGTGAAAGCAGAATACGGTTGACCGAGCCAAGGATTTTGACTACCAGACCTGCCAGCATCAAAATCATCGCGCCGCGTAAAAATTTGTCCTTGCCCATCTGCCTTCACCTCTTTTCTTATCTCTTAAATTTATTGCCCAAAGCCAGCTTCGGCAGCGTGCGCTCCAGCCAAGTCAAAGGCTCCTCCTGCAAGGAGGTCGTGCGATAGAGTAGCTGCGCCTCCCTGCCGCCCTTATAGCTCATACTGTTTTTATAGGTATTCAAAAGCCGCATGAACATCTCGGTATTGATATTGACGTTCTCGCCAAAGGTAATACGGATCATGCCCGGGCGCACGTTAATGCCGCGCACGTGCATCAAACGGCATAGCCCCTTGAGCGATGCCAAGCGCCACAGCATCTCCACCTGCGGAGGAACGTTGCCGAAGCGGTCGATCAGCTCGTCCAGCAAATCGTCACGCTGCGCGTACTCCATCTCGGACAGGCGACGATAGATTTCCATTTTGTAACGCGGATCGGCGATATAGGAATCGGGAATATAGGCCTCCGCTGGAATCTCCAGTACTGGCTCTGGCTCGCTTACGGAGATCTTGCCCTCCTTGAGCCGCGTAATCGTGTTCTCCAGCATCTCGCAGTAGGCGGCAAAGCCGATACCCACGATATGTCCATGCTGCTGACTGCCAAGCAAATTGCCAGCGCCGCGAATCTCCAAATCGCGCATCGCAATCTTAAAGCCCGCACCTAACTCGGTGAAATCGCGGATCGCCTGCAAGCGCTTCTCCGCCACCTCGCTCAGCGCCTTGTTCGGCTTATAGACGAAGTAGGCATAAGCCAGACGCGAGCTGCGTCCCACGCGTCCGCGCATTTGATAGAGCTGGGACAGACCGAAATTCTCCGCCCCGTCGATAATAATCGTGTTCGCCAATGGTACGTCCAAGCCATTTTCCACAATCGTCGTACACAGGAGCATATCGCAGTTGCCCTCATAGAAGGCGATCATCGCGTCCTCCAGCATCTCCTCGTTCATCTGCCCATGCGCGATCCTGATATTGATACCGGGCACCAGACGGCGCACCTTGGCGGCGATCGCCTCCAGCCCACTCACGCGGTTATGGATGTAATACACCCTACCTCCGCGCCGAAGCTCGCGCTCGATCGCCTCCTTCAGCATGCCCTCGTTATATTCGCTGACATAGGTCTCCACTGGTAGACGGTCCTCTGGAGGCGACTCGATCACGCTCATATCGCGACCGTTAACCAACGCCAAATGTAAAGTGCGCGGAATCGGTGTCGCGCTCAGCGTCAAAACGTCGATACCCGTGCGCCATTTCTTAATCTTTTCCTTCTGCGCCACACCGAAGCGCTGCTCCTCGTCAATAATGAGCAAGCCCAAATCTGGGAACTGCACATCGGGCTGCAAAAGGCGATGCGTGCCGATCAAAATATCGACCTGACCGTTCTCCAGCTCCTCCAGCACGCGACGCTGCTCCTTCGGCGTACAAAAACGATTAAGCATCTCCACACGCACGCCGAAATTACGCATACGTTCCTTAAACGTCAGAAAATGCTGCTGCGCCAGCACGGTGGTCGGCACCATAACCGCCACCTGCTTACCGTCCAAAACGGCCTTGAACGCCGCCCTGATCGCCACCTCGGTCTTGCCATAGCCCACGTCGCCGCAAAGCAGACGCTCCATGGGCTGGGGCTTCTCCATATCCGCCTTGATCTCGGCGATCGCCTTGAGCTGATCTGGCGTTTCCTCATAGGGAAAGGTCTCCTCGAACTCCTTTTGTAAATCGTTGTCGGGCGCGAAGGCGTGCCCGGGGATAATCTGTCGCTGCGCGTACAAACGCAAAAGCTCCTCCGCCAGCTCGGTGATCGCCTTAGCCGCCTTGCCGGTCGTACGTTTCCAATCCGTACCACCCATCTTCGACAGGCGCGGCACGGTGCCCTCGCTGCCCACGTATTTATGCAGCAGCCCGACCTGATCCACGGGCACATAAAGCTTATCCTCGCCAGCATAGGCGAGCAGCAGATAATCACGATGAATGCCGCCGACCTCGACGTTCTCCACGCCGATATAGCGACCAATGCCGTGCAGCTTATGTACCACGTAATCGCCGACCTTGATGTCGGAGAAATATTGCAGCTGCTGCCCTTGGTTCTTACTGTGCAGACGCTTGCGCTTCTGCATACCGTAGATATCATTCTCGGTCAAAAATACCCAGTCACTATCCCAAAAGCGGAAGCCATGATCCAAATCACCGGACATGACATTGACCTTACCGGGGCGCAGAATATCCTGCACGAAAACGCCCTGCAAGCCGTAATTATGCAGATTATCCGCAAAGCCGCGTGCCTTCACGCTGCTCGACAGCATAATCAAGGGCGTAATACCGTCCGCGAGGAAATTATGCAGATCCTCAACCAAAAGATTTGTATTCTTATTATAGGGAGAAACGGAGCGCACCGGCACGCTGAGCATAGGCAAACCGCGCAAATAGCTATGAGCCAGCGCGGACACCAGCTGTACGCCATGACAAGCACATTGCTCGCGCAGCTCCGCCTGCGTCAGCAGCTCATCGGCATGCTCCATGTTCTCCTTCTCCAGCTTCTCCAGCATGGAAAAAAAACGCGTGGGCTCGTCCAATACCAGCAGCGTAGAGGAAGCGCAATAATCAAAAACACTCGCGTCATAGGCACAGTCCTCGTCCACGGTCAGCGGCATAACGCGCACCTCCTGCAAGGTCTGAATACTGCGCTGATTATTTACATCAAAGCTACGCATAGCGTCCAGCTCGTTATCAAACCACTCCACACGCACGGGAGCATGGCAATTTATCGGGAAAACATCGAGAATATCGCCGCGCAGGCAGAACTGCCCGATCGCGTCCACCTGATCCGTGCGCTCATAGCCAAGCTCCAGCAAGCTACGCAGCACGTCCTTCTGCTCATGCTCCTCGCCCACGTGCAAAAGCAGCTGTCGCCCCGTAAGCCCGCTCGGACGCAAGAGCTTCTGCTGCAACGCCTCCGCCGTAATAAAGACGATACCGCGTTCCTCGCCCTGCAAAAAGCGTAGAGCGGCGGCGCGTCCCGCCTGAAGCTCCAGGCTTTGCGTTTCCACCTGCACACGCGGTAAGCTAACGGGATAAAGCTCCTGCATCGGCAGATTGGGATAAAAATAATTCAGCTCCCGACGATAGGCGCGAATCTCCTCGCGCGAGGCAGTAATAAAGGCAATGCTGCCGCGCTCGCCCAAAAGCTTGTCCATGGCAGCAAAAAAGACCGACTTAGAGCTGCCGCTCAACCCGGTAAGAATCCCCGCCCTTTTCTCCTTTTGCCATGTGGCAGCCTGTTGCACCTCGTCGACGCCGACCACCTGATTCAATAAAATATTTTCCATAAAAGCAAACACTAAAAAGGGTGTAAACACGCTTTACACCCTTTTATTAATAATTTGATAGTACCGAAAATTACAGCTTAACTGCCAAAACCTTTCTATCCAGGCTGTGGATAGCGTCCACAAAGCGCACGGTGCCAGTCTTATAACGTGCGGAAACAGTATGAGTACGCACGCCGTCGTTGAAATAGTTCAAGCCGTGCAGCATATTGCAATTAGTAATGGCGGTCGCGGTAAACATGCAATCATCGCCCTTAACCAAATCATCCAAAGTCAGCACCTTGCTAACGTCGCTGATACCCATCTTCAGGCAACGCTGAGCCTGAGCCTCGTCCTCGGGGCACAAACGAGCTTGCATATCGCCACCCAAGCATTTAACGGCTACCGCACCAAGAACGCCCTCGGGAGCGCCACCCTTGCCTACGTACATATGCACGCCGCTGCCCTCGATACAGCATTCAACGATCGGGTTAACGTCGCCGTCGGTAATCAGGGAAATGCGCGCGCCAGCCTCGCGAATCTGCTGCATCAGCGGATAATGACGCTCACGATCCAGCAGTACGACGTTCAAATCGGCAATCTTGCGGTTCATAGCCTTCGCTACTCGCTCCAAATTAACGCCCATCGGCGCGTCGATATCGATGCAGCCCTTGCCGCGAGGGCCAACGGCGATCTTATCCATGTACATATCGGGAGCATGCAGCAGGCAGCCACGCGGTGCGATAGCGATTACGGCAATAGCTCCGGGCTGACCTTTAGCTACCAAATTGGTGCCCTCAACGGGATCAACAGCGATGTCCACGGCAGGACCGCCTGCGCCAACCTCCTCGCCGATATAAAGCATCGGTGCTTCGTCCATCTCGCCCTCGCCAATAACTACGGTACCGCTGATATTTACGGTATCGAACGCAGCACGCATAGCGTCAACCGCCAAGCCGTCCGCGCCGTTCTTATCACCTCTGCCGATCAAACGACCGCAGGCGATGGCCGCAGCCTCGGTTACACGTACAAATTCCATAGAAAGCTCTCTGTTCATTGATTACATCACTCCTTAATATATTGCAATAGCATGAAAACAAAATCATTCCTTCTTATTATGACACTTCCGCACAGTTTTAGCAACCATAACTTTTGCGAATCGCGCTATTACACGAGCGTAGGTAGCGAGTTATCACTGCTATCAAATTTGAAAACTACTTCACGCACACAATATGTCCCCCAAAAGCCAACAAAAAGTGGCTGCCTGCTAAAGCCTTAGCGCGACAGCCACTTTATATTTTCTGTTTAGTTATACCTTTACCGCGGACGCAAGCTTACGCGTCAAGCCACGTTCCACGATAGCGGCTCCTGCTCCGTGCGGATTAGAAGTACAGGTACAGCTCGCTGAACAGGGTTCTGCCCTTGTCATTGCCAGTCTTAGCTTCGGTATCATAGTAGTTAACTACCAACTGAATGTTCTTAGCCAGAGTGTAGTCAACGCCAACGTTCCAGCCCTTATAACCACCGTCCTCAGCGAATGCTTCCAAATCATAGGTAGGAACTAAGAATGCGTTAGAGGGTTGATCATAATAGCTTACATGCAGACCGTAGGAGCCAGCCTCTTCAGGCTCGGAACCCTTATAAGCCAAGGTTGCTACGAAGCCGTCCTTGGAAACGTCCTTATTAAGCTTTTTGCTTGCCCACATATATTCATAAGCCAGGTTCAAGTCCTTAGCTACGTCGAAGGACAGACCTACGTTATAAATATCCTTGTCAGCAGCAGCATCTACTTTGAAGTAGTTAGCGAAGGCATCTACAGCACCCAGCTTAGCTTCCAAGCTTGCTACGTATACGCGATCATCAGCAGCTAATTCGAAGTTATCAGTGTCTTCATCAACAGCCTTAGCTGCCAAGCCAGAAATCTTTACCTTATCGCCATAGGAAAGCTTAACGCCGTCCAAATGAGAATCCAAAATGGAACCAGTGGAAACTACTTCATTCCAACGACCTGCCTGTACTGCCAAGCCACCAAGCTTACCGTTTACATATGCGCGTCTGAAATCCGTGCTTTCATCACCGCTATTGCTGCTAGCCAACTTTTGCACGTTTTCAATCATGCCGGTATAGGTCCAATCCTCATTGATCTGACCGTTGATCCACAGACGAGAACGCAGATCACTTTCTGATTTTTCACTAACTCTCTTACGAGATACATAATTAGCGCGAACCTCGCCAGCGATTTTTACATTGTCAGCCTTCTTTTCGAGGTTAGCAACGCGAACGCCCAAGTTGTCCAGCTCGTCAGCGAATTCAGCAGCCAGCTTGTCAACGTTAGCGCCCTTTGCCATTGCTTTAGCAACGATTTGAGCCATTTCATAACGAGTCATCAGCTTGTCGCCACCGAAGGTGGTGTCGCCATAGCCTTCGATTACGCCAGCAGCAGCCAGCTTGTTAATGCTATCATATGCCCAATGACCTGCGGGCACATCGGAGAACGGGTTAGCAGCATAAGCGGAAGCGGTTACGCCCAGAGCCATAGCCATAGCTAATACTAAAGATTTCTTCATTATAAATTCCTCCAGTACGGATATATTTTTTTGTAAATCCGTATCAACAAAGCTCCACATTGCAAGCCGCGTCCTTCAAAATTTGCTCGTAAGAGTTGCCTTGTTTCCTCTACCTTACTCATTGCGAATTTCGCTTTTTACGCTGTTAAGCGGTGTTTCAACGTATCTACAGCTAAAGATTATATCATAAAGCTTTTTAGTTTGCAATAGCTAACATTAATAAAACCGAAATTTTATTAGGAAACGTTACTGATTAAACACTTGCTTGCGTGGCTCCATCCCTTTTACTCACTTCCGCGCCGCCCCGACCTGCTCGTTCCGCTGCCGCCAGCAGCTGTATCCGAGCCAACCGACCACCGCCAACGTTCCGACACAGCTGCCGGAACACGCGCCGCATACGCCGGTGCAGCCCGGCACGCCCGTGCGCACGAAGTACGTGCCCAACGCGTTACTATTGATCGCCTGTCCCAGCAGAACGCTTAGCGTCGCTCCGCCAGAGTAAAATATATTCTGCTTATGCTCAAGCTTCATTTAACACACCTCACTTACTTCTGCCATAGGCGATCGCCCTTTTCGGGCAAGCATAAGCGCACTGACCACAGGAGATGCACAGCCCTTGGTCGATATCCGCGCGCTCGTTCAGTCTAATCGCGCGCATGGGGCAACCGCGAACGCATTTACCGCAGCCGACGCAGGCAGAGTGGCGCACGCGCCAACGCCACAGTCCCAAGCGCTCGCCCGCCAAGGAGCAAAGCGCGTTAAACGTACCCACCGGACAAAGAAGCTGACAATAACCGCGTCCACCCTTATTGAACAAGCCCAGCACGATATTGGCGAGGAAGAAGGTCGCCAAAAGCGACAGCAAATTGTTCAGCAGTACGCCGCTCCATAAAAAATTAACAAATATCTCCAGAGTATAATAATTACAATAGGTGCAGGGCAAGCCCAAGCCCAGCCATAGAGAAAGCAAAAAGCCCGCGAAAAAGCCATAGCGTAGCGGCAAAACCGAAACCAGCCTCGGCCAATCAAGCTGCCAACGCTCGGGGAGCAGCCTGCTCAAAAGCTCGCTGAACGCGCCCGCCGGACACAGCCTGCCGCAAAACAACGGTCCGAACAGCAGGCTCGTCAGCAGCAGCAAAAGCACGAAGGTCAGCGACATTTCGCCGCTCGCCATCAGCTCGCCCGTCAGCAAACGCGCCAGGGGAATGCGCGCGCACGGCTCGTGAATCGAATGAAAGCCAGTCTGTGGCCAAAAGATATTCCACAGCCTGCCGAAATACATGAATGGCTCATAAAAAAGCAAAAAGCCGAAAATATAGCCCGCCGCTCTTTGCAAAATGTAGCGCATCACCGCACCTCCCTAAAAAGCGGCACCATCCGATATATCACATACCGCATGGTGCCGCTACTGACGAGCCTTGATCAACAGCGATCAAGCTCTCCTAGCCTTACTTGTTTTTCGTTCGCATCACTACCGCTATCCGCTTTTATTTCAAGCCGATCTTTTGCAGCCAAGCAGTAACATCGCCTTGAGCATTGCGCGCGCTGCTACCAGAGATGCACAGATAATCCGCAAACTGCGCTCCCTTAGCGTATTTTTGCATATCGCTGTAGCAACGCTGCACGCCGCCACCGCCATGAGTGAAGAAGGGAGCGATCACCTTACCGTCCCATTTATAGCTTTCGGCAAAGGTCGCCATAAACATCGGTGCGCTGCCCCACCAGTTGGGATAGCCCAGCAAAACGACATCATACTGATCAAAATTAGCGATCTTAGTCTTAACAGCAGGACGAGCGTTATTCGTTTGCTCCGCCTTCGCGCGATCCACGGTCGCGTTATAGCTGGAAGGATACGCCTCCTCTGGCAGAATCGGCAGCAGATCACCGCCAACCTGTCTGTGGATCTCCTCAGCCAACGCCTTAGTATTGCCGCCCCAAGAATAATATGCCACCAAAACCTTTTTGCCCTTTTCCACCTTCACCGAGCCTCCTTCGGGATTACCGCCTATTTGGGGTGCGGAAGACGCGCCGCAGCCCAAGCTCAAAAACGCCATAGCCACCAGCAGTACACCAAGCAGCTTAAATAATTTACCTCTGTTCATGAAAAATACTCCTTTCACCGTCATATGCACGCTCGACATAAGCAAGCGCTTCAGTAAAATAAAAACATCTTCTATAAAGCATAA
>CAYZOZ010000002.1:0-19930 GCA_964480295.1 uncultured Phascolarctobacterium sp.
ATGAAAAAGCTCCGCATTACCTAATACCTTGAAAAGTGTACAAACTTTACATTTAAATGTTTTTGCTCATAAAAAAACGCATTTTACATAAAAAAATTACCTAAACCCCTTGACAAGTGTAAAAAAGAGAGTAAAATATGACTAAACATATGAAAACCTACTAAGTTCATATGAAAAGTAGATATTAAAGGGGAGAGTAGAAATGAGTCAAAATAAAAAAGAATTGGTGTTAGCAGCTTTGAATAATCAACCGGTGGATCGCGTGCCCGTGGGCTTTTGGTTTCACTTTACGCAGGTTGAGGAAAGACAGGATGGTTTAAAGGATCCGAGTATTGTAGAGCGCGTTATAGCAGGTCATCAAAAATTTTATGACAGCTTCAAGCCTGATTTCGTAAAGATTATGAGCGACGGCTTCTTCGGTTATCCGAATGACAGCCTGCGTGACATTAGCAGCCTAAAGGAGCTGGGCGATATTCAGCCTGTCGGCGCGGAGCATCCCTGGATTCAAGGTCAGGTTAAGCTGGTTAAGACGATCAAGGAGCGTTTCGGTGACGAGGTGCTGCTGTTCTATAACATTTTCGCACCAGTAAAATATTTCCGCCTGCTGCAAAAGGCTAATGAAAATAAGCTGGTAGCTAAGCTCATCGTTGAGGAGGATGCAGCCCTGAAGCGTGTGCTGGACGTTCTGGCAGAGGATATCGCCACTCTTTCTCGTGCGGTTATCGCCGAGGGCGGTGCCGACGGCATTTACTTCAGCGTACAGAATATTCCCGAGCCGGAGGTTACGAAGGAACGCTATGACGCGGTAATCAAGCCAGGCGAGTTGAAAATCTTGGCGGCAGCCAATAGTGTCAGCGAGAACAATATCCTGCATATTTGCGGCTTCCATGGCAATCGTAACGATATCAGCTGGTATGTTGATTATCCCGCTAAGGCGATTAACTGGGCAGTGAATGTCGAAAACATTCCTTTGGGCGAGGGCAAGGAGCTTTTTGGCGGTCGTGCCGTTATCGGCGGTTATGATAATACGCCGGAAGGAATTTTGAACAGCGGTACGCGAGAGCAGGTTGAGTCCTTTACCGAGGGAATAGTGAAGGGCGCAGGCCGCAAGGGCGTAATTTTGGGTGCCGATTGCACGGTACCGAACGAGATCGACGTAGCTCGTTTAGAGTGGGTGCGCGCTAAGGCCGCAGCTATTTGACAATAAATCGGGATGTGCTATTTTTAGGGGCGTAGAGAATTTGAGAGGAGAGAGAATTATGTTTAAAGCTTTATTTTCCAGAACTGCAAAAATTACTGCATTGATCGCCGCTATCGGCTTAACCTCCGCCTTCATCGTAGCAGGCTGCGGGGGAGAAAAGAAGGCGGCTGACGCTCCTAAAAGCGATAAGAAGATCGTCAAGGTAGCGCATCGTTCCGATTATGTTCCGTATTGCTATGTTAATGAAAAGAAGGAGCCTGACGGCTTCGAGGTCGCCGTATTGCAGGAGGTTGCCAAGAAGCTGCCGCAGTACGAGTTCAAATACATCGCTACCTCTGATGACGATCTGCTAATCGGCGTGGAAAGCGGTAAATACGATGTGGGCGTTAAGGGCTCTTGGTACACCAAGGCGCGTAAGGATAAGTACATTTTCCCAAAGAATTATATCGCTGCCAGCGTTATCGGTATTACCTTCCGCAAGGAGAACGCGGACAAGATTCACGATCTGGAGAGCTTCGCGAAATTCAGCGGCAAGCTGGTGCCCATCGCTCCGCAAAACGCGCAGTATGCCGTTGTTGAGCAATATAACAGGGAGCATCCGAACGCTAAGATAGATTTGCAGCCTTCCGAAAACTTCAATGTTGCCGATGCCTATACCTGGGTGCTTGAAGGTCGCTACGATGCTTATCTGAACATCGAGTTGAACCATTATAACAATGTGGTTAAGGACACCGGTAAGTATCACAGGTTTGCCGATAAATTTGCTTATGCGCGTCATATGGCGATTCCGACCTATCCTCTGTTTAACAAGAAGGACGCTCAGCTGGCAGCCGATTACGACAAGGCTGTGGATGAGCTGAAGAAGGAAGGCAAGATCCTGGAGCTGGAAAACAAGTATTTCGGCGAGGATATTTTCAAATATGTTAAGGGTGACGGCGTGATTGAAAAATAGACGCCTGTGAGGAGTGAATACTATGAGACCTTTTGAGCCTCAGCTTATCTTACAATTTGCGACGGACGTTCTACCGTACCTAAGCGTTACTCTGGGCGTTGTGCTGGTAGTAGTTATATGTGGCTCGCTGCTCGGAGCCGTACTGGCTTTGGCAAAGGTCAGGGGCGGCAGAGTGCAGCGTTATCTTGCGGAAACCTACATCTACACGATGCGCTGCACGCCCTCCATTATCCTGCTGTTCATCGTCTTTTACGGACTGCCGAAGTTTTTCCTCGAGGTCTTTGAGTATGATATCAACGATTTTAGCAGAGCCTTCTTCGTTATCGTAACCTTTACGCTGCTTTTCGCGGCCTCCATTTCGGAGGTCATGCGCGCGGCCTACCAAAGCGTGGACAAGGGACAGCTGGAGGCGGCGGTGAGCGTGGGCATCTCGCCCTTCACAGCGTTTAGACGCGTGGTGCTGCCGCAGGCGGCGGTCATCGCGCTGCCGAACTTCGGCAACTCGCTTTTGGGCTTGCTGAAGGAGGGCTCGTTGGCATATACGATAGGCTTGGTGGATTTACTTGGTGCCGGTCAGCTGATCATTTCCCGTGCCTATGGCGCTTCAGCCTTGGAGGTGTACATAGCCGTGGGATTGATATATTGGCTTCTGTCGATTATCTTGGCAGAGCTCATTTTGCGGACGGAGAATTATCTGCAACCGCAAAAGCTTAGTTTGGAGAGGAAGTGAAGCAGATGGAGTTGAATTATGACTTTATGTTGAAAACCTTCGGGCTGCTTTTCCGAGGACTGCCGGTAACTCTATCTATTACGATAGTTGCCCTGCTGGTAGCTGCTCCCTTTGCTTTCTTCATCGCTCTGGCTCGTTTGAAGAATACGCCCTATGTGCAGGGACCGATTAAGCTGTATATTTCCTTGATTCGCGGCATTCCCGTGATTATCCAAATTTTGGTTATCTACAGCCTGCTGCCTAGTCTGCTGAATTATCTGTTCAAGGAGTTCGGCATTAAGTACAATATCTTCAATTTAAATACGATCTGGTATGCCTACATTATCTTTATCATCAGTACGATCGCCGTGCTTTCGGAGGTGTTTCGCAGTGCCTTGGGTAGCATCAATAAGGGACAGCTCGAGGCAGGCTTGTCGATCGGCATGTCGACCTTTCATACCTATACCCGCGTGATTATTCCGCAGGCGCTGACGGTGGCACTGCCGGCATTGTGCAATGTTACGATTAGCCTGATTAAGAATACATCGCTGGCCTTTATGATGGCGGTGAAGGATATCACGGCGGTGGGCAAGATCGCTGCCTCCTATGGTTATAATTATGTGGAAGCCTATATCGACGTATTTATCGTTTACATTATCGTGTGCACCCTTACCCAGCTGCTATTTAGGGTATGCGAGAAGCGCGTAGGGCGTTATCGCCAGCCTTCCGTAGTGGTCGGGAATTAAAAAAAAGTAGAGCCTTCGGTGAAATGCATCACTCGCCGGAGGCTCACTTTTTACGTATTATTAGTTAATTAAGCGCTTCGCGGGCGGTTTAATAAGAACGTAAAGCAAAATTACTTGACAAAGGCTTGAGGATTGGGTATACTATCACAAGTGAGTGAATTGCGAGAGGTAGGAGTATGTCACGGGAAGAGTTTTTTCAACAACGCTTGCGTTTGGGCAGGCTGTTTGATATTTACGGCGCGCTGCTGACGGAAAAGCAGTCGGACTGTATGCGACTTTATTTCTATGACGATCTTTCCTTGAGTGAGATTTCTGAGGAGCTTGGCGTATCCCGTCAGGCTGTTCATGACTTACTGAAAAGGGTGGAGCAAATTTTGGAGCGCTATGAGGCTTCCTTGGGTATCTTTTCTAAGGAGGAGGCGCTGCACGAGGAGCTGCACCGAATCATACAGTTGCTTAGTGAATGTGATAGAGTTAAAAATGGTGAAGCCGTGGCGCGCTTGGAGCGTATCTGCGGTGAAGGTAGGTAATGGGAATGGCATTTGAAAGTTTATCCGAAAGATTACAAAATGCGTTAAAAATGTTCCGTGGCAGCGGCAAGCTGACCGAGGAGGATTTGAAGGCCCCCATGCGCGAGGTGCGTATGGCGCTCTTGGATGCCGACGTAAACTTCAAGGTCGTTAAGGACTTTGTGGCGAAGGTTAAGGAGAGAGCCCTGGGCGCGGAGGTCGGCGAAGGTCTGACCGCGCATCAGCAAATCATTAAGATCGTTAATGAGGAGCTGATCGAGCTTTTGGGCGGTACGCAGAGCAAGCTGACGGTGGCGCAGAAGCCGCCGACGGTGATCATGCTCGTAGGCTTGCAGGGCGCGGGTAAAACTACCACCGCTGGTAAGCTGGCGAATTATTTGAAGAAGAAGCACAAGAAGCCTTTGCTGGTTGCTGGTGACGTATATCGTCCGGCGGCAATTACGCAGCTACAGGTGCTGGGCGAGCAGCTGAGCGTGCCCGTGTTCACCCTGGGCGATAAGGTTTCTCCGGTAGAAATCGCTGAAAAGGCGGTTGAAAAGGCACGTAGTCTGGCTTGCGATACTGTGATTATCGATACCGCCGGCCGTTTGCATATCAATGAGGAGCTGATGGAGGAGCTGCGCAATATTAAGAGCGCCGTTACTCCGCAGGAAATCCTGCTGGTTGTCGACGCGATGACCGGTCAGGACGCGGTTACTGTGGCTGAGGCCTTTAATGGTCAGCTGGGTATCGACGGTTTGATCGTTACTAAGCTGGATGGCGATGCTCGCGGTGGCGCGGTGCTTTCCGTCAAGGCGGTTACCGGCAAGCCTGTTAAGCTGATCGGCTTGGGCGAGAAGCTGGATGCTTTGGAGCCCTTCCATCCGGATCGCATGGCTTCCCGTATTCTGGGCATGGGCGATATCCTTACTTTGGTGGAGAAAATTCAGTCCACCACGGATCTTGCCAAGGCCTTGGAAATGGAGAAGAAGCTGCGCAAGGATGAATTCACCTTAGAGCAGTTCTTGGAGCAGATGCAGCAGGTTAAAAAGCTGGGCTCCCTGGAAACGATTCTCGGTCTTATCCCCGGTATGGGCGGTATCAGTCAAAAGCTAAAGGAAGCGAACGTCGATGAGAAGGAATTCGATCGCATCGAGGCTATTATCCGCTCCATGACTCCGAAGGAAAGACGTAACCCTGATATCATCAACGGCAGTCGCCGCAAGCGTATCGCCTTAGGTAGCGGTATGCGCGTGCAGGATGTTAATAAGCTGCTGAAAAACTTCGAGGAAAGCAAGAAGATGATGAAGCGTATGCAGGGTATGGCTAAGTTTGCGTCCAAGGGTGGTTTCCATCTACCCTTTGGTCGTTAATAGATTCACAAGTTCCATGTTGTTGAGATATATTTAAGGAGGTGACTATCAACATGGCAGTTAAAATTCGTTTAAAACGTATGGGTGCTAAAAAGGCTCCCTTCTATCGTATCGTAGTAGCAGACGCTCGTTCCCCTCGTGACGGTCGTTTCATCGAATCCATCGGTTACTATGACTCCACCGTTAACCCGGCAGCTGTAAAGATCGATGCTGAAAAAGCAATCGATTGGATGGGTAAGGGTGCACAGCCTACTGATACCGTTAAGAACTTGTTCAGCAAACAAGGTATCATGAAAGCATTTGCTGAAGCTAAAGCAGCAAAATAATTTAAAAGAGAGGCGTGATCTACATGAAAGAATTGGTAGAAGTAATGGCCAAGTCTCTTGTAAGTAATCCCTCTGCAGTAGTAGTGGAGGAGGAAATTAACGGTACTACTACCGTACTCCGCCTCCATGTTACTTCTGAAGACATGGGTAAGGTTATTGGAAAGCAAGGCCGAATCGCCAAAGCCATCCGTACTGTTATGAAAGCAGTGGCAACACGCGAAAACGTAAAAGTTATTGTTGAGATTGTTTAATCGGAGATGGTATAGCAATGGATAAAATGTTTGTAAGAGTTCCTGTTGCCGTAAAAGCAAAGGTAACCGAAGATTTGAAGTTGAAAATTATTGGGGATCTCCAAAATACCATAAAAAATATGGAGCTTGATCTGGAGCAATTTGAGTTCCAAGCCAAAAAGGCTTTGCATCAGGCTGCTGCTGATCTGAGCGTGCTTCCGGCTTTGCGCGAGCAGATCGACGTGGAGAGAAATAAACGCACCGCCGCTAAGGCAGATGCCGAGGCTAAGCTCAAGAGAGCGGAGGCCTTGGAGATGGGTGCCGAGATCGGTCATGGTACGCTGGAGCGCACCGTGGAAATTACCGTCGGTACTGATTTGGATGCTTTGATGGGTGCGGAGATTCTTACCGAGGACGGTAAGGTCATCGCTTTCCGCGAATAATCCATGCATAACCAAATAGTAATTGGTAAAATCGTCGCTCCGCACGGTGTGCGGGGCGATATTCGTATTCTGCCGTTGACGGAAAAGCCGGAGCAATTTTTGAATTTGCAATATTTACTTTTAGCGAACGGCCGCAGGCTGACTGTGAAGAATGCTCGTTTTCACAAGCGTATGGTGCTAGTGACGACGGAGGAGGTCAGCTCGATGAACGAGGCGGAGCTGCTGCGAGATCAGGAGGTGCTGATCAACGCGGAGGATTTGCCGGCATTGGAGGAGGGGCAGTTTTATGTTGCCGACCTCATCGGGTTGCCGGTGTATGACGAGGCGGGCAAGCAGCTGGGCACATTCAAGGATTCCTTGAGCACGGGCAGCAATGATGTTTATGTTATCGCCGTTCCTGGGGAGAAGGATATCCTACTGCCGGCACTGAAGCTTTATGTTAAGGAGATCAATTTGTCTGAGAGGCGTATCGTCGTTACGCTTCCCGAATGGGTTGACGAGGCATAGCAGGTCGTGAGGCGTGCATAATTTGTAAAATCACATAAAAATAGCGGGTAAGCGTGATTCAGGTCGTGCTTGCCCGCTTTGCTTTTTATAAAAGCCATTCCTGTAAAAAGTCAATTTTTGCTCTAGTTTCGGAGAAAAAATAAGAAAAAGAGGCGAAGCGCGCCGAATTCGAAGCAAAAATCTGTAAAAATTTTTTAGAAAAAAAGGGAAAGCACTTGACTTGGAGTTAACTATAAGTAGTAAAATGGTCTTGAATGGCGGAGCTATCCAAGCTTCGTTAGCTAAATGGCTTGTGGCTTTTTGGAAAAGATTGGCTAGGCGATCGCTTAAAAAGCTTGAAAAGCGTAGCAGAGGCTGAGGAAAGGAGAAGCTTGTGACTATTAAAGAGGTATGCGCACAGTTTGCGATTAGTGCTGATACGCTTCGATATTATGAGCGCGTCGGCGCGATCCCTGAGGTTGGGAGAACGGCAGGCGGGATTCGTAATTATACGGAAGCGGATCTAGGCTGGATCCAGAATGTGATCTGCTTGCGGGGAGCCGGAGTTCCCGTGGAGATGATTATCGAATATGTGAAGCTATTTCAGCAGGGTGATGAAACCTTTGAGGCAAGATGTAATTTACTGAAGGAAGCACGGGAGAAGGTGCTTGCGGTTAGGGAAAAATATGATCAAGCGTTGCATAGGCTGAATTATAAAATTGATAAATATGAGGAGGCTGTAAAGAGCGGCGTTTTGATATGGGATAAGGAGCAGTCCGAGTAGAATAATAAATTTTTTATGAAAGGGTGGATTATTTATATGGAAGAAAAAATTGTACAGACAGGTAAAAAGGAACATGCCGCTAAAATGGTATTTCCTATTGGGGCATCGAATGATGCCTATGCTAAGTATTTTATCGGGCAGAGTTATCTTGCACCAATCTCTACTACACAGGTTGGCGTGTATAACGTGACCTTTGAACCGGGCTGTCGCAATAATTGGCATGTTCATCAAGCTGATAAGGGTGGCGGACAGATCCTTATCTGCGTGGCGGGGCGTGGCTACTACCAAGAATGGGGCAAGGCGGCTATTGAGCTGAAGCCTGGGGACTGCGTCAATATTCCGGCAGGCGTGAAGCATTGGCATGGAGCGGCATCGGATAGCTGGTTCTCCCACTTGGCAATCGAGGTTCCGGGGGAGAACGGGAGCAGCGAGTGGCTGGAGCCTGTGGATGACGAGCAGTACGGTAAGCTAAAATAGCTTCAATGGATAATTACAAAAAGGAGGAGCTTTTAATGCAGGGCTTTGATTATCAAACACCTACAAGATTGATTTTTGGCGAGGGCGTGATCGCCAAGCTGCCAGAGGTAATGCAGCCTCTCGGTAAAAAGATTCTTTTGACCTATGGTTCGGGAAGTATTAAAAGGATAGGTCTTTATGACAAGGTAAAGGAGCTGTTGACGGGTTTCGAAATTTATGAGCTGTCGGATATTCAGCCGAACCCGAAGTATGATCCGAGCGTGCTTGACGGCGTGAGAATTTGCAAGGAGCGGGGAATCGACGTGATTCTCGCGGTAGGCGGTGGCAGCGTGCTTGATTGCTCTAAGGCGATCGCGGCGGGTGCTAAATATGACGGTGATCCTTGGGATCTAATTTCTTATCAGGCGTTTGCTAAGGACGCGCTGCCCATCGTGGACATCATCACGCTTGCGGCAACGGGTAGCGAATATGATTGCGGCGGCGTTATTTCCAGAACGGAGACCAATGATAAAATCGGGTACGTGGATCCGCATCTTTATCCAGTGGCATCGTTCCTCGATCCGACCTACACCTTCAGCGTATCTAAGAAGCAGACGGCAGCAGGCTGCGCGGACGCGATGAATCATGTTATGGAGCAGTATTTCGTGGAGGACAGCACTCTTTTAAATGACGGATTTTGCGAGGCGGAGCTGAAAAGCCTTATGCTAAATGCCAAGGCGGCGTTAGAGAATCCGCAGGATTATAGGGCAAGGGCTGAGATGATGCTTTGCTGTACCTATGGCTGCAACGGCATCCTCGCGCTCGGCAATTCTTCCTCTGGTTGGCCCTGCCATGCGATCGAGCACGCTTTAAGCGCCTATTACGATATCACTCATGGCGAGGGCTTGGCGATTATTACGCCGAGGTGGATGCGCTACATTTTAAGCGATAGGACGGTGGAGCGCTTTGTCAAATACGGTGTAAACGTCTTTGGCATCGATAAGGAGCTTGATAAGTACGAGATCGCGAATAGGGCGATCGACGCTACCTACGCTTTCTTTGAGTCGATCGGTATACCGATGCACCTAAGGGAGGTCGGCATCGACGATAGCAGGATCGAGGAGATGGCTAAGCATATCGCCAATGACGGCGGTGGCGTCGGGCTTTCCGAGGCTTATGTGCCACTGAATGAGGAGGATTTGGTAAAAATTCTGACAGCGTCGTTATAAAGACGGCGCATAACTCTTGCTCGCGTCGCTCTTGAGAAAAAGCCTCCCTGATGATATACTATTTAAGCATATCGCAGTTTATTCTTGCGGAATTTATAAGCGGAGGGACGTTTAACATAGATGAAATTCGTATTTGTGACCTTATTTCCCGAGCAGATCGAGCAGGCTGCCTCGCACAGCATTTTGCAGCGCGCGGTCGCCAAGGGCTTGGTGGAGCTTGCCTGCGTAAATCCGCGCGATTTCACGCATGATAATCACCGTACCGTTGACGATACGCCATTTGGCGGCGGCGCGGGCATGGTGCTGAAGCCGGAGCCTGTGGTGGCGGCGATTCGCAGGGCGAAGGAGCTGCTGCCTGAGGGACGCGTGATCGCTATGTGTCCGGGAGGACGCACGCTGAAGCAGGAGATCGTGGAGGAGTACGCGCATTGCGGACAGGACTTTATTTTCGTGTGCGGGCATTACGAGGGCTTTGACGAGCGCATTTTTCAATGGGTGGATGAAAAGCTTTCCATCGGCGATTATGTTTTGACGGGTGGCGAAATGCCGGCGTTAATCGTGATGGAGGCTATCGCACGCTTTATTCCCGGCGTTTTGGGCAAGCTGGAAAGCGCGGAGGAGGACTCGTTCAGTACGGGGCTTTTGGAATATCCGCAATATACCAGACCTGTTGTTTTCGAGGGACTGGAGGTACCGGAGGTGCTGCGCGGCGGAAATCATGAGCTTATCAGGCAATGGCGCTTGCAGGAGTCGCTGAAGGCGACGTATTTCCTGCGTCCAGATCTGCTGAGCGAGGAGCAGAAGCGTTATATAGAGGCTCCGCTGCCCTATAAGATGAAGAAGCGAGAGCGACGCTTTTGGGAGGAGCTGCGCGCCAAAATCGCTGCTGAGCGAGTTGCGGAGGGCGCGAACGAGGCGCATTAAGTGCGTAAAGAATGTTAATTTATTTGCATATATTGCTTGCTTTTGCGTGGCGTATATGGTAAAATAATCGCTGTGTAATACGGACGGTCCGCTGTGGGGTTCACACATGAACGTCTATGATTTAGGAGGAAATTATGAACATTATTGAAGTATTGGAACAAGAACAGCTTCGTTCCGACATCCCTGAATTTAAAGCAGGCGACACCGTAAAGGTATATTGCAAAATCGTCGAGGGCTCTCGCGAGCGCGTTCAGCTTTTTGAAGGCGTTGTAATTTCTCGTAGCGGCTCCGGCGTTCGTGAAAACTTTACCGTTCGTCGTATTTCCTATGGTATCGGCGTAGAAAGAACCTTCCCGGTTCACAGCCCGCGTATCGAAAAGATCGAGGTTGCACGTCGTGGTATCGTTCGTCGTGCAAAGCTGTACTATCTGCGTAACCTGACCGGTAAAGCAGCTCGTATCAGAGAAAAGCGCTAATTCGGATTTTGTTCATAGTAAAAGGGACTGCCTTGGCAGCCCCTTTTATTTTTTTGCTTATCAAACGTTTTGCGTAGTATTTTTTTGTCCCAAGATATAGGCTAACGAATTGGTGATGAATTGGTTAAGACTAACTCCTTCATTCCTCTGGCGCGGTGTAGATCGCGGGCGAGCTACCTGCTTCCGTAACATGGGGTGTGAGGAGGAGAATGACCTCCACTTTGCTTTTCTTTTTGGTGCGGTTGCGGAAAAGCTGTCCGAGCAGGGGCAAATCGCCCAGCAGAGGAATTTTTTGCAGATTGTTTTGCTCCTCCTCGTTAATCAATCCGCCTATCATCAGGGTTTCGCCGCTGAACATGCGCACATTGGTGTCCGCCGTGCGACTGGTGATGCGATAATTTTTTAGCTCGCTGATTAGGACGGGCGTGCTGACCTCCGTGTGTACCTTGGCGGTGACCATTTTGCCGTCCTGACTGATTAGCGGCGTATATTGCAGCTTGATGCCGGCATCCACGTATTCGGTCGCGGTATAGCTGCCGCTGCTGTCGTGCTTTTCCGTTTGCACGGGAATGTGGTCGCCGATGAAGATGCTGGCCTCGCGTCCGGGAATGGTGATAATACGCGGCTTGGCAAGGATTTTAGCCCTGCCGTCGCTGATGAGCGCGTTGAGCGTGGCGTTAAAGCGGAAGGCGTAGCTGCGCCAAAATTGAAAATTGCCGCCATAGGTAGCACTGCTACCGTCACTGGAATCGCTGTCATCGGTGTCGATGGAATTGTTTTGCGGAACGCTGTCCCAATTCCAGTTGATGCCGATGCTTTTGTTATGCTCCTGACTGAGCGCGATGACCTTAGCTTCGAGCGTTACCTGCTTCGTGGCGATGTCGAGCGCAAGTAGGATTTCCTGCGCGCGTCGATGCTCCGCCTCGCTACCCTGCAAAATGACGCTGTTAGTATTTTTAGCGATGCTGAGTCTAGCGAAGCCAAGCTCCTTGAGCGTTTCGCTGACCTCCGTCGCGTTGGTGTAGCTCAGTGGATAGGCGCGCGTCAGCGTTAGGACGGCTTGCTGCGGCAGATTGCTCGTCACGGCGACCTTTGCCGTGCCTGTGCTGACGCTCGTGACCTGCGGTGGTCGTTGGAAGGGGTTACGCCCGTCCTCCTGTGCCTGTGCGATCAGGCTTTGATGGCATAAAATAAGTAAAAGTACAAAATTAAGCATCTGACGTTTCATAAACAAGCCTCCTTAATAGAAATAATATGATTAATTTTCCTTCCAAATGCATTATAACACATACTTGCGTGTTAAACAAGAAATATCAGAAATTTTTCACTAAAAACTTGATTAGCGAAAATTACATGCTATAATATAACTAGATGGCAAGTGCTTGCCGCAAAAAATTGCTAAGGGAGGGTTTACAATGGAAATTATCAACAACGGTCGTTTGGCGCAGCAGCTTTTGGAGGAGGCGGTGCTACGCGGGGCGAGCGATATGCATGTGGAACCCATGGAAAAGGACGTGCGTATTCGTTTGCGGATCGACGGACTTTTACAGGAGGCGGCGCGTCTGCCGTTGAGTTGTTACAGTCCGCTGATCACGCAGCTGAAGGTGCAGGGAGGCATGGATATCGCCGAAAAGCGCGTGCCCCAGGACGGACGCTGGCAGTTGGCCTGCCATAATCGGCTGATTGATTTGCGCCTTTCTAGCTTGCCGACGATCAAGGGGGAGAAGATGGCGGTGCGCCTTTTAGATCAGAAGCACGGGCTGTTATCGCTGGAGGAGCTGGCGCTGAGCGCGGAAAATATGCAGCTTTATCGTAGAATGTATACCGCGCCGAACGGCTTGCTTTTGATCACCGGACCGACGGGCAGCGGTAAGACGACGACGCTTTATGCCACCTTGCAGGCGCTCAAGCAGGAGGGCTTGAATCTGGTGACGATCGAGGATCCGGTGGAGTATAAGCTGAGCGGTATTAATCAGGTGGCGGTGAATCGCAAGGCGGGGCTGGATTTCGCCTTGGGCTTGCGCGCGCTCGTGCGTCAGGATCCTGATATTATTATGATCGGCGAGATTCGTGATGCGGAAACAGCGTCCATGGCGGTGCAGGCGGCGCTGACGGGACATCTCGTTCTTAGCACTTTGCATACGAATAGCGCGGTGGGGGCGGTGGTGCGCCTGCTGGATATGGGCGTGGAGCCCTATCTTTTGGCGGCAGCGCTGCGTGGCGTTTTGGCGCAGCGCTTGGTGCGGCGGCTGTGTCCGCAATGCGCTTTTGACGTGGCGGCGACGGTGATGGAGCGGAGCTATTTGGCGGTGGAGCAGCATACGGAGCTTGAGCTGAGGCACGGAAGAGGTTGCGAGCTTTGTCGTGGTCAGGGTTATCACGGACGCTTGGCGTTGCAGGAGCTTTTTCCTGTGGACGAATATATGGCGGAGCTGATCAGTGCGAACGTGGGGCGAGCGGCCTTGCTCAGTCATGCGCAGGATTTGGGCTGGCGTAGCTTGTACGAGGACGGCAGACAGAAGGCTTTGGTAGGCTTGACGACGGTGCAGGAGCTGTGGCGCGCGGGGATCGAAAGGGAGGAGCGTTATGTGCATTGAGCTGGTGCGGCGTGCGCGCGTGCTCGGCGCGTCCGACTTACATCTTACGGTAGGCGCGGTGCCTGTGGCGCGCATTTGCGGTAATTTGCAGGCGTTGAGCGATCAGCCCACGGATACGCGTGCTTTCGAAGGCTTACTGAACGCGTTGCCCGTAAGCGCGCGCACCGCGCTCACTCAGAGCGGAGAGGCGGACTGCGCTGTACGCTTGGACGACGTGCGCTGTCGCGTGAACGTTTTTCGCCAGGGAGAGGGGTACGCGGCGGCGGTGCGCCTGCTCGCGAGCGTGCTTCCCTCCTGCGAGGAGCTGGGCGTACCCTCGAGCCTGAGCGAGCTGACGGCTGCTGACGGCGGACTTATCCTGCTCACGGGCTCGACTGGCAGTGGTAAAAGCACGACTTTGGCGGCGCTCACGCAGCGCATAAATATGACGCGGGCGGCGCATATCATTACGCTGGAGGATCCGGTGGAATATCTTTACCCCGCAGGCAGGGCGCTGATTCATCAGCGCGAGATTGGTCGGGACACGGCGAGCTTTGCCAGCGGTTTGCGTGCCGCTTTGCGCGAGGATCCGGACGTGATCATCGTCGGGGAGCTGCGTGATGCCGAGAGCATGGGCATCGCGCTCACGGCGGCGGAAACGGGGCATCTGGTGCTGGCGACGCTGCATACGCAGGACGTGGAGAGCTGTTTGCATCGCTTTATCGACGCGCTGCCCCAGCAAAGGCAGGTGTGCGATCAGCTGGCTGATTCCCTGCTGGCGGTGGCACGGCAGAGGCTGCTGCCGCGTGCGGACGGTCATGGTCGGGTGGCGGCCTTCGAGCTGCTTGTGGCGACGGAGGCGGTGCGTCATTTGCTGCGTGAGGGACGGACGCAGCAGCTGGCCTCTTTTATGCAGACGGGCAGTCGCGTGGGTATGCTGACGCTGGCGGAGAGCATGAGGCGCTTGCGCGGCGCAGGCATTATTTAAAGCAAAGGCAGTAATACGGAACGCGTATTACTGCCTTAATTATTCGTTTAGACTTTATTTTATTGCTTGCCTAGAGAATCTCTTCTCTAATTAGGGTGTTCATCATTTTTTGCTTGCCTAGTATCCAAAGCAGGTCGTTCTCCTCAAAGACGAGGGAAACATTGGGATTGGTGAGCGTGATCGCGCCACGCTCCAGACCGATAACCAAGCAGCTCCATTTGTTACGCAGATTGGCTGCCTTGAGCGAGGTGCCTAAAAGCGGCGAATGCCTGTCGATGGTAATGGCGAGGGAGAGGAAGTCCTGCTCCCTTTGGTCGGCGTGGTTCTCCAGCATGAAGCGGCGCAGAGTGCGTGGTGCCTGCGTTTGTTCGAAGCCCAGCTGACGCTGCTTGATTGCGGCGGCGAGGATCTTAAGCTGTGCCTCCGTGCCGATGAGTAGCAGCTCGGCGTGCTCGCTCAGTTTTTGCTCCGCTCCCGGCATATCCGTGATGCCGCTTGCCGTGCGTATTTGTAGAACGTTGCAGCCGTAATCCTGACGAATAGCTAGCTGCTTGAGCGTCTTACCGATGGCAGGCGATGTACTCGTCAGACGATAGGAGGCGAGCAGCAGCTCCTCGTCGAACCATTTATGCTCGGAGCTTTCCTCGGCGCTGCGATGCTTACGGATGTGCTTTTCGTTTAGATTAACGAGAAAGCGCGATTCGATGCGCAGATATTCGCCCATCAGCCAATCGGAGGAGGCGATGCAGTAGGCGGCGGCGACGATGCCGATGCAGGCGAGGATGCCGTGCAGTCCTAGCAGATTATTAAAGACGAAGTAGAGCGCGCAGGCGGCGATGAGCACCTTGCCGAAGATGAGAATGATCAGCGGCAGGTGATTGGCGCGCTTTTTGAACCATAGTATGGAGAACAGCTCGGCGTTGTCCGCTCTGTTGATGAGAATGGCGCGTAGAAGCGGTGCCATGAACAGTAGCGTGATGCTGGCGGTGAGATAATGTGCGTAGGGTAGGCTGAGCGTTTCGCCGAGATAGGGTTGGAGATAAAGCTCCGCCGCTACGGCGATGGCAAGGAGCAGGGTGGAATAGATGAGCGTTTGCGTGATATATTCGCTCAGCAGGTTCTTCCAATCCTGATCCTGGGCGTTATTGCTTTCGTTTTCCGTATAGCGATCCAGCCAGCTGAGCAGCTTATCGGGTAGAGCGTGTTGCAAAAATTGATAGGCAGGCTCCGCCGAAAGGATGCAGAAGGGCGTGGTGAAGGTCGTGATTACGGAGACGGCGACGATGATAGGATAGATATAATCGCTGATTACACCAAGGGACGCGCCCAGGGAGGCGATGATGAAGGAGAATTCGCCGATTTGGGAGAGCGAGAAGCCGCAGCGCACGGCGGTGTCGAGCTTATGTCCTGAAAGCAGCACGCCGCAGGTCGCGAAGAAAAGCTGACCGCAGATCGTGGTAATGACGAGCGCGAGTACGGGGAGCCAGTGCTGCAAAAGCAGGGAGGGATCGACCATCATGCCGACGGAAACGAAAAATACGGCACCGAAGAGGTTCTTGATCGGAGCGACCAGATGCTCGATATGCTCGGCGTTGGGTGCTTCGGCAATCAGGGAGCCCATGATGAACGCACCTAGCGCGGAGGAGAAGCCCAGCTGCGTGGCAATGAACACCATGCCTAGACATAAACCTATGGAAACGACTACCAGCGTTTCATCGTTCATTAAGGACTGCATACGCTTGAAGAAGGTTGGCACGAGGTACATGCCCAGCACGAACCAAAGAATGAGGAAGAAGCCTAAGCGAGCGACGCTAAGCAGCAGATCAAGGGGCGCGATCGTCGCGGTCGCCGCCGCCATGGTGGACAGCAGCACCATCATGATGATACCGGCGATATCCTCGACGATGAGGATGCCGAATACGACCTCGGTGAAGGCCTCGGCGCGCAGCCTAAGATCGTCGAAGGCCTTGATGATGATGGTGGTGGAGGACATGGAGAGCATACCGCCGAGAACGATGCTTTCCATTTGTCCCCAGCCGAGCAGCCTGCCGATGCCGTAGCCGAGTGTGAGCATGCCGCAAATGGCGACGCCGGTGGCGATGAAGGCGGTGCTACCGACCTTTTTCAGCTTGTAGAAGCTAAACTCTAGACCGAGAGCGAAGAGCAAAAAGATTACGCCGATCTCCGACCAGGACTCCACGTTGACCTTGTCCGTGATCGTAGGAAAGAAGGCGAAATTGGGACCAGTGATGAAGCCGGCGATGATGTAGCCCAGCACTAGGGGCTGATTGATCTTCTTAAACAGCAGGGTGGTTACGCCGGCGACGAGTAGGATCATTGCCAGATCCGTGATGATTGTTGGTAAATGACTCATAAATTTGCTCCTTCAAAATAATATTTTCTATATGAATAGTCGTTAAGAGGCTTTGCCAAAAATGGGCAAGGTGGTGTATAATACTAATGTTATCACCCGCTCTTTTATTATACTATACTTTAGAGCGATGTGTGAAAAAAATAGTTACGTTATAGTTTGAGTATATATTTATAGCTGGAGGAATGGATAATGAACGAAAATCTGGTACTGGTGGACGGCGAGATCATGCCCATGGAGGAGGCCTTCGTGGATGTGAACGATCGCGGTCACAATTTCGGCGACGGCGTTTTTGAATTGGTGCCCGTCTATAACGGTCGCAGCTTTGCTCTGCTGCCGTTGATGAATAATCTTTTTGATTCGGTGATCTCCGCAAAGATTCCCGGCGTGTACATGATCGAGGAGCTGGTGGAGTTCCATGAGCAGCTGATCGCGGCGACGGGGCTGAAGGATTGCGAGATTTATACGCAGGTGACGCGCGGCTCCGCCCCGTATGGTTTGGCGTATCCCGAGCAGTCGATACCGCATTTGACGATGTTCGCCATTCCCGTAGATCGTGCGGCTCTGGCGGAAAAGCGCGCTAAGGGCGTGAACGTCATCACGGAGAAGGACGAGCGCTGGGCGCGTTGCGATATCAACACCCTAAACAGGATGCCCGAGGTCATCGCAAGGCAGAAGGCGACTATCAGTCGTGCCTTCGAGGCGCTTTTCGTGCGCGACGGCAAGATCACCGAGGCTACCGAGTCCAGCTTCTTCATTTATAAGGATGGTATTCTGTGGACGCATCCGGAGAATAATCTCATTCATAAGAACGTGGTGCGTCGTCTGCTGATGGAGCGTTTGTCCAAGGATTTGGATTTACAGGTCATCGAGCGTCCCTTTGATAAGGAGTTCGCTTTGAAGGCGGACGAGGCGTTCCTCTGCGGTCCGCGCTGCGAGTTCATGCCGGTGACGAAGATTGATCGCGGCTTTGTGAACGAGGGCAAGCCAGGCGAGCTGGCAGCTAAGCTACAGGCCGCCTACGAGGCTTTCGTGGCGAAGGAATGCCCCGCGCATAATGCGTAGTCGGAGCTTGGCGCGGGCGGCGCTGCTTTTGGCGCTGGCGCTGTGCCTGCAAAGCATTAGACTTATTTTGCCGATTCCCCTGCCGCTTTCCACCTTCGTGGTCGGAACGCTGGTGCATATGCTTTTGGTCGTGACCTATACGCTGGAGGGTATGCTGCCGTCGGTGCTTCTGTGCCTGCTTTTGCCGGTGACGGCCTACGCGCAGGGACAGCTGCTGCTACCCATTCTGATTCCCGTGGTGTGGCTGGGCAATTTGCTTTTCGTGTTTCTTTATAGTCGCCTGCGCGATACCGTCTTGGCGTGGCTTCTGCCATCATTGGGCAAGGGAGCGGTGATGCTGGTCGCCGCCTGGCTCGCGTTGAGCCTTGTGGGGCTGGATGTGCCCGCCGTGCGTAAGACGGTGCTTTTCGCTATGTCCGTACCTCAAATTGTTACAGGTGTTTTGGGCATCGCGGTGGCTCGTAAAATATTAGGGAGGTTTTTTCCATTTTAGAATTTAAGAAGGTTACATTAGCTGAAAAGCCTTTGTTTGAGAGCTATATTTCTAAGACGCATCAGCGTGGCAGCGAATGTGCTTTTTCCAATCATTATGTATGGCGCGATTGCTACAATATCTATTGGTGCATTGCCTATGATTTTCTGCTTTTGAAGGTCAAGCGCTATGACGTGGATTTTTATTTACAGCCCTTCGGCGGTCGGGACGAGGATTTGCCCAAGCTCATCGAGGCTATTCGCACGTCCGAGGAGGGCAAGCCCTTCGAAATGCACGGTATCTATGATTTTACACGCGAGCGCTTTGAAAGGGTGCTACCCGGTCTGGTATACGAGGACGATAGGGATAACTGGGATTACATTTATCTGCGCGAGAAGCTGGCGAGCCTGAGCGGACGCAAGCTACATGGGCAGAAGAATCATTATAACGCCTTTTGCAAGGTGCATCCGGATTTCGTTTACGAGCCGATAAGCTTCGCCAATATGCGCGAATGCTTGGAGTTCGGCGAGCGCTGGTGCGAGGAGCATAAGGAAAAGGATCCGACGGTGGAATGCGAGCTTTATGCCATTCAGCAGGCGTTTTTGAGCTTCGAGCAGCTGGAGCTGCGCGGTGGCGCGATTCGTTTTGACGGCAGGATTCAGGCGTTTAGCTTCGGCAAGAAGATTAACGAGGATACGGCGGTACTGCATGTGGAGAAGGCACGCAGCGATGTGCGCGGTCTTTATACCGCGATCACGAAGGAGTTCGCCGCTCACGCCTGGGAGGACGTTACCTATTTGAACCGTGAGGAGGATATGGGCATTCCCGGTCTGCGCAACGCCAAGGAGGCTCTACATCCGGAAATGATGATAAGGAAGTACAACGTTTATTTTAAATGAGGTGCGAGATGATGATTTTTCGTGTGGTGAATGAGGAACGCATGGAGCAGGTGCGTGAGCTGTGGAGCTATTGCTTCGAGAAGAGCGACACTCCGTTTTTTCAGTATTATTTTAATGAGTACTGCGGCAAGAGTAATACGGTGATAGGCGGCTTCGAGAAGGTGAACGGTCAGGAGCGCCTGCGCACCATGCTGCATCTAAATTTCTATATGCTGCGTCTGCGCGGTCAAAAGCTCGTGCTGCCATATCTCGTGGGCGTGGCGACAGCGCCTGAGGCGCGGGGCAAGCATGCCTTGGCGGATCTTTTGCTAGCCAGCTTTAAGATTCTGCGCGTTAATGATCATGACTTCGCCTTCCTCATGCCCATCTACGCTGGCATTTATCTGCCATACGAATTCGCCTATTGCTATTATCGTCATTATTACAAAATAAGTATGGAGGAGCTGGAGCGCGAGGTGCGTTCCCTGCCCGGCAGCGAGCTGTCGGTGGAGCGCGAGGTGCCGACGCAGGAGCTTTTAGCTCCATTGTACGAGCGTTACACGGAGCGGTATAACGGCGTGCCCGTGCGTACCGATTTCCAATGGAACAAGCTGCTTACGGTGCATAGGCTGGAGAACGTGCAGTGCGCCGTCGTGCATCGCGATGGTTATATCTGTGGCTATATGCTGTACCTGTTCGCCGACGGCTGCCTGAATATTCACGAGCTGCTGGCGGA
>CAYZOZ010000002.1:20030-38929 GCA_964480295.1 uncultured Phascolarctobacterium sp.
GCGCCCTCGTCCTTGAGCGTGAAAAGCACGGCGGAGGACGAGGAGGTTACTATGGATATGGCTGCCTTTACCCAGCTATACTTCGGTACGTTCAGCGCGCAGGAGCTGTGGGAGGCGGGCAGACTGCGCACGACCAAGCCGGAAAAGCTGCGGCTTTTGGATCTGCTGCTGCCGAAATGCGAAAACTACATTAACGAATATTTTTAAATTAGCGACCGAGGCGTGCCTGTGCCCCGGTCTTTTTTTATGTCGGAATAGGCATCTTCGCGGTTAGGCTAAAGGATTTTTTCTTGTGATGCAGAATTATAATCATAGGTGAATATTGCTTGCCTATGGCATTAAGGATAAAGGGAGGAAGCATATATGAGGATTACGTTTTTGGGCGCTGCCCGTACCGTCACCGGTTCCTGCTATTTAGTGGAGGTCGGCGCGAAGAAATTTCTGGTAGATTGCGGTATGTTTCAGGGCTCCAAGCTGGTGAAGGCCTTCAATGAGAAGGAGTTTTTGTTCTCGCCGACGGAGATCGATGCCGTGGTGCTGACGCACGCGCACGTCGATCACAGCGGACTGCTGCCGAAGCTCGTGAAGGAGGGCTATCATGGCCCGATTTATTGCACGAAGTCGACGGAGGAGCTTTGCTCCATCCTTTTGCCGGACAGCGCGCATATTCAGGAGAGCGATTCCGAGCAGGCGAACCGCAAGGGAATGCGTGCCGGGCGCAAGCAGGTGGAGCCGTTGTTCAGCATTGATGATGCGGACAGGACGCTGAAGCTGTTCCGCGTGCGTGATTTTGATCGTACCTTCGAGGTCGTTCCTGGTGTAGAGGTAACCTTTAGGGTGGCAGGTCACATCCTCGGCTCCGCCTTCGTCGAGATGCAGGTCACTGAGGTGGAGAAGCGGACGCGTTTGATCTTTACGGGCGATATCGGACAGCCGAATCAGCCGATCATCGATGATCCGACCAAGCTGAACGCCGCTGATTTCATAATTACCGAGTCCACCTATGGCAATCGCGTGCATGAGGCCTATGATAAGGAGGGCGAGCTTGCGCAGATTATCAACGATACGGTGGCGCGCGGTGGCAATGTAATCATTCCCGCCTTCGCCGTCGGGCGTACTCAGGTGCTGCTCTATTATTTCCAAAAGCTGCTTGCCGAGGGCAGGATTCCCGAGGTACCAATTTACGTCGACAGCCCCATGGCTAATAAGGCGACGGCGATCACTATGACGAATCCCGAGGAGTATGATGCCGAGGCGAGAGCTCTGTACGAGATGCAGGGCCAGCATTTGGTATCCATGCGTAATCTGCATTTTACGGCGACGGCGCAGGAGTCCATGCGTATCAACGACACCGAGGGACCGAAGATCATTCTTTCCGCCAGCGGTATGGCGGACGCGGGACGCATTTTGCATCATTTGAAGCATAATCTGTGGCGGGAGGAGTGCAGCGTGGTCTTTGCCGGCTATCAGGCGGAGGGCTCGCTTGGTCGTCAGCTGATCGATGGCGCGAAAAAGGTGAAGATCATGGGCGAGACGATCAATGTTTCCGCTCGGGTATATAATATGAAGGGCTTCTCAGCTCATGCCGACAAGGAGCAGCTGCTCAGCTGGTACGCCGCGATGAGCGATGTACCCAAGGCCTTCTTCGTTACGCATGGCGAGGTCGATGCCTCGCTGACGCTGGCGGACGAGCTAGGAAGAAGGCTGGGTACGGCGACCGTGGTGCCGCATTTCGGCGATTGCGTGGAGATCGATGGACGTGAGTGGCAGATGCACGCCTCCGAAATTATTCGTCCCGAGCCTGCCGCGCTGGAGCTGCGTGCTTATTTGCAGGGCTTGGAACGGGATTATCTTTTGCAGCGTAGCAAAATCGAGCAAATTGTTACACGGGATGCGGCAAAAGCCTCCGTGGTACGGAAAAAGATGGAAAAGCTACGCAAATACATGGAGGAATTGCTGAAGGAACTTTAAAAGGTACGCATACAGTGCACAAAATCCCTTGAGAGTGGCACTGCCTTAATTTCTCTTGAAAAAAGTTCTGATGAATTTTGCAAAATTGCTTGACATCCCTAAGGCTTGTTGTTATACTATCTATAATTTACATCGTTGTAGATTACACATTCTTATACCGACTGTGATCGGGAATGAAATAATGACAGGCTTTAGAGAGTCGGCGGTTGGTGCGAGCCGATGGATTGGAGTTATTTTTCTCGCCCGGGAGTCCTTATCCTGAAGGTTGAGTAGGGGTAAGCGTGAGCCGCGTTAAGGCGCAAGAGTATAATGTAGGGTGGTACCGCGTTTAACGCCCCTACCGGAAGTCCGGTAGGGTTTTTATTTATGTTAGGGGGAAATCTTTTTGTTGAATAATCCTGGTAAAAAGCTACGTGAGCGTTTGGCTCAATCTGAAATTTTAGTACTTCCCGGCATTTATGATGCTTTGTCCGCGAAGGTTGCCGTAAGAGCGGGCTTTGACGGTTTGGTAATGGGTGGCTATGCCGTTGCGGCTTCCCGTCTGGGCGAGCCTGATGTGGGCTATCTTTCCATGACGGAGATGGCTGATGCCTTGAGAACGATTACGCGTGCGGTTGACGTTCCCGTTGTTGCTGACGGTGATACCGGCTATGGCAACGCTCTGAGCGCGCAACGCACCTTGAGAGAATATGAGCATGCGGGCGCTGCCGCCGTGCTGCTCGAGGATCAGGTTTGGCCGAAGCGCTGCGGTCATATGGCAGGCAAGCAGGTCATCGAGGCCGCTGAGCATGCGCGTAAGCTGCGTGCGGCAGCCGATGCTAAGACCAATCCCGATACTATTTTAATCGCTCGTACCGATTCCCGTGCGGTTTACGGGCTGGATGCCGCTATCGAACGCGGTAAGCTGTATTTGGACAGTGGCGCGGACGCGCTCTTCATCGAGGCACCGCAAAGCGAGGCGGAGCTGGAGCAGATCGCGAAGGCGTTCCCTGACACTATTTTGCTGGCAAATATGATCGAGGGCGGTAGAACTCCGAACCTCACCAGTAAGGATTTGGAAAGCATGGGCTTCGATATGGTATTCTGGCCCTGTAGCATGGTCTACACCGTGACCAAGGCCTTGAGCGACGTTCTGCACGCGCTGCGTGACGACGGCACGACCAATAACGTACATGACAAAATGTCCAGCTTTACTCAGTTTAACAGCTTCATTGGGCTTGATGCCTACAATGAGTTGGATAAAAAATACAAATAAAAAGCAAGGGTGCTTTAAGGAAAGGAAGTTACGTTTATGAAAATCTCTAAGAAATTTACCGCAGTTGCTTTGGTTGCCGCTATGGCCTTGATCGCCGGTTGCGGTGGCAGTGGGGAAAAGAAGGCTGCTCCGGCAGCGCAAAAGGTTACTTTGAAAATGGCTGCCGCTCTGCCGCAAAGCCATCCTCTGGTTAAGGCTATGCAAAGCCTGAAGGAGAAGGCCGCGCAAAAATCCAATGGCTCTATCGAGATTGCCATTTATCCGGCAGGCCAGCTCTTTAACGATAAAAATATGAATGATGCGCTGATTAGCGGCGGTGTTGACATGGGCTTGAACACCGTAGGTCGTTGGGCGAGCATCATTCCGGCAATGGACGTATTCGACGTTCCGTTCCTCTTCCCGGGCTACGAAAAGGTTGACAAGGCTATTGATGGGGGCCTAGGTCAAAAGCTTGGCGAGCAGCTCGAAAAGAAGGGCGTGCGTCCTCTGCTGTGGGCGGATTACGGCTTCGTACAATATGCCAACAACAAAAAGCTGGCTAAAACTCCGGCTGATTTCGATGGCATGAAGATTCGCGGCTACAGTAAGTATTCCGCGGAAACCATTAAAGCTCTGGGCGCTTCCAGCGTTACCATGGGCGCGGGTGAGGTTTACATGGCTATCCAGCGCGGTACCATCGACGGTCAATCCTCCGGTACTACTGCTATGCGTGATCGCAAAATGTACGAGGTACATAAATACCTGACCGTTACAAACCATGCTTCTCCGGAATTCATTGTTTCCATTAACGATAAATCCTTCAACAAGCTGAGCGCCGATCAAAAGAAGGCTTTGACCGAGGCTGCTAAAGAGGTTGAAAAGGACATTCGCGACAACGCGAAGAAGGAGGACCTGAAGGCTCTTGAGGATTTGAAGGCTAAGGGCATGGAGGTTTACGTGGTTCCTGAGAACGAGCTGAAGGCTTGGCGCGACGCTACCAAACCGGTTTGGGATAAGTTCATCAAAGAGAATGGCAAAATCGGTCAGGAGTTGATCGATATCTGCACCAAATAATAATTTTAGGCTTCTTGTTTTCGTGATCGATGAGAGGGTGCCCGTCATTCTCTCATCGATTTCCTATATTCGGACTTATATTAACTTAGATAAAAGTAGGGGGTTACCTTGGAAAAATTTTTAATGAGCTATTCGAAGCTGCTTAGGTGCTTGACGATGCTCGTGGGCTTGATCGCCGGCGCGTTGGTGCTTTTCTGCGGCTTCACGATCGTGTGGGAGGTTATTTCCCGCGGCGTATTCGATGCTCCGACGGAATGGGTTATGGAAATCTCGACCTATTGCATCGTTATCGCTGGTTTTTTGGGTATGGGTGTTGCCTATGCCGGTAAAAAGCATATCCACGTCGATATCTTCGTATCGCGTATGTCGCCGAAGCTGCATACCTATGTGGAGCTGTTCACCTCCGTGATCGGCGCTTTTTACAGTTACTTGTTCATGGTGCAGTCCTGGGATATGGTTATGCTTTCCCTGGAGCTGAATAACTGCGCGCCGACGACGCTGGGCACGCCGCTGTGGATTCCGCAGATGGCCATGCCTATCGGCTTCGCCGTGCTGCTGCTGCAAATTATCCGCACCTTCCTCGAGGATGTGGTGAAGATTAAGCATAACGATTTTACTATGGAATTCGGAAAGGAGGCAGGTAAATAATGTTAGCTGGTTTTACAATCCTGCTGCTGGTGCTTTTGGCACTGGGCTTACCCGTCGCCTTTTCCTTGGGCATGGGCGGCGTCGCTGGTATGCTCGCCTTCATGGGCGGCGAGGGTGCGCTGGCACAGCTGCCGATCATCGGCTATAAGTCCTTGGACGATTTTGTCCTGACTGCCGTGCCTCTGTATATTTTGATGAGTCAGATCCTGCTGACTGGTAAGGTTGGTAACAATCTTTTCGAGCTGGCTAATAAATGGCTGCGTCATTTGCCAGGTGGCTTGGGTATCGCGACCGTAATGGCGTGCGCGATCTTCGCCGCTATCACTGGCTCCTCCGTAGCCTGCGCCGTAACCATCGGCGCGATCGCTATTCCGGAGATGCTCTCTCGCGGCTATGATCGCGCGCTCGTTTTGGGCTGCGTGGCGGCAGGCGGTACGCTGGGTATCCTCATTCCGCCTTCCATTCCGATGATCCTTTATGGCGCGATCACCGACGAATCCATCGGTAAGCTCTTTATGTCCGGCGTAGTTCCCGGCGCGATGTTGACGTTTATCTTCATGACGATCGTCGTTTACCGCTCCCGCCATTTGGAGCGCGATGCCAAGGCTCCGTGGTCTGAGCGTATGGAAGCGCTGCGTAAGACCTTCTGGGGCTTGCTGTTGCCGATTATCGTAGTCGGCGGTATCTACACCGGCGTGTTTACCCCGACAGAGGCTGCTGGTATCGGCACCGTTTACAGCCTAATCATTACCTTCTTCGTTTATAAGACCTTGGGTATCAAAGATCTGCCGGCTATCTTGAACGATACGATCAAGACCACCTGCATGATCTTCGCGATCATGATCGGCGCCAGCCTGTTCGGCTTTGTGCTGACTATTTTGGACGCGCCGCAGGCTTTGACCACCTATGTCGTCGGCTTGGAGGCCAATCGTTGGCTGATCTTCATCGCGATCAATATCCTGCTGCTCTTCCTGGGCTGCATTTTGGAATCCGTTTCCATTATCTTCATCACGCTGCCGATTCTGTTCCCTCTGATCGTGCAGCTGGGCTTCGATCCGATTTGGTTCAACGTCGTAATGCTGCTAAATTTGGAGCTGGCTTTGATCACGCCTCCTGTCGGCATGAACCTCTTCGTTTTGCAGGGCATCAGCCCCGACAGCAAGATGACGCAGATTATCAAGGGCGTTATTCCCTTCGGTTTGGCGATGGCGGCGGAGATCTTCATTCTTTGCTGCTTCCCGCAGCTGGCTACCTGGCTACCCTCCGTCGTAAAATAATTTTAACCCCTACTAAAAGCTTAACCCGGGCTCGGTTCAGAGCTCGGGTTCTTTTTATGGGCTATTCAGTTGCTGAGCGAGGAAAGATAGGAGGTGAGCGCCTCGACGAGGTAGGCGGTTTCCGTCGGCTGATCGAAATTGCCGATGCGTCTGATCTGCCCCTGCGTGAGGAAGAAGAACATGATGATGCCCTCCAGCGTGAAGGCTACGTGCGTCGGCTTGATCGCGGTCTTGATTTCGCCGCAGGCGATCGCCTCGTCTACCAGTATGGACATGAAGCTGTGGATGCGGTAGAGCCTGCTCTTGATATAGTTTTCGAACATCGGCTGGGCGCTGAGCAGCTCGCGGTAGATTAAATGGATAATGTAGGGGTGCGCCAGCTGCATGGAGGCTATGCCCTCCGCATAGGAGCGCAGACGCGTGAGCGGCGATTCGTCGCGGGCGACTATTTTCTCCTGTAAACGTAGCAGACGGTCGGCCTGGGCATAGAGTACCTCCTGATAAAGATTTTTCTTGCCGCCGAAATAATAGGAGATCAGCGCGCTGTTCACTCCGCTCGCTGCGGCGATTTGCTTCAGCGAAACGGAGTTAAAATCGTGCTGGGCGAATAAATGCGTCGCTGCCTGTAATATTTTTTCCGCGCTGGTCGCTGTCGTGGTTTGTTCCTTTTCCTGCATAGGTCTACCTCAAATTCTTGAAATTTCTTTTAACTATTATACACTCTCCTGCCGAAAATAGCGAATTTCTTTTGCTCACGCGGGCGTGATTTGCTATAATAAGGAGCAGAATTGATTTTGCGGAGGGTGATTATGGAATATTGGGATATATATGACGCGTCCAAGCAGCCGACGGGACGCACGATGAAAAAGAACGATTGGTGCCTGCGTGAGGGCGAGTATCATTTGACGGTTTTGGGCGTGGTGCGCGACACCGCGGGACGCTTTCTGATTACGCGGCGCGTGCTGACCAAGGCTTGGGCTGCTGGCTGGTGGGAGGTGCCTGGCGGCGCGGCGATGGCGGGCGAAAGCTCGCGTGAGGCGGTGAATCGCGAGGTGCTGGAGGAAACAGGTCTGGACGTGAGCGGTGTGGAGAGCGTGACCACGCTGACCTATAAGCGCGAGAATCCTGGCGAGGGCGATAATTACTTCGTGGATTGCTATTTGTTCACGCTCGCCTTTCGGGCGGAGGATGTAAAAATACGCCCCGAGGAGGCCTTGGAATGGAAACTAGCGGATGCGGGGGAGATTAAGCGCTTGGCGCAGGAGGGCGTGTTCCTGCATTATGACAGCATTAAGCAGGTATTTGCGGCGCAGATGCGTTAATTCTGTTGTAAAATCGCGCTCTGCGTGGTAAAATAGAACGATGAACGCTATTTATATTTAGCATAGAAAGTTTGGAGGAAAGAGAAGTATGTCAGGACATTCTAAATGGGCAAACATTAAGCATAAAAAGGGTAAGGCCGACGCGCTGCGTGGCAAGATTACCACTAAGATCAGCAGGGAGATCACCATTGCCGTGCGTATGGGCGGTGCTGATCCCACTGGTAATATGAAGCTGAAGCTGGCGCTGACTAAGGCGAAGGCTAACAATATTCCCAAGGATAACATTCAGCGCGCTATTCAAAAGGGCGCTGGTGCCTTGGAAGGTCAAAGCTTCGAGGAGATCACCTATGAAGGCTATGGCCCCGCTGGCGTTGCCATGATGGTAAGCTGCCTCACCGATAATCGCAATCGTACCGCTGCCGACGTGCGTCACGTATTTAGCAAATACGGCGGCAATTTGGGCGCTACTGGCTGCGTTGGCTATATGTTCCAGCAGAAGGGCGTTTTCGCCGTAAGCAAGGAAACCGGCGTGGAGGAGGATGACCTGATGATGCTGGCTTTGGAGGCTGGTGCCGAGGACATCAAAAACGAGGAAGAGGGCTATGAGATCGTTACCGCTCCCGATGCCTTTGACGCGGTGGAAAAGGCTTTGGCTGACGCGAATATCGAGGTTGAAATGGCTGAGATCACGATGATTCCGGACACTCTGGCCGAGCTGAGCGCCGAGGATGCCGAAAGGGTACAAAAAATGCTGGACGTACTGGAAGAGCTGGATGACGTTCAGGATGTTTACCATAACGCTAACTTGCCGGAAGACGACGAGGAATAAGAATTTGGGAAAGCAGGCAGGTGATTGTCTGCTTTCTGTTTTTGTGAGGGGCTTATGCTGGTATTAGGAATAGATCCGGGTACGGCGATCTGCGGTTACGGCGTGGTGGACATGACGGGCAACAGGCTGCGTCCCGTGTTCTACGGCTCGGTGCTGACGGATAAGGATATGCTTCCCGAGCTGCGCCTGAAGAAAATTTATGATGATTTAAGCGAGATAATCGAGCATTTCCAGCCCGATTTTATGAGTATCGAAAAGCTCTTTTTCAATCGCAACGTTACGACGGCGATCCCCGTCGGGCAGGCGCGCGGCGTGGCACTTTTGGCGGCCGCCAATCACGGACTGCCGGTGCTGGAGTTCACGCCCATGCAGATTAAGCTCAGCGTGGTGGGAACTGGCAGCGCGACCAAGGAGCAGGTCATCTACATGGTGATGCGCCTTTTGGGCATACGGGAGAAGATTAAGCCTGATGATACGGCTGACGCTCTGGCGGCGGCGATTTGCGGCTTGAATACGGCAGCCACGCGCAGATGGCAGGAGGGAAGATAATGATAGGCTCTTTAAAAGGCGTTGTTGCTTATTTGGGAACGGATTATTGCCTTGTGGAAACCGCGGGCGGCGTGGGCTATCGCGTGTTTATGCCCTCGGCGCATTTAGCGCAGCTGGCGCTTGGCAGTAAGGTGCAGGCGCATGTGCATACCGCAGTGCGTGAGGACGCGATCCTGCTTTACGGCTTTTTGAGCCAGGAGTATTACGAGCTGTTCGAGCTGCTTTTGAGCGTCAGCGGCGTGGGCGCGAAGCTCGCGCTGGGCATTCTTTCGGCGGTGAAGCCGGAGGAGTTTTATTTGGCGATCCAAAGCCGCGATGTCAAGCTGTTGACGAAGCTGCCGGGCATAGGTAAAAAGACGGCGGAGCGGATGCTGCTCGAGCTGAAGGACAAGGTGAGCGGCTATGGTGGCGAGGTCGGTAGCGGTTTTGTCGAAAGCGTTGCCGCTGGCGGCAGCGGCGCCGTGGCGGAGGCTATGGAGGCTTTGCAATCGCTGGGCTATTCCAATAGCGAGATCCTGCCCGTGCTGAAGAGCATTCCCGATGTGGAGCAGTTGCCAGGCGAGGAGATTTTGCGTCAGGCATTGAAACTTTTTGCCCAAAGATAGGGCGGAGGTAAGTGGCTATGGATTTTGATGAGAGAATTATCGCGGGAGCGGAGCAGGAGGCAGACGGCTGGCAGTACAGTCTGCGCCCGCGTCTTTTAAATGAATATATCGGGCAAAAGCAGGTCAAGGATAATCTGTCGATCTTTATTCAGGCGGCAGCTGCTAGGCACGAGGCCTTGGATCACGTGCTGCTGTTCGGCCCTCCGGGACTGGGCAAGACGACCTTGGCGAATATCATCGCTAACGAGCTGAACGTCAACATCCGTGTGACTAGCGGTCCAGCGATCGAGCGTCAGGGCGATTTGGCGGCGATTCTGACGAATTTGGGCGAGAACGACGTACTCTTTATCGACGAAATTCATCGTCTGTCCAAGACCGTGGAGGAGATACTCTACTCTGCGATGGAGGACTTCGCACTTGACATCATCATCGGTAAGGGACCAGCGGCGCGCAGCGTGCGCTTGGATCTGCCGAGGTTTACCTTGATCGGCGCTACCACGCGCTTGGGCGCGATCTCCGCACCTCTGCGTGATCGCTTCGGCGTGCAGTGCCGCTTGGAGTTCTATAAGCCCGAGGAGCTGCAATTCATCATCACGCGTGCGGCGGAGATTCTAGGCGTGAAAATCGATGCCGACGGTGCGAACGAGATCGCCCGTCGCAGTCGCGGTACGCCCCGTATCGCTAATCGTCTCTTGAAGCGCGTGCGCGATTTCGCCCAGGTTTTGGGTGCGGAGACGATCGGTCGTCAGCTGGCGGCCGAGGCTTTGGCGAAGCTGGAGGTGGACGCGCAGGGCTTGGATCGCAATGATAGACGCATCTTGCAGACCGTGGTGCGCACCTTTGGCGGTGGGCCTGTCGGCATCGATACGATCGCTGCCGCCGTGAGCGAGGAGGCGGGTACGATTGAGGACGTTATCGAGCCGTATCTGATTCAGCTGGGGCTTTTGCAGCGTACCCCGCGCGGACGCAGAGCTACGCGTGAGGCTTATCGCTATTTGGGCGTGCCCATGCCCGAGCAATAGGAGGAGCTATGAAGCTGCTATTACACGCCTGCTGCGGTCCGTGTGCCTGCTATCCTACGGAGAAGCTCACCGCCGATGGCAAGGAGTTTACGATATTATTCTTCAATCCCAATATTCACCCCTATAAGGAATTCAAGCATCGCTTGAGTACCCTGCGTGAGTTTTGCGAGAAGAAGGAATATGATCTGATTATCGACAAGAGCTATCCGCTGGAGGAATGTATCCGCGGTATGCTCGCCGAGCCGCAGGTGCGCTGCGCCTATTGCTATCGCTCGCGTTTGCGCTATGCGGCAAGGCTGGCGAAGGAGCAGGGCTTCGATGCCTTTTCCACTACGCTTTTGGTGAGTCCGTATCAGAAGCATGAGTTGATCAAAAGGGAGGCGGAGGCCGCGGCGGCGGAGTTCGGTATTCCCTTTTATTACGAGGATTTTCGCGTCGGCTATCAGCGCGGCGTGGATATCAGTCTGGAGCTGGGGCTGTATCGCCAGCAATATTGCGGCTGCGTGTTCAGCGAGCGCGATCGCTATGAGATACGCAAGCGTCCGCAGGAGCATTTGCCGCAGGATAAGTTCACCGTAGTTAGCAAGCATATCAAAATGGTGAACATAAGTAAGTGAAACGCTTACTTTGGGATGTTTATGAGTATTTGATTCAGATACCGGAGGGATGAGGATGCGAAAAAGAATATTTTGGCTTTTGTGCGTCACCCTGTGGTTAATGCTGCTCGCGCCGGCGGTCTTTGCCGCCGAGCAGGTGCGTATCGCCTTGGTGCGCGGGCAGAATGCCGCCGAGCTGAACGCGGCTCAGGCTTTTAGCGTGCGCGGCGCGGAGGGCAGCCTACGCTTGCTTGCCGGGAAATATATCCTGCGTGTTGAAAACGGTGCCTTGCTTTTGGAGGGGCGTGGCGAGGGCAAGCAGGAGGCGCGCTCTTGGCGCTTTGCCTCCGCTATCGAGCTGACGGGCGAGGGCAAGACGACGCCCAGCCTGAATCAGCGTGTCTATAGGGGCGTGCTACGCGCGCAGCTCGCGGATGACGGGCGCTTGCTCGTTGTCAATCGCTTGCCGCTGGAGGATTATCTGGCGAGCGTGCTGCCTGCTAAGACGATGGTCGTGTGGCCGGACGAGGCTATTAAGGCGCAGGCGGTGGCGGCGCGCAGCTATGCGCTTTATTATATGCGCCGTCAGCAGGGCGTGTCCTACGATCTTACGGCTATGGACGAGGAGCTGAGGTACGAGGGTACGGGCGAGCGCGTCGAGAAGGCGAATATTACGAGGCTGATCAGGGCGACGGCGGGCGAATATTTGACGGACGCGGCGGGGCAGCCTATTTTAGCGGTGACGACCTCGTCCAGCGGCGGTCGCACCGAGGCGGCTGCGGACGCATGGGGCAGGGAGCTTGCCTATTTGCGCTCCGTTGAGGATTACGACAGCGACAGTCCCGATTACACCTGGGAGTATCGCGCTACGCCGGCGCTTTTGGAGGGACAGCTGGCACAGCGCGGCTACGTCGTGGGCAAGCTGAACAGCGTGCGCCTTTCGCCTCTTGACGCGCCTGATGCCGACAGAACGACGACAGGCAGGGTGCGCTACGTCGTACTGAGCGGTGCCGCAGGTACGGCACGCTTGAGCGGCAGGGAGCTGGCGGAGCTCGTTGGGCTCAAAAGCACGCTCTTTGATTTGGAAACAGGTACGCCGCCTCCGGACAAGCTGCGCGTTCCCGTCGAGGATCGCTATGGCTATGAGGTCGGCAGTAAGGATATAGATATTAAGCTGCGCGAGGATGGCAAGCCCGTTTGGAGCACGCTGCTGCGTAGCTATCATATGCTGAGCGGAGCGAAGGAGGAAAAGCTGATCTTTCGCGGGAGGGGTAGCGGCTCCGGCTTGGGGCTGAGCGCCTGGGGAGCGCGTGGTATGGTCAATGCCGATGAGCGCTTGACCTATCGCGAGCTTTTGGCACATTATTATCCGGGGACACATATTACGAGATAGAAGGATGACAGACATGCTAGTAACAGATTTTGATTATGAATTGCCGAAGGAGCTGATCGCCCAGCATCCCATGGAGCCACGCGACCATTCACGCCTTTTGGTGGTGGATAAGCATTCCGGCGAGCTTGAGCATAAGCATTTTTATGAACTTGTGGATTATCTGCGCCCCGGAGATGTGCTGGTGTTTAACGATACGCGCGTAATTCCCGCGCGTTTGCACGGCTTTAAGGATACGGGCGCGCACGTGGAGGTCTTTCTTCTGACGCGCAAGAATAGCACCGATTGGGAGGTGCTGGTGCGTCCGGGTAAGAAGCTACAGGTCGGTGCCAAGATTAACTTTAGCGAGGAGCTTTCCTGCGAGGTCATCGCGCACACCGATTTTGGCGGACGCGTGGTGCGCTTTGCCTTCAACGGTATTTTCGAGGAGATTTTGGATCGCTTGGGCGAAACGCCCTTGCCCCCGTACATTACCGCGCCCTTGGAGGATAAGGAGCGTTATCAGACGGTGTATAGTCGCGAGCGTGGCAGCGCCGCGGCACCTACGGCTGGCTTGCATTTTACGAAGGAGCTTTTGCAAAAAATTAAGGATAAGGGCTGCGAGGAGGTCTTTGTCACCCTGCACGTGGGCTTGGGCACCTTCCGCCCCGTTAGCGAGGCGAAGATTGAGGATCATAAGATGCACAAGGAGTTCTACACCGTGTCGCAGGAGGCTGCCGATGCCGTGAATCGCGCGAAGGCGGAGGGCAGACGCATTATCGCCGTGGGTACGACCTCGGTGCGCACGTTGGAGGCGGCGGGAGCGGACGGAGCTCTGCACGCCGGCGGTAATTGGACGAATATCTTTATTTATCCGGGCTATCGCTATCGCTTGGTTGATGCGCTGGTGACTAATTTCCATTTGCCGCAGAGTACGCTCCTAATGCTGGTTTCGGCGCTTTCCTCACGGGAAATGATGCTGGCAGCCTATAAGGTGGCGGTGGCGGAGAAATATCGCTTCTTCTCCTTTGGTGATGCGATGTTTATCGTGGATAAGAGTAAGTAAGGAGGCTCTATGCAGCACGCAGTAACCTATGAATTGATTAAAGAATGCAGCCGCAGCGGCGCGCGTCTGGGACGCTTACATACGCCTCACGGAACCTTTGAAACGCCGATGTTCATGCCCGTGGGCACGCAGGCGACGGTCAAGACGCTCGCCCCTGAGGAGCTTTACGCGATGGGCAGTCAGGTGATTTTGGCGAATACCTATCATCTTTTTTTGCGCCCCGGTCACGAGTTGGTGCAAAAGGCGGGCGGTCTGCATAAATTCATGAATTATAAAAAGGGTATGCTGACCGACAGCGGCGGCTTTCAGGTGTTCAGCCTCGGGGCGATGCGTAAGATCACCGAGGAGGGCGTGATGTTTCGCTCGCATATCGACGGCAGCAAGCAGTTCCTTTCGCCCGAGGTGTCGACGCATGTGCAGGAGGCGCTGGGCGCAGATATCGCTATGGTGTTCGACGAATGTATTCCCTATCCTGCGGACGAGGAATACGCTAAGCGCTCCACCTTGCGCACGAGCCGCTGGGCGAAGCGCTGTCAGGAGGCGCATACGCGCGAGGATCAGTCGATGTTCGGTATTGTGCAGGGTGGCATGTATCCCGAGCTGCGCAGGATGAGCGCCGAGCAGCTGACGGAGATGGACTTCGCCAGCTATGGCATCGGCGGTCTTTCGGTCGGTGAGCCGAAGCCACTGATGTACGAGATCCTAAGCGGTACGACGGAGCATCTGCCCAAGCAGAAGGCACGCTATCTGATGGGCGTGGGCACGCCTGATTGCATCGTCGAGGCGGTAAATTTGGGCGTGGATATGTTCGACTGCGTATTCCCCACGCGCGTGGCACGCAATGGTACGGCGATGACGCATACGGGACGTTTGGTGGTGCGCAACGCGATCTACGCCGAGGACTTCCGACCGATCGAGGAGGGCTGCGATTGCTACGCCTGCCGTAATTTCAGCAGAGCGTATATCAGGCATCTTTTCAAGGCGGAGGAGATCTTCGGCATGCGCCTGCTGTCTATTCATAATTTGCACTTTTTGCTGCGCTTCACGCAGGAGCTGCGCGAGGCGATAGCGCAGGATCGCTTCCCCGAGTTCCGCGAGAGCTTTTTGGCGAATTACCGCTACTAAGAGATTACATAATACGAGGCTTCCGTCGCAGGATGGGAGCCTTGAAATATATCTGGACGCTTTCTCGCAGAAAAAAGCTGAAATGTCTTGTAAAATATGGTATAATATCATTTCAAGATAAGAAGAAAGCAGCTTGCTTATCTGTTACCATAGCAAAATAAGCCATGATTTGGAGTAGGGAGGAAGTCCGTGCTAAAGAGTATGACTGGATTCGGTCGCGGCGAGTACGAGGATAACGAGTTTTCAGTTACCGTGGAGCTCAAGACAGTCAACCATCGTTATAACGAGGTCGCGATTCGTCTGCCGCGCTTTTTGAATCCGCTTGAGGATCGCATTCGTAAAACTATTTTAAAAACCGTTAATCGCGGACGTATTGATGTCTTTATCAACGCCGATTACACCTCCAACGCTAATTGCAGCCTAAAGGTCGACAAGAAGCTGGCGGCGGCCTATCATCGCGCCTATATGGAAATCGCCGAGGCGCTGGAGCTGAGCGAGACGGGAATCAATCCCTCCGTGGAGATCATGCAGATCGCTCGCTGTCAGGACGTGATTAACGTCAAGGAGGGCTTCTTCGACGTGGAGAGCGTGTGGCCGAAGGTGGAGCAGGCGCTGAGCGGAGCGTTGAACGCGCTCGTGACCATGCGTGAGACCGAGGGCGGCAATATTTACGGCGACTTTATTTATCGTGCCGATCTGATCGCCGAAAAGCTGGCGCTGATCGAGGAGCGTTCGCCGAAGATCGTCGAGGAATATCAGGCGAAGCTGACGGAGCGACTGACCAACCTTTTGGCGGAGCATAACGTCGCCGTCGAGCCGGAGCGTCTTTTGCAGGAGGTGGCGATTTTCGCTGACCGTACTAGCATCACCGAGGAGATCGTTCGCTTGAAGAGCCATATCAAGCAATTCAAGACGATCATCGCCTCCGACCAGCCGGTGGGTCGTAAGCTGGACTTTTTGATTCAGGAGTTCAATCGCGAGGCTAATACGATCGCCTCGAAGGCCAACGATTATACGCTGGCGCAAATAGTGGTGGAGATCAAGGCGGAGATCGAGAAGATCCGCGAGCAAATTCAAAATATCGAGTAGGAGGCAAGCAGCATGGATATTAAATTGATTAATATCGGTTTCGGCAACGTTGTAGCCGCGAACAGAATCATCGCCATCATCAGCCCCGAGTCGGCACCAATCAAGCGCATTATCCAGGAGGCGCGCGATAAGGGATTGCTGATCGACGCGACCTATGGCCGCAGAACGCGCGCCGTGGTGGTTACGGACAGCGGACATATTCTGCTTTCGGCAGTGCAGCCCGAAACAGTTGCTAATCGCTTGACTCAAAATGATACCGAGGAAGAGGAGTAAACGAAGATGACTAATGCCAAGGATAATGTAACGCCTAAGGGAGTGCTTTTAGTCGTTTCCGGTCCCTCCGGTGCCGGTAAGGGTACCATTTGCCAGCTTCTGCGCGAGCAGCTGCCGGAGCTGGGCTATTCTATTTCCGTGACGACGCGTCAGCCGCGTGTGGGCGAGGTCGACGGCGTGAACTATTTTTTCAAGACCGTGCCCGAGGTGCGCGAGATGATCGCCAAGGGCGAGCTTTTGGAGCACGCAGAGGTTTACGGCAATTACTATGGCACGCCGCGTAAATACGTAACAGATTTGCTGGATAGCGGCCGTGACGTGCTTTTGGAGATCGATATTCAGGGAGCGCTGCAAATTAAGGAGGCATATCCTGAGGGAGTATTCGTCTTTATCGTACCGCCGTCCTTGGACGAGCTTTCGGCACGCATTTATAAGCGCGGTACGGACAGCGAGGACGTGATCAGACGACGCATGGCCTCCGCCGCCGACGAGCTGGAGTATGCGGCGAAATATGATTACATCATCGTCAACGATATCGCGGAGAAGGCTGCCAATAAGGTTCTGACCATTATGGAGGCCGAGCGCTATCGCGTGGCGCGTACCTATTTCATTGTTGATAAAATTTGTCATGCTAAGCATCAATAAGCAAAGGGAGTGAAGATAAATGTCCATGGTAGATCCTTCTATCGATTATTTGGCAGAAAAGGTGGACAGCAAGTATACGCTAGTTATTTTGGCGGCTAAAAGAGCGCGCGAGATCACCAATCCGGCAGTGAACGCTCCGGAAAAGGAAGTTAGCACCGCGCTGAAAGAGATCGCGAACGACGTTATTACCTATGAGCGTACCAAAAACGTTCAGTAGGGGGAGGAAGAAGCCTTGTTAAAGGGAAAGAAGATTGTGTTAGGTGTTACAGGGGGAATCGCGGTTTATAAGGCCGTCGATTTGGTGAGCCGTCTGCGCAAGCAGGGCTGCGAGGTTCGCGTGGTGATGACGGAGCACGCGCAGGAATTCGTAACACCGTTGACTTTTAAGGAGATAAGCGGCAATCAGGTTGCCGTGTCCATGTGGAGCGGTAATCAGGAGTTCAACGTGGAGCATATTGCTTTGGCGAATTGGGCGGACCTTTTCGTCGTAGCACCCGCCACAGCCAATATTTTGGCGAAAATGGCGCATGGCTTGGCTGATGATTTGCTCAGCACGACGTTGCTCGCGGCGCAGGCTCCGATTATGGTATGCCCGGCGATGAATACCGGTATGTACGAGCATCCGGCAACGCAGGAAAATTTAGAGCTTTTGCGTAAGCGCGGCGTGGTCGTTATGCCGCCGGCGGTGGGTAAGCTGGCGTGCGGCACGAGCGGTGCCGGTCGTTTGCCCGAGCCGCAGGAAATCGTGGAGTTCATGAACGGCTTTTTCGCTAAGCGCGAGGGTGATTTGCGTGGCTTGAGGGTGCTGGTGACGGCGGCAGGCACGCGCGAGCCAATCGATCCTGTGCGCTTTGTGGGCAATCGCTCCAGCGGCAAAATGGGCTACGCGGTGGCACAGATGGCTGCCGAGCGTGGTGCGGAGGTGCTGCTGATTAGCGGTCCTTCCGCCTTGAGCGTTCCTGCTAATGTGCGCGCCGTGAAGGTGGAAAGCACGAACGAGATGTTGGAGGCCTGCTTGGCGGCCTATGATGACGTGGATATCGTGATCAAGGCGGCGGCGGTGGCCGACTATCGTCCGCATGATGTGGCTGATCAAAAGATCAAGAAGAAAAATGACGACGCCATGGTCGTCGTTATGGATAAAAATCCTGACATCCTCAAAACCTTGGGCGCACGCAAGACGCATCAGGTTTTGGTGGGCTTTGCTGCGGAGACGCAGAATCTTCTAGCGAACGCGCGCGAGAAGGTGGAGAAGAAGAATCTGGATATGATCGTCGCTAACGATGTTACGGCGGCGGGTGCGGGCTTTAACGCCGATACCAATATCGTCAAGCTGCTTTACGCGGACGGCGAGATGCTGGCGCTGGAGCAAATGCCGAAAACCGAGGTTGCCAATCGTATCCTGGACGAGGCTTTGAAGCTGTATCATAAGCGTCAGGCATAATTAAATTATTACTAAGACAGTTCGTAACCATCCTGTCTCTAAACAAAACTACGGGCGTAATGAATGAGCGGGGGCTTCGTCTGTAGCGGACGAGGTCCCTTTTCGCTGTATGTGGTTTGCTGATGGTGCTGTTTGTAAAAATAAGGAGGATAATATGCAACAGCATTCACGAAATCAAAAATTAGTCTTTTCCGCGCTTTGTATCGCGCTTTACATCGTAACCATGCTCTGCACCCAGAGCTTCGCCTTCGGGCAGTATCAGATCCGCATCGCCACGGCTCTTTACGGGCTGAGCGCGTTGTTCCCGTTCCTCATCATTCCCTTCGGCTTGGCTAATCTTTTGAGCAACGTGCTGATGGGCGGCTTGGGCATACTCGACATCGTCGGCGGCGGGCTGGTTGGTCTGTGTACCGCCGGCATGATCGTGTGGGGTAAGCGCCGTGGTTGCGGTAATTGGATCGTCATGCTGGCGATAACCTTTATTCCTGGCTTGGGCGTACCGCTGTGGCTCTCGCAAATTTTGCAGCTACCCTATTGGCTTTTGGCATCCAGCCTGCTCGTCGGTCAGTGCATCAGCGGTCTGGCGGGTATGCTTTTGGTGACGGCTCTGGAGCGTGTGGGCGCAGGACGTTTTTTCGTGATTGAAGGAGAGGAATAAGCATGAGCAGCGGTAGAAATCAGGAGGAGCTACAGGGAGTAAGCCTGCTGGGGCATAAGACAGCTTACAAGAGCGATTACGCGCCTGAGGTTTTGGAGAGCTT
>CAYZOZ010000002.1:39029-73594 GCA_964480295.1 uncultured Phascolarctobacterium sp.
TGGGGCATAAGACAGCTTACAAGAGCGATTACGCGCCTGAGGTTTTGGAGAGCTTTTCCAATAAGCATCCTGAAAACGATTATTTCGTAAAATTTAATTGTCCGGAATTCACGAGCCTGTGCCCGATGACGGGACAGCCAGATTTCGCGACGATCTATATTTCCTATGTGCCGGACGAGCGTCTGGTGGAAAGCAAATCCCTCAAGCTGTATTTGTTCAGCTTCCGCAATCATGGCGATTTCCACGAGGATTGTGTGAACATCATCATGAAGGATCTGGTTAAGCTGCTCGATCCGAAGTACATCGAGGTTTGGGGCAAGTTTTTACCGCGCGGCGGTCTGTCCATCGATCCCTATGCTAATCACGGCAAGGCGGGCACGGAGTGGGAGCAGGTGGCGAAGCAGCGCCTGTATAAGCATGATTTGTACCCCGAGGTAATCGATAATAGATAAAGGCATGGGTAAGGTAGATGCTCCTTTTCGAGCTGACGACGCTATTGAAGGCTTGTCGGTTCGTGAGGGAGCATTTTTATATCACGCGTCGAGGCTTGATGAAAAAGAATGCGTGGTATTATTTTAAAGAAAGGTCTTTTATTTAGCGGTGATAATTGGTATAATAATTACGATTTATTGCCTTGTAGCTTGGTAGTAAGGTCTCAGGAGAGACAAAAGCGTGCAATGTAGCATGGGAGAAAGGTAGTGTATGATTTTATGTCTATTCAGTTGGTCATCGTAGTTCTGTATGTGGCGATGCTTTTCGGCATCAGCCTTTGGGTTAAGCATCGCGCCGATAAGGGCTCGACGGAGTATTTGTTTGCTGGTCGTAAGCTGAGCAGCACTCTGATTGCGGTCAATATTACCGGCTTGGCGGTTGGCGCGGCTTCTACCGTCGGCGTGGCGGAAAGAGCGTTCTCCATCGGTATGGCGGCAGGCTGGTATAATGCGGCCTGGGCGGCAGGCTCCGTGGTTATGGGCTTGGCGGCGGCAGGTAAGCTGCGTGCGCTGAAGGTTTCCACCATCCCCGAATTTTTCGAGAAATATTATGATACCAAGGGACGCGTAGTCAGCGCCGTCGGCTTGATCATCATTATGTGCGTAATTACGGCGTTGCAATATTTGGCAGGCGGCGCGATTTTGTCCTCGCTGCTACCCAATATCTTTTCCTTTAAGGGAGGTATGCTGATGAGCGCCGTCGTATTCATCGGCATCACCCTGATCGGTGGTCTGTGGTCGAGTGGTTTGGCGAACATCGTCAGCGTAACGCTGATCTATCTCGGCATCATTTATTCCTGCGTCGAATCCGTAACACAGGTGGGCGGCATCGCGGCGCTGGAGGCGCATTTGCCTAACGCCTCCGTGATGATGAATCCCTTGGGTGGTATTCCCATCGTTGTTATCGTCAGCTGGTTCATCGTTATGATCACGCAAGCCATCACCGCGCAGGGACCTGTGCAGATCGCCTGTGGCGCGAAGGACGAAAAAACCGCGCGCAACGGCTTCCTTTTGGGCGGCCTTTTGATTTTCCCAATTGGCTTTTTGTGCGCTATCCTTGGCTTAGTAGCTAAGGTAATGTATCCCGAAATTCCTGTGGAGAAGGCTGCCATGGCTATGCCGAAGGTCGTTATGGGACTGAACCCGATCGCCTCCGGCGCTACGCTGGCGGCGCTTTGGGCGGCGGACGTATCCACGGCCTGCACGATTTTGCTGGGTGCGGGCACGCTGTTCTCGCAGGATATTTATAAGCGCTTCATCGATCCTAAGGTTAGCGATGAAAAATTCGTCAAGATTAATCGTCTGATCATTTTCCTAATCGGCTTGGTGACCTTGTGGTTCGCCTTCAACGCGGCAGGTATTTTGAAAACGATGATCGCCGGTCTGTCCATGACCACGGCTTTGACCTGCATCTTCTTCTTTACCGTTTTCGCACCCGGCATCTGCCGCCGCAGCAGCGCCTTCTGGACGACGCTGGTGGGGATTGCCGGCATCGTACTTTGGTACATGCCCGGCAACGTGCTTGGCTGCGTGAAGACCGCCTTTCAGGAGGTCGTATATTTCGAATGGGTTATTTGCATCATAACCTTCCTGCTGGTTTCCGTTTTGGATAAAAATCGCATCAAAGAGGTTGAAATCGTAAAAGAGGATTGATATTATGCATGAGAATGCCAAAAGCTCTTTGAACAGTATTGAAATAGGTCGCGCCGCTTTGCGCATCGCCATTACGGCGAATCGTGCGGAGGAGCTGCGCGTTAAGGAACGCCTGGCGGTGGAGGGAATTAAAGCTACCGCCGTCGATTTCGGCGGCGAATTCATTCCCTCGATCGTGAAGATTATCGAGCGTGCCGTGGTGGCGGCGCAGCGTCAGGGATTGGTGAGCGAAACCCATGTCGGTGCTGGTGCTGTAGCAGGCGCGGCGCACGAGGCGCTGGAGCAGGTGAAGAACAAGGCCGTCGGCTTCAACGTCGGTGGCAAGATCGGCTTGGCGCGCTGCGGGGAGCATCTTTGCGTAGCTATTTATATGGGCGTGGGCGTGCTCAATCTTAACGAGATGTGCGTCGGCTTGGCGCATCGCAGCCTTGCTGGTGACGAATAAAGGAGATTTTGGTTTGAATATTATTGATGTTATCGGACCGGTAATGATCGGTCCCTCGAGCTCGCATACCGCGGGCGCTGCTCGTCTCGGACTTTTGGCTGCCAGTATTTTGGGCTCGCTGCCCGTGAAGGCGGAAATCGACCTGCACGGCTCCTTCGCCGAAACCTATCAGGGGCATGGCACCGATATGGCGCTTTTGGCAGGTCTGATGGGCTGGAAGCCTGATGACGAGCGCATTCCCAAGGCTAACGAATATGCTGCGAGCTGTGGCTTGGATTATTCCTTCAGCAAGATTGATCTGGGCAATATGGCGCATCCCAACACGGTGCAGTTTAAGCTGACGGGCGCGAACGGCAGTCATTGCGAGATCGTCGGCTCCTCCATCGGCGGCGGTCAGGTGAAGGTGACGGAGATCGATGGCTTTCCCGTGGAGCTGACGGGACGCTTGCCGGCGATTTTGACGGCGCATATCGACACGCGCGGCGTGATCGCCTTGGTGACGAGTACGTTGGCCAATGCTGGCGTGAACATCGCGACGATGCGTTTGTTCCGCAGTAATAAGGGGGGCATGGCCTCCATGGTTATCGAATGTGACGAGGCGGTGCCGCAGGAGATCATTAACCTGATCGGCGCCTTGCAGCAGATAGAGTCGGTACGCTTTATCGCCAGCGTATTATAGGAGGAGAGCGTATGAAAAAGGAAATGCTTTCGTTGGCAAGCTGGATCGATGAGGCGGAGACCTGGCAACAGTCCTTCGACGATTTTTTGATCGATTACAATATGCGCGAGTTGGAATGCGCGCAGGAGGATCTACTGGAGCAGATGCGCAAAATGCTGGACGTTATGGAAAAATCCGTGCAGCACGGTCTGACGGGCGTGCGCTCGCACAGCGGTTTGACGGGCGGCGATGCCAAAAGGCTGGCGGAGTCGCTGCTTGACGAGCAGCAGGCGGTGCTTTTGGGCGAGCTGGCGACCGATGCTGTGATCTACGCTATGGCGGTTGGCGAGTGCAATGCCGCCATGGGCAGAATCGTGGCAGCGCCGACCGCGGGCGCGAGCGGTGTGCTTCCAGGCGTGTTCTTCGCTTTGAAGAAGCATCGCGGCTTGAGCGACGACACCTTGGCGCGTGGCTTGGTCGTGGCAGGCAGCATCGGCATGGTGATTGCCGAGCGTGCGTCCTTGGCAGGCGCTACGGGTGGCTGTCAGGCGGAATGCGGCAGCGCGGCGGCGATGGCTGCCGGCGCGGCGGTGTCCATGCTGGGCGGCTCGCCGACGCAGGTCGGGACGGCAGTAGCCATAGTGTTCAAGAACGTTCTGGGCTTGGTCTGTGATCCTGTCGCCGGTTTGGTCGAGGTACCCTGCATCAAACGCAACGGTGCCTGCGCGCTGCAGGCGCTTTTGGCAGCACAGCTGGCTTTGTCCGGCATCAGTAGCTTCATCCCCGCTGATGAGGCGATCGACGCTATGAAAAGCGTGGGGGACGCGCTCCCCTGCGCTTTAAAGGAGACCGCGGGCGGCGGTATGGCTACCGCTCCCTCGGCTCTGGCTTGGGCGAAGGAGCACTTCGCTAAAGCGCATAAATAAATTTGTAAAGGAGACGTTATTTATGAAGGTTATCGCAAGTGAGAAGGCACCTAAGGCTCTGGGACCTTATTCTCAGGCTATTTTGGCAGGTAGTACACTGTATCTTTCTGGTCAGGTAGCGATCAACAGAGCTACTGGTGAATTCGTGCAAAGCAGTATCGAGGCTGAGACCGAGCAGATCATGCAAAATTTAGAGGCAGTTTTGGAGGAAGCTGGCTACAGATTTACGAACGTGGTAAAGACCACCATTTTCGCTACCGATGTGAAGGATTTTGACGCGATCAACGGCGTGTACGCTAAATACTTCAAGACCGAGCCCCCGGCTCGTTCCTTCGTACAGGTTGCCGCTCTGCCTAAGGGAGCAAGAGTGGAGATCGAGGCTATTGCCTATAAATAAGCCCTGCTCGTCGGTAGCACGACGGGAGCGTGTATTTTCATGATTCTTTGCCGAGCGTTATCGGCGCGTGGAGTAAAGCCCCGAGTATTTGGGGCTTTTTTCATGTCATATACTCCGCGAGAATAAAATATTTATAAAAAAAGCTTGACGAAAAAGGCTCATTTCAGTATAATATATCTACGTGATTTTCCGCTTGATTTCACTAGCCCCGAAATACGGTGTGAAAATTCACCACGAACTGTATATTTGGAAACTATCTAGGAGGGACACAAGCGATGAAATCTTTTATGGCTAATCCGTCCAACATCGAACGTAAATGGTTCGTTGTTGACGCAGCTGATAAAACTCTGGGTCGTCTGGCTGCAGAGGTTGCAAAAGTCCTGCGTGGTAAGCACAAACCTACCTTTACCCCGCATATGGACACCGGTGATCACGTAATCATTATCAATGCAGATAAGGTTGTTCTGACCGGCAAAAAACTTACTAAGAAAATTTATTTCCATCATTCTGGTTATCTCGGTGGCGACAGCTATGTAAAGGCTGGCGATCTGCTGAAGAAAAACCCTGTAAAAATGGTAGAGCTGGCAGTTAAGGGTATGATTCCTCATAACAGCCTTGGCGCCGATATTTACAGCAAGCTTCATGTTTACGCTGGTAGCGAGCATCCGCACGCAGCTCAAAAGCCTGAAGTTCTGGAATTGAATATTCGATAATAACATCCGGGAGGGAACTAATAAATGGCAGTAGTTACTTATAGCGCAACCGGTCGTCGTAAATCTTCCGTTGCTCGCGTTCGCCTGGTTCCGGGTGAAGGCAACATCGTAATCAACGATCGTGAATTAAATCAATACTTCGGTCTGAAAACCTTGGAGCTGATTGTTAACCAACCGCTCGAGGTTACCGAAACCAAAGGCAAATATGACGTACTCGTTAACGTAGACGGTGGCGGCATTTCCGGTCAAGCCGGTGCTATCCGTCATGGCATTGCTCGCGCACTGCTGAAGGTTGACGCTGAATTCCGTCCTGTTCTGAAGAAGGCAGGCTTCCTGACTCGCGATCCGCGCGAAAAGGAACGTCGTAAATATGGCTTGAAGAAAGCTCGTAAGGCTTCTCAGTTCAGCAAACGTTAATACTTCTTTTCAGAAGCTTATCCAATCACAAGTCGCAAATTGCAGAACCTCGATACCTTTTGGTATCGAGGTTCTTTTTTGTACGCGGTATTTAGTTTAAAAGGGAAGTGGTGAGCTTAGAGCTCCAGTGCGTTTTCTTCAAGTAAAAATTGTTCTATCCCGATGTAGAGAATGCCGCATTCATCATGCCAAGGAAGTATACGATCCTTTACGACAACGATTTTTTTAAAGGAATCACCAACTCTGTTTAGAGAGTTTATTTCTTGTAGACGCTTTTCTTCATCGTCAATGGTTAATGCGGATTGAATATAATATTTTTGACTGCCCTTGTTAGCTACGAAGTCAATCTCTAATTGAGTGCGTTTGCTTTTTTTAGCTGCATCCTTATAGCTGTATTCAACGACACCGACATCGACGCTGAAATCACGATTACAAAGCTCGTTGTAGATAATGTTTTCCATAATGTGATTTTCTTCCTGCTGTCGAAAATTCAGGCGTGCGTTGCGAAGTCCTATATCGCTGAAATAATATTTAAGAGGAGAGCTGATATACTTTCTGCCCTTAACATCATAGCGTGCCGCTTTATAGAGTAAGAAGGCGTCAATAAAAAAATCAAGATACCTATTGATGGTAGGCGCTCCGATGCTTATTTTTTTTTCACTTTTAAAGGTATTGGCGATTTTGTTGGCATTAGTAAGTGAGCCGATAGATGAAGAAATAATATTTAGAATATCGTCAAGCACGGATTTTTCGTAGGCGAGCTTATTTCTTTCCATGATGTCGCTGACATAGATTGTATCGAATAGTGATTGTAAATATTTAACCTTTTCCTCATGCGTCCTTTTGCCCAGTACGAGGGGGAGGCCTCCGTAGGTGTAGTATTCCTGCCAAGCGTTGTGCTTATCTCCTTCATAGGCGTTATAGAATTCGGCAAAGGATAGGGGATTGACGCGAATTTCATCACTGCGACCACGAAATTCGGTGAGAATGTCGGAGGAAAGCATTTTGGAATTGCTGCCCGTTACATAAATATCGATATTATCATGCTTCATAAGACCGAGAATAACGTCGACAAAGCTGATTTTATCCTCGACATCCTGAATGTAGGGATTTTGTATGGTGACGACCTTTTGAATTTCATCAAGAAAAACATAGTAGGTCTTACTTTGGTCGGTAGTTAAGCTGCGAATATATTTACCAAGCTCCAATGGATTACGATAGCGGATATTTTCATCGTCATCGAGAGCAAGGGAAATAATACATTCATCCTCCACACCTATGGATAGCAGATAGCTTTTGTAAATATTGAATAACAAATAGGATTTACCGCATCTTCTGATACCAGTAATGACCTTAATTAAGCCGTTCTCCTTTTTGCTTATCAATTTTTCGAGATACTTTTTTCTTTCAATTGCTTTCATAATAGCACCCCATCGTACGATTTTGCGTAAATACGCATTTTTATATGCTCATTGTAGCACGCGCGTCATAGAGAGTCAACATTGCATCGCATAATTTTGCGTAAATACGCATTTTTCGTTTATGAGGACGACGAAAGGAAGCGCATGGATAAAGAAGCTTAACGTGTACGAGAATAACGTACACAAATAATATACATTTGCTTGACGGGGGGGGACAAAGAGCTATAATATGCATAATATAATGGCGATGAATTGCTGGAAGGGGATTTATATTATGCAAAGATTAAAATGGATCGACGCTATGAAGGGCGCGGCGATCTTACTTGTAGTTTTGGGGCATTGCGTCAGCTATGCTACCGCCTTGAACACGTTTCCCGATTATCAGAGTGTGTTGCGCTTGTGGGAGGATTTTGGGCATAGCTTTAGAATGCAGCTCTTTTTTACGGTCAGCGGTTTCCTGTTCTTCCTAAGCAAGGGCTATGACAAGTTTAAAATTAAGGTGCTGGATTTTGGTATCGTCTATGTCATTTGGAGCGTGATCATATGGTGCTCGAAATATTTCTTTTCCAAACCTTCGGATCTTTATATTCCCTATACGATCTGGGATCTTTTTGGTATAGTCTATAAGCCCTTGCAGGTTTTGTGGTATTTGTACGTTTTATGCTTATTCTATATCGCGCTTTCGCTTTTTAAGCAAAGGACGGTTACGTGGAGAATGCTCGGAGCTACGGCGATACTTTCCTTGGTGCTTGGCTATTTTGATCCTAATCAGGGCTATAATGTTTTTTATCGCTTTGCCTACTATCTGTACTTCTTCCTTTTGGGCGGGTACCTTTACCAAAGCGATCTATTGAGCAGGCTCAAGCCATTGCATGTGCTGGGGATGCTGGGCTTCATCGTTTTTAATTGCGCCGTTTATTTAAGCTTTGGCGTGCATGGGGGCGCGCTTTTCAGCCTGAAAAATTTTCTTTTGGCTAACAGTGCCTCCTTGCTGTTTTTCTACATTTTCTCGCGGCTCAAGCCAAGCTCGATATTGATCTTTTGCGGGAAATACACGATGTCGATTTATGTGATGCACTCTTCTCTGATCGGCGTTATCAGGACGCTGTTCAGACATTACGGTTGGACGAATGTTTATCTATACTTCCTTGTGGGCGCTGGCTTGGGCATGGTGCTGCCGATCCTAGCGGCACGCCTTTGTAAGCACTATCCCCGGTTGAATATTTTTTTTGAGCCCGTTGCCTCGCTGGAGCGCATGGGCGTAAAATTCAAAGCGTAATAAAAAACTACTGCGTTAGCTATTCATGGCACGTCGCAGTAGTTTTTTGATGCTATTTTACGTATGTCGGGGAAATGAGAAAATCGTTTCCCGTGCGCTTGAACAGGGGATTATATTGCAGCAGGCTCCAAAGCTCCGTCGCTCGTAGCTCCGCCTCCAGCTGCGCCTTTAGAGCGGAGTCTGCGTCCGCGCGCACTTTCTGTCGCACTTTGCCTAGCTTGGTGATTAGCGGTAGGGTAGCGGTAGCACGCATTTGCTTGAGCAGCCTGCGTCCTGTGTCGTTGAAGGCCAGCACGCGGAGATAGGCGGGCGCGTCCTGCTCCCAATATGCTCTTGGCAGATCCAGGAGTAGCTGCGCCAGTAAGCGTCGGCAACGACCGGTGCTGTAGCGTTTATTGGTGCAGACTTGCAGCGCCTCCTGTAGCGTGGCGGCGGCAGCGACGCGCTTGAGCAGGTTCTCCAGACCTTCGCTGCATTGACAGCGTTCGGCGATCTTCGCGGGGGAGAGCAGGCGCAGGCGGTAGCTGAGCAGCTGCCAATAAAGCCTTTCGTCGTAGCCTGCTTGACCGTCGAGCAGCGCTTGACGCACGTTTGTCGGCACCGCCTGCTGCCAAGCGTCGTCGTTGGCGTCGCGTAAGGCATGACGAATGGCGCTCGCGCTAGCAAGCCTGCCAGAGAGCGCGTCGCTGTTATAGCCTGCGTCCGTGCGCTTGATGAAGTACGGTTGAAGCTCGCTTTTAAGCAGTGCCTTGCAATATTCCAGCGCGAGAATGTCGTTGGGCATGCGCAAAGACTCGGAGTGCGTTTGCGCAGTGGCTTCGTTAATTGCACCCTTACGTTTTTCGATGAGCAGCGAGCAGGCTGAGGCATAGCCATAGCCCTGCGCTAAATAGGCGCGCAGAGCCGCCTGTGCCTCATTGGAGCTGATATAGTGGGCGAGCGCGGGGAAGTCGAGGTCGGGCGTTTCCACGCCACAGACGAGGCTGTTCACGCAGCCAGTGGCTTCTAAGAGGCGTACAGCCCCCGCCGCGAAGTATTGCGCGCTGCGCAGGGAAAAGACCGTGGGCAGCTCGAGCACGAGATCTGCGCCGTTCGCCACTGCCAGTGCCGCGCGCTGCCATTTACCGAGGCAGGCAGGCTCGCCCCGCTGCATGAAGCTGGCGCTCATGACCACGATTACTGGTTGGGCGGTGATGCGCTTGGCCTCCTGCAAATGCCAAAGATGTCCGTTATGAAAGGGATTGTATTCGGCGATGATGCCTGTTGCATGAATCATGTTAGCGTTCCTTTCTGATGCTCCTATTATAGCATAGAAAAAGTATACATAAAATAAGCTCTGTTCAATTTCCTGCCTATAGTGTATACTAATAGTATGGGTGCGGTCGTGAAGGCCGCACATACGGAAACGTAAACATGAGCCTGGCGAAGGTCGGGGCAGGAGGCATGGCATGATTGTATTCGTAGTAAATTGCGGCAGCTCTTCTATAAAGTATCAGCTGATCAATATGGAAGGCGAGAAGGTGATGGCTAAGGGCTTGATCGAGCGCATCGGTATGGACGGCGCGACGCTGAAGCATACGCCCGCTGGGAAATATACCGTTGATCTGAAGGCCGATATACCGGATCATGTAGTCGGCATAAGAATGGCGCTCAAGGCCTTGACGAATAAGGACTATGGCGTTATCAAGGATATGTCGGAGATCGATGCCGTCGGTCACCGCGTCGTGCATGGCGGTGAGCGCTTTACGGATAGCGTGCTGATTACGAGCGAGGTTTTGAAGGGGATCAAGCTTTGCTGCGAGATCGCGCCCCTACATAATCCGCCGAATCTTTATGGCATTAACGCCTGCATGGAGATCATGCGTGGTACGCCGCAGGTGGCGGTTTTTGACACCGCGTTTCATCAGACGATGCCCAAGGTGGCCTATCTTTACGGTTTGCCCTATGAGCTGTACGTAAAATACGGTTTGCGCCGTTACGGCTTCCATGGTACCTCGCATAAATTCGTCGCGCAGCGTGCCGCCGAGCTGATGGGCGAGCATATGAGCGATCTGCGCATTATTACCTGCCATTTGGGCAACGGTGCCAGCATCACGGCGATCAAGTACGGTAAGTCGATCGATACGAGCATGGGCTATACGCCGCTTGAGGGCCTGATTATGGGTACGCGCAGCGGCGAGATCGACCCAGCGATCATTCCCTTCCTCATGGAGAAGGAGAATATGACGCCTCAGCAAATCGACGATTATTTGAATCGTCGCAGCGGTATTTTGGGTATCAGCGGTCTGTCCAGCGATTTCCGTGATTTGGAGAGCGCGGCGAACCGTGGCGATGATCGCAGTCAGCTAGCGATCGATATTTTCGCCTACAAGGTGCGCAAGTATATCGGAGCCTATGTGGCGGCGATGGGCGGCGTGGACGCGATCGTTTTTACCGCTGGCTTGGGCGAGAATTCGCCCTTCATGCGTGACAAGATTTGCAACGGCTTGGAGTACCTCGGTACGCGCATCGATCCCGATCTTAACAAGGTGCGCGGTCAGGAAAAGGAGATTAGCGTGCGCAGGGCGAGAGTGAAAATCTTCGTCATTCCCACGAATGAGGAGCTGGTCATCGCGCGCGATACCTACAATATTTGCAGACGCATAATTAAGCTATAAAAATATAGCGATGTAAAGAGGTTTTTCTTGACAAAGAACGCTAATACCGCTATAATTGTAACGATTGGTGAAATATGATTAAGATAAATGTCGCACAAATCAAGAAAAGACTTGTCGGGAAAAAGGACCTTGCTTTTGCTCTGGAGCCGTCCGAGCTGGAGATCACGCCTGAGGAAATGGCTATCGAAGGAACGGTGGAGCTGGAAGGAAGCATTAGCAATGCCGGAGACGTGTTGCTCCTACAGGCGACAATGGAAGCTAAGGTACGACGTACCTGCGGACGCTGCCTAAAGGAATTTATCGGCGTTGACCGCGCGGAGGTCGTGGAGAAATTCTATCCCGCTGGTTCTGACAAAATTGAAAATGATGCTTTTGTTTACGATTCGGACGTTATCGACATAACGGAACCGCTTCGTGAAGGGCTGCTGCTTGCAGAGCCCATGCAGGCTCTGTGTAGGTCTGACTGCCGAGGGCTGTGTCCTGCTTGCGGCGCCGATCTTAATGACGGCGACTGCGGCTGCGATAGGCTTTCCGTCGATCCCAGGCTGGCGGCATTGAAGCAATTCATCAAAAATTAAATTCACTTCATAGCACTGAGGAGGTGTGTTGAGAAATGGCAGTACCTAAGAGAAAAATGTCCAAAGCCCGTCGTGACAGACGTCGTGCTAACTGGAAATTGAGCGTTCCTGGCATGGTTGAATGCCCGCAATGTCATGAATTGAAAATGCCCCATCGCGTTTGCACTGAATGCGGTTATTATGACGGCAAACAAGTCATTGCTGTTGCTGAATAATTTAGCTATCTAAGCCTTCGAAGAGTTCTTCGGAGGCTTTTTTAGTGCGCGGATTAATCGCGTGATTAAATAAACCCTAAACTTGTCATATTTATGTCATATTTTTTCTTAAAAGGGTATTGCAAAACTCACCGTCATTACGTATAATAAAAACAGATATTATGAGCAGGTACTAAAATGTGCGAAGGGCGAGGTGAGCAAATGAATTCTTCGAAGAAGCTGTTAAGGCATAAAAGCTTAAAAAGACTCCTGCGAGAGAATCCGTTCAGCACCGACGAGCAGCTGGCGCAGCTTTTGGACGTTAGCGTGCAGACCATTCGCTTGGATCGCGTAACCCTGGGGATTCCCGAGCTGCGCGCCAGAACGCGCACGATGGCGGAGGATGCTCAGACTAAGGTACGCGCGATCGATAAAAAGGACATCGTGGGCGATCTTCTGGATTTAGAATTGAACAAGGTTGCCATATCCACGCTGAAGATATCACCGGATATGGTTTTGGAAAAGACGGGCATCGCCCGTGGCTATTATATGTTCGCCATGGCCAATACCTTGGCTTTGGCGGTCGTGGATGCCGAGAAGGCGCTGACGGCGGTCGGCAACGTGAAGTACAAGGTTCCCGTAAGTCCGGGAGCTGTGCTGGTGGCGAAGGCCGTGGTCACGCATAAGCGCATAGATAAGTATTATATTTTCGTGACGATTAAGAGTAATAACGAAGAGGTTTTCCGTGCGAAGTTCATCGTCGTTTCGATGGATAAGCGCGATCAATACGAAAGGGTGCAGGAAGCATGAAGATCGCGGTAGACGTTATGGGGACGGATTATGGTCCCAAGGAGCTGGTTTTGGGTGCGGTGAACGCGGTCAGAGCCTATGGCTGCGAGGTCGTGCTGGTGGGTGACGAGCAGGTCGTTCGCGAGCTTTTGCATGAATATCACGCCGAGGACGATGCGAGGATCGCCGTTCATCATGCGAGCGAGGTCATCGCTATGGATGAGCATCCGGCTATCGCCGTGAAGTCCAAGAAGGACGCTTCCATCGTGGTGGCGGCGCAGCTTCTGCGCAATAAGGAGTGTGACGCGCTGGTGTCCTCTGGTAGCACTGGAGCGGCGGTGGCGGCGGCACTTTTCGGCGTGGGCCGCATTAGGGGCGTGGAGCGTCCGGCGATCGCTACGCCGATACCGAGCCTGATGGGTACGACGGTCGTACTCGATAGTGGCGCGAAGGTCGACGCGAAGCCGGAACATATGGCGCAGAGCGCGCTTATGGGCTCTGTTTACGCGGAGAGAATCCTCAAAATCAAGGAGCCACGCGTCGGCTTGCTGAATATCGGCGAGGAGGAGACCAAGGGCAACGAGCAGGCGCTGGCAGCCTATCCGCTGCTGAAGCAGACTAAGGGCATTCGCTTTATCGGTAACGTCGAGGGACGCGATATCAATAAGGGCACCGTGGACGTGGTCGTTTGTGACGGTTTCGTCGGCAACGTGGTGCTTAAGTTCGGCGAGGGGCTGGCGAACGCGATCATGACGCTTGTTAAGGAGGCGATCATGAACGGCGGCGTGCTGGCGAAGCTGGGCGGTTTGCTGATTAAGCCGGCATTGCGTGGCTTGAAGAAGCGCCTTGATCCAGCGGAATATGGCGGCGCGCTGCTTTTGGGCATCAGGGCACCGTTTATCATTTGCCACGGCAGCTCGAAGGCTAAGGCCATTACGAACGCGATTAGGGTGGCTATGGATTTTGCCGAGCAGGACGTAGTAAGTATTATCGCTAAGAAAATTGCCGCATCAAAAAGAAATGAGGAATCAGATAAATGACAAGAGCAGTTGGTATTTTAGGTGTAGGACATTATGTTCCTGAAAAAATTCTCACTAATTTTGATTTGGAAAAAATGGTGGAAACCAGTGATGAATGGATCACGGAGCGTACCGGTATAAAGCAGCGTCATATCGCCGCGCCTGAGGAGGCTACCTCTGATTTGGCGTATAACGCCGCCGTGAAGGCGCTGGAGGACGCGCATGTGGCTGCCGAGGATATCGATCTGGTCATTGTGGGCACTGCTTCCTCCGACCACATTTTCCCGTCCACCGCCTGTTTAGTGCAGGCACGCATCGGTGCTAAGAACGCGGCCGCCTTCGATTTGGCTGCCGGCTGTAGCGGCTTCGTTTACAGTCTCGCGGTCGCCAGTCAGATGATTAAGAGCGGACTTTACAAAAAGGCGCTGATCATTGGTGCGGAAACGCTTTCCCGCATTATGAATTGGAGCGATCGTAATACCTGCGTGCTGTTCGGCGACGGCGCCGGTGCTGCCGTAGTTGGCGAGGTCGAGGAGGGCTACGGCATTCTCGGCATCGATATGGGCTCCGACGGTAACGGCGGCAAGCATCTCTTCCAGCCTGCTGGCGGCAGTCGTAAGCCCGCGAGCGCGGAGACCGTTGCCGCGAATGAGCATACGATTCATATGAATGGTACCGAGGTGTTCAAGTTCGCTATTCAGATTATGGGCAAGACCGCGAAGCGCGCTCTGGCGAAGGCTAATATGAAGCCCGAGGAGCTGGATATGCTCTTCCCGCATCAGGCTAACTACCGCATCATCACCTCCGCTGCCAAACGCTTGAAAATGCCGATGGAGAAGGTTTGGGTGAACGTAGACAAGTACGCCAATACCTCCGCCGCCTCCATTCCTATCGCTCTGTGCGAGGCGCAGGCGGCAGGCAGGCTGAAGAAGGGCGACAATATCATTCTTGACGGCTTCGGCGCTGGTCTTACTTGGGCCGCTATCGTTTTGAAGTGGAGCAAGTAACAAATTTTGAAGAATATTTTATAAGGCTATAGAACGTTTTCTAAATAACGAGTATAATAAGAGAAGGTGAGGTTCTTTCATGAGTAAGATCGCTTTTGTTTTCCCCGGACAGGGCTCGCAAACCGTTGGTATGTGTAAGGCATTCTATGATGAATATGCCGTTGTAAGGGATATTTTCGCCGAGGCTGACGAGGCTTTGGGCTATTCCATCAGCAAGCTGTGCTTTGAGGGCCCAGCTGAGGATTTGCAGCTGACCGCTAACACCCAGCCCGCGATTTTGACCGCCAGCACCGCCTGTGGCGCGGTACTGAGGGAGCATGGCATTGCCTGCGAGGTTGCGGCAGGTCATAGCTTGGGCGAGTATTCCGCCTTGGTAAGCGTGGGCGCTATGAAATTCGCTGACGCGGTCGTTGCCGTACATAAGCGCGGTCAGTTCATGCAGGAGGCCGTTCCCGTGGGCGAGGGCAGCATGGCAGCCGTACTGGGCTTGGAGAGCGAAAAAATCGTGGAGATTTGCAAGGCTGTCGAGGCTGAATGCGGTGCCGCCGTACAGGCAGTAAACTTCAACTGTCCTGGTCAGGTCGTTATCGCTGGCGCCGTCGCTCCTGTGAATAAGGCTATCGAGGCCTTGAAGGCCGCAGGCGCTAAGCGCGCGGTGCTGCTGCCCGTAAGCGCACCCTTCCACAGCACGCTGATGCAGCCGGCAGCCGATCGTTTGGCAGAGGTTTTAGCACCGATGGAGATTAAGGATATAGCTATTCCCGTGGTTGCCAACGTTACCGCCCAGGAGGTTACCAGCGGCGAGGAGATCAAAAGACTTTTGATTAAACAGGCCGCTAGCCCCGTGCTTTGGGAGACCTCCGTGCGTAATATGGTCGCTAACGGCGTGGACACCTTCGTCGAGGTTGGCCCCGGCAAGGTACTCACCGGCTTTACGAAGAAGATCGCGAAGGGCATGACCGCTCTGAATATAGAGGATCCCGCAAGCTTGGAAAAAACCTTGGCTTTCTTTGAAGCCAAATAAATTTAAGGAGGATGACTATGAAACTGGAAGGTAAAAAAGCACTCGTGACCGGTGCTTCCCGTGGTATCGGACGCGCTATCGCTCTGGCCTTGGCAGCCGAGGGTGCTGACGTGGTCGTTAATTATGCTGGCAGCGAGGCAGCCGCGCAGGCCGTAGCCGCCGAGATCGAGGCTATGGGACGCAAGGCGCTTGTTTTGCAGGCCGATATTTCCTCCAACGAGGCCGCTACCGCGCTCTTGGATACCGCGGTTAAGGAATTTGGTAGAATCGATATCTTGGTTAATAACGCAGGCATTACTCGTGACGGCTTGCTCATGCGCATGAAGGAGGAGGATTGGGACGCCGTCCTGACCACCAACCTGAAGGGCGTGTTCAACTGCACGAAGGCCGCTATAAAATATATGATGAAGCAAAAGGCAGGTCGCATTGTCAGCATCAGCTCCGTCGTGGGCTTGATGGGCAACGCGGGACAGGCTAATTATGCCGCAGCTAAGGCAGGCGTTTTGGGCTTCACCAAGGCCGTAGCTAAGGAGGTTGCCGCTCGCGGTATCACCGTGAACGCCGTCGCTCCCGGTTTTATTCAAACCGATATGACCGCCGTACTTTCCGAGAAGGTCGTAGAGGGTATGCTGAATAACATTCCTTTACATAGATTGGGTGATCCCGAGGATATTGCCAAGGCAGTCGTCTTCCTTGTGAGTGATGACGCCAAATATATAACCGGACAGACTTTACATGTTGACGGTGGTATGGTAATGTAATAGGGCAACATGCAAATTTGCCAAGTGGAAGGAGGTGAATCGTAATGAGCACTTTCGAAAAAGTAAGAGACATCACTGTTGACCAATTGAGCGTTGACGCTGACGAAGTAAAGCTGGAATCCGCTTTCATCGATGACCTCGGCGCTGACTCCCTCGATATCGTTGAATTGATCATGGCTTTCGAAGAGGAATTCGGTGTAGAAATTCCTGATGAAAAAGCAGAGAAGATTCGCACCGTAGCTGACGCTGTTAAGCTGCTGGATGAAGAAAAATAATGCTTTATTAGCTTGTGTGGGGGAGCCCCTCGCGGACTCCCCGCAGAAGCTATTCAAGTCCTGAAATGGGGGATATTTGTTGAAATTACCAGTGCTGAAAATCGGCAAGCTTGTAGCACAGGTGCCGATTGTACAAGGAGGCATGGCTATCAGATTGTCCACTGCGCGTTTAGCCGCCGCCGTAGCCAATGAGGGTGGCATCGGTCTTATCGCCGCGTCCGGCATGAGCTGTGACGAGCTGCGTAAGGAGATTCGTTTGGCTAGGGAGCTGACGGGTGGCAAGGGCATCATCGGTATTAACTGTATGTTTGCCGCTAGAGCGTTTTTGGAGCTGATTACGACTGCCGCAGAAGAGAAAATTGATTTAATCGTTGCCGGCGCCGGTTTTTCAAGAGATATTTTTGCCGTCGGACGTAAGTATGGGGTTGAGGTAGTACCTATCGTATCCTCCGTCAAGCTGGCGAAGATCTCCGAAAAGCTGGGAGCTTCCGCCATCGTCGTCGAGGGCACGGAGGCCGGTGGCCACTTGGGTACGCAGCAATCAATTAAAGAGATCCTTCCGGAGATCGTAGGCTCCGTTAATATACCCGTGATCGCCGCAGGCGGCGCGGTATGCGGCCAGGATGTGGCAGAGCTTTTGCAGCTGGGGGCGAGCGGTGTGCAAATGGGCAGTCGCTTCGCGGCCAGTGAGGAATCCAATGGCGCGCCCGCTTTAAAAGAGTTCTATTTGAAAATGACAAAGGAGGACGTTGTGCAGATCGATAGCCCGGTTGGCTATAAGGGACGCGCGATTCGCAATCCCTTCGCACAGCTTTCCTTGGAAAATAAAGCACCCAAGCCCGAAACCTGTGACCTGTGCTTAAAGCATTGCACGCATAGCTTCTGTATTATTCGTGCATTGACCAGAGCGCAGCAGGGCGATGTGGAGACCGGTTTGGTCTTTACTGGTGCCAATATGTGGAAAATAAAAGAGATTCTGCCCGTGAAGGAAATCTTCCGCAGGATCAAAGATGATATAGAAAAAATCTAAATTAGAAAAAACTACGAGGTGAATAATTTTGAGTAAAAGAAGAGTAGTTGTAACCGGTGTTGGACCTGTAACTCCTATCGGTATCGGTAAGGAAACCTTTTGGAGTAATTTGGTTGCCGGCAAGTCTGGCGTTGGTCCCATTACCCAATTTGATACCGAGGGCTTTACCGTAAAGATTGCTGCCGAGGTGAAGAATTTCGATTATACTGCCTTCATCGATAAGAAGGAAGGCAAGCGTATGGATCGCGTAACCCAGCTGGCGGTAGCTGCCGCGAAGCTGGCTATCGAGGACGCTAAGCTGGATATGAGCAAGGAAAACGCTATGCGCTGCGGCGTTTGCGTGGGCAGCGGCATCGGCGGTATCCACACCTTCCTCGAGCAGTCCCTGAAATACGGTGACAAGGGACCGTCCAAGATCAGCCCGTTCTTCATTCCCATGGAGATTCCCAATATGTCCGCAGGTCAGATCGCTATCGCCAGCGGTATGAAAGGCCCTAATACCGCTATCGTTACCGCGTGCGCTACTGGTACTAACTGCATCGGCGACGCGCTGCGCACTATTCAGTACGGTGATGCCGACGTAATGCTGGCAGGCGGTACCGAGGCTGCTGTTTCTCCCGTAGCTATCGCGGGCTTCGCCAATATGAAGGCGCTGTCTACTAATAACGATAATCCCGAGCAGGCCTCCTGCCCCTTCGACAAGAAGCGCGACGGCTTCGTTTTGGGCGAGGGAGCGGGCGTACTCGTACTCGAGGAGCTGGAGCATGCTAAGGCGCGTGGCGCGCATATTTACGCCGAACTGGCAGGCTTCGCGATGAACTGCGATGCATATCACATCACCGCTCCCGATCCGACCGGCGAGACTCCTGCCGCTTGCGTGCAGGCAGCCATCGATGATGCCGGCGTGAAGCCCGAGGAGGTTGATTACATCAACGCTCACGGTACATCCACTCATCGTAACGATTTGGGCGAGACCATCGCCTTCAAGAAGGTATTCGGCGATCATGCCTATAAGCTGTGCATCAGCTCCAATAAATCCATGATCGGTCATTTGCTGGGCGCGGCAGGCGGCGTAGAGGCCATTGCCACCGTTATGACCATAGAGAACAGCCTGATTCCTCCGACCATTAACTATCAGGATAAGGATTTGGATGATCCCGAGGGTGTTTTGGATCTTGATTATGTGCCCAACGTGGCTCGCGCTAAGGAGGTTAACGTCGCTTTGAGTGATAACCTTGGCTTTGGCGGTCATAATGCGGCTATCGTTTTCAAAAAGTTCGTTGACTAAAGCGGGATGATGAGATAATGCAGGAAAAACGTAAACAGCAGCTGCTCGCCTTTTGTGCCGGCCTGAACGTGCAAATGCACGATTTGGAGCTGTTGAATATGGCACTGACCCATACCTCTTTCGCGCACGAGGCTAGGCAAAATCCTAAGCCGAGGCACAATGAGCGCATAGAGTTTTTAGGCGATTCGGTGTTGAGTGTTATCGTAAGTACGTATATGTATAAAAACTTCCCTTACCTGGCGGAAGGACAGCTGACCAAGCTGCGCGCCTATTTGGTGTGCGAGGGCTCCCTCTATGAATTCGCGAAGAGGATTCATTTGGGTGATATGCTGCTTTTAGGTCATGGTGAGGCGCTGAGCGGAGGACGCACGCGTCCCTCCATTTTGGCGGATGCCTTTGAGTCGGTTCTGGGCGCGATTTATTTGGATCAGGGCTTTGGCGTGGCACAGAGGTATTTGCTGAATATTATGCGCTCGGATATCGACGAGGTTTGTCGCCACGGCATTCTCAGCGATTATAAGACGCGCTTGCAGGAGCTTTTGCAGCGTGACGGCGATGTGGACATCGTGTATCGTCTTTTGGGAACCCAGGGCCCAGATCATAATAAGATCTTTATCTCCGAGGTTCTTTATGAGGGTAAGGTCATCGGCGAGGGACGTGGGCGAACGAAGAAGGATTCGGAGCAGCACGCCGCGCAGCAGGCATTAGCTAAGCTGCAATCGTAAAAGCAATAATGGAGCCTTGACGGGGCAGTACCCGTCGAGGCTTTTTTGCTTGTAATGACTTTTAAATGTTACAAACTTAACGTATATATCATTGCCTTGAGCTAAAAAATAATTTTTGTTTACAGCGAGCCTTTTTAATGCTAGAATTAAGCCATATAACCATCAGACATGGTGAATTTATAAGGTGAGGTGTTAATATGGCTTACAAGCTGTGGAGTTTTTTGGACGAATTAAAATCCGACGCATATGAATTAGTGGAGCTGTCGCATTCCCTAAATAACGACAGTCCCTATTGGGCTGGTATTCCCGAGGGAAGCGTGGAGCTGGGGAAAACGGTATTCGATTGGGGCAATCCCATGCTGGAGTGCCTGATCCAAACCTTCAAATTTCCCGGACAGTTCGGCACGCATATCGATTTTCCTGGTCATTTCGCCAAGGGGGGCGCGCTTTCCGAGACCTTCGGCGCAGGGAGTATGTTCTTCCCCCTGTGCGTGATCGACGTTACCGCTAAGGTGGCGCAGGACGTGCATTACGCCGTAACGGTCGAGGATATCAAGGAATATGAGGCGAGCTATGGCGCGATTCCCGATGGCGCTTTTGTCGCTCTGCGTACCGATTGGGCGAAGAATTGGCCCGATATGAGCAAGCTGAGCGGCATCGCCGAGGACGGCAGCGAGAATTTCCCTGGCTGGTCGCTGGAGGCTCTGCGATATATTTACGAGGAGCGCGGCGCCGCCGCCAATGGTCATGAAACGCTGGACACCGATGCCAGCGCCGTAGCCGCCGCCGCGGGTGATTTGGTGTGCGAGCGCTATGTGCTGAGCAAGGGCAAGCTACAGATCGAGGTTTTGGATAATCTTGATAAGGTAGCGCCCGCGGGAGCGCTGCTCTTTGCCGCTTGGCCACGCCTAGAGGGGGCGACGGGACTGCCCGCGCGCGTCGTAGCGATCACGCCGAAGCAATAAAATTTTCCGTATGCGCAGTAGCGTGCAGGGCTGAACGCCTTGTACGCTACTTTATTTTCATGTTATAATATAATTTACTAATCGTATTAAAGGGGTGAAGCAAATGCAGTCCCATTTTGTCATTATTACGGGGATGTCCGGTGCGGGAAAAACGCAGGTCGTGCGCACCATGGAGGATTTGAATTTCTTTTGCATCGACAATCTTCCGGCAACTCTGATTCCTAAATTTGCCGAGCTGTGCCGTCAAACCTCCGAGGACAAGGTAGCCTTGGTCGTGGATATTCGCGGTGGTCAGTTTTTTGAAAAGCTGTTACAGGTGCTTGATGAAATGGAAGCGAGCGGACAAAAGTACGAGCTGCTCTTTTTGGACGCTTCCGACGCAACGCTGATCCGTCGCTATAAGGAAACGCGTCGTCGTCATCCCTTGGGCGAGCGCAATAGCCTGCTGAAGAATATCGGCAACGAGCGCAATCTGCTCGATCCCATTCGCGAGAAGGCGCGCTATATCATCGATACCTCCGTGCTGTCGCCCAGTCAGCTGAAGGCGAAGGTCACGGAGCTTTTCGGCGAGGGCACCTCCAAGGAACGCATGGGCATCGTGGTGCGCTCCTTCGGCTTTAAGCACGGGCTGCCATTGGACAGTGATTTGGTGCTGGACGTGCGCTTTTTGCCCAATCCCTTTTACGTGGAGGAGCTGCGCAGTCAAACGGGAAATGATCGGGCGGTGGCGGATTTTATTTGTCGCTATCCGCAGACCTTCCAGTATTTGCAGCTCGAGGAGCAGCTTTTGGACTTCCTCGTGCCCCAATACATCAACGAGGGTAAGGCGCAGCTGGTGATTAGCGTCGGCTGCACGGGCGGTCAGCATCGCAGCGTGTTCATCGCCAATAAGATTTACGAATTTTTGCGTGGTAAGGGCTATAGCGTGGAAATCACTCATCGTGATATTCCCAAGAAGCAATAGGAGAGAAGCATATGGGATGGATTAGCTGGTTATGTCCGGGCATCAACCTCAAGCGTTGGTTGCTGCTCTTCGCGGTGGGCGTGCTGCTGTGCGCGCTCGGACTCGCGCTCTTTTTCAACTATCAGCTTATGGGTAAGGCGGAGGAGCTGCTTTTTCAGATGACCTATTTGACGACGGGGCGTTATTCCAATCGTCTGATGATGGGCTTGGGCGTACTCTTCCTGTTGGTCGGCTTCGCCGTGATGATTTATGGCACGCGTCGCCTGATCAGCTCCGTCGTTTCGGTGGTGATGCCTGATAAAAGCGGTTCGCTGATGGAAACGATCTTTATGCAGCGCAAGCTGACGAAGGGCCCCGCCATTACCGTGATCGGCGGCGGCACTGGTTTGTCGACGCTGCTGCGTGGCATGAAGTATATCACCAATAATTGCACAGCCGTCGTGACCTCGGCTGATGACGGCGGCTCCTCGGGGCGCTTACGTAAGGAGCTGGGAATCATTCCGCCGGGAGATTTGCGCAACTGCCTGACTGCTTTGGCGGATCGTGAGCCGCTCATGGAGCGCATCATGCAGTACCGCTTTAAGGGTGATTCTCCGTTAGCGGGGCATTGCTTCGGCAATCTTTTCATCGCCGCGATGGCGGAGGCCGAGGGCGGCATGGAGGAGGGCTTGAACGCCACGAGTCAGATCCTCAAGGTGCGTGGTCGCGTAATTCCCTCGACGCTCGCCGATATTCAATTGCAGGCGCGTATGTATGACGGCAGCCTGGTCAAGGGCGAGTCCGAGATTCCTAAATCGCGCAAGCGTATCGTGAAGATGCTGATGCAGCCTGCCGATGCCGCCGCCACACAGGGCGCGGTGGAGGCGATCCTGCACGCCGACGTACTCATTTTGGGACCGGGTAGCCTTTATACCAGCGTGATCCCCAACCTTTTGGTGGACGGGATTCGCGAGGCGATCCTAAAATCGACGGCGGTGAAGATTTATATTTGCAACGTGATGACGCAGCCCGGCGAGACCGACGGCTATGGCGCGTATGAGCACGTGGAGGCGCTCATCAAGCATATGGGCGCGCAATTCTTGGACTATGTTATCGTCAATAATCAGGACGTGACGGTGGAGCAGCTGGAGCAGTATAACGCCGAGGGCTCGATGCCGATCACGCCCGATGTCGAAAAAATTCGCAAGCTGGGGATCACCGTCGTACCGGCGCGCTTGATCAGTAAGCGTGATTTGGTGCGTCATGATCCGCGTAAGCTGGCACGGATATTGATCGCTTTGATTTATCGCCTGCGCCTTTTTGGCAGGGGAATGCTTTTCTTTGATTATTTCTTTATGCGTCAGGGTATGCGTAAGATCAATCAACAGAAGCTATAAGTAAGAATTAAGTTAGGGAGGACGCGGATGTCTTTTTCCAATGATGTAAAAAACGAGCTATCGCGCATAGAGATGACCGATCCCATGGTCGATAAGGCAGAGCTTTTGGGCTTACTGCGCATGAGCGGCGCGATCGTTATCCGCGGTCTGAATGTAGGTATACATTTCTCGACGGAGAACGCGGCGCTCGCTAGGCGTGTGCTGCATATGCTGAAAAATAATTATCGTGTGCAAACGGAGGTGGTCATTACCCGTTCGCGCCGACTGAAGAAGAATAATCGTTATCAGGTACACGTGCTGCCCGCGCCCGAGGTGAGTAAGACGCTGGACGAGCTACAGCTTTTGAGTATGGAGGGCGATTTAAAAAATCCCCTGCTGGCGAGCCATGCCTGCAAGCGTGCCTATCTGCGCGGAGCGTTCCTTGGCGGCGGCAGCGTCAGCCGTCCGACCAGCGATTACCATTTGGAGATGGTGACGGGCAACGAGACCTTCGCGCATACAATCATCAAGGTGATGCATAGCTTTTCCCTCAAGGCGAAGCTGACCGACCGCAAGAACGAGTTCATCGTTTACTTGAAGGACGGCGAGAGCATCATCAATCTTTTGAGCGTCATCGGCGCGCATAACGCGATGATGGAGCTGGAGAACGTGCGCATCGTGAAGGAAATGCGCAATAATGTCAACCGAGTGGTGAATTGCGAGACCGCTAATCTGAACAAGGTGGTCAAGGCCGCCATGCGTCAGGTGCAGGCGATCCGCTATATCGACGAGCACGGCGGACTGGGGCAGCTGGAAAGCAATTTGCAGCAGATCGCCAGACTGCGCTTGGAGTATCAGGACGTATCGCTGAACGATTTGGTGGAGTTCGCCGACGGCTTGGGTAAATCGGGAATAAATCATCGCCTAAAGAAGCTACAGGAGATTGCTGTAGGCTTGGGCATGGAAGTGGAGCAGGGTAAGTAATGCTGAAAAAAATATTTATGAGCTTGGGCGCGCTTCTGCTGGCCTTGGCGATCGTGCTGACTGTTATTTGGCAGCTGTATGGCGAGCAATGGCGTGAGGAATACGCCGCCTTTCGCAAAACCGGCGCGCCGGTGCTGATGTACCACGCGGTCGGCTTGGAGCAGGGCGCTGATTGGCCGCGTAGCCTCGTGATGCGTCCGGAGCTTTTCGAAAGCCATTTGCGCTATTTGCAGGAGCAGGGCTACACTATGGTGAGCGTGGAGCAGCTGGCTAAGCGCTTGGAGCAGGGCGAGAGCGTCGATAAATATATCGCGCTGAGCTTTGATGATGGCTATCATAATAATTACAGCGTGGTTCTGCCGCTGCTGCAAAAATATAACGCTAAGGCCTCCTTCTTCGTTATCAATAAGGAGATGGGAGATAAGGATCATATGGGCGAGCAGGAGATTAAGGGCTTACTCGACGCGGGTATGGAGCTGGGCTCGCATACCTATAGCCACGCACCCTTGGCGAAGATCGAAACGAAGTATTTGGTATGGGAGCTGGATACCTCCCGCTATTGGCTGAAGAAAAAATTCGATGGCTACATCGTGCGCACGCTGGCTTATCCTAATGGCAGCTATAACGCGACCGTGCTGGCGGCGGCAAAGAAGTACGGCTTTTATCGCGCTCTGACGGGGCACGTGGGCGTGAATACGGCGGCGACCTATGCGCAGGCACCGCTGGAGATGTACAGGGTTACGGTCGCTGATGACGGTAACGGCCTAGAGGGCTTCAAAAAGCGCTTGGAGCAGGCCTATTTATTTGGCTTTTTGCAAACCAAGGGCTTGGATATCAATCCCCTGCGGGATATTTTCGCAGGCTATTAAATGAGCGTAAAAATATGTAGGGCGTAGCGCCGTCGGCGGTGCGGCATGGGAGTATGAGGATGAGTACAAAAATCTTGATTGGCGCGAATGCGGATGAAACGCGCATGGGCTTGGTGGAGAACGGCAGGCTCGTGGAATATTTGGTCGAACGCACGGCGGAGCAGCATTTGGTCGGCTCGATCTTCAAGGGCCGCGTCTGCAACGTGGTGCGCGGCATTCAGGCTGCCTTCGTGGACATCGGCTTGGAGCAGAACGCCTTTCTGTACCTTGGCAAGGCGCAGAATCTGACCGAGGGGCAGAGCCTGATCGTGCAAATCGCTAAGGACGCGCGCGGCACGAAGGGACCGACTGCTACTCGCGAGCTGACTCTGCCAGGACGCTACGTGGTGCTTTTGCCCCACGCCGATTACGTGGGCATTTCGCGTAAGATCACCGATCGCGCGGAGCGAGAGCGTTTGAGTAAGTTCTTCGCCGAGGTGCGCCCCGAGGGGATGGGTGTGGTGGTGCGCACTGCCGCGACTGGCATTAGCAGGGAGCTTTTGGCGCAGGACGTGGCGGAGCTGGAGGCGGCCTGGCGCGTGCTGCTGGCACGGGAGCGGGTGGCGAAGTCGCCCTGCCTACTGCGGCGGGAGCTGGATTTGCCTATCCGCATCGTGCGCGATTATCTTACGCCGGAGCTGGAGGAGATCGTGATCGATAATCTCGCTGTCTATAAGCGTGTGGAGGAGCTGCTCAAGCAGCTGCCGCAGGCGCGGGACGTGCGTCTGACGCTTTATCAGGGCGTGGAGGACGTTTTCGCCTATCACAAGCAGGAGGAGGAGATCGCCGCTATTTCGGATCGGCAGGTGAGCCTGCCTAGCGGCGGTTATCTGGTGATCGATCACACCGAGGCGATGACCGTGATCGATATCAATAGCGGTAGCTTCAGCGGTCGCGAGAATTTAGAAGAAACCATTATGCAGATCAACCGCGAGGCTGCGCGTGAGGTGGCACGACAGCTGCGCCTGCGTGATATCGGCGGCATTATCGTGGTAGACTTCATCGATATGCACACCGAGCAGCATAAGCGGGAGATCCTAAACGTGCTGCACGAGGCCTTGGCGGGTGATAAGATGCACCCCAAGGTGCAGGACATCACCGTGCTGAATTTGGTCGAGATCACGCGCAAGAAGGCTAGGCAGAATCTTTCAGGCGTGCTTTACGCGCCCTGTCCGATTTGCAATGGCAGCGGCAGGGTACAGAGCCGTGAAACGCTGGCGTTGGAGGTGAAGCGTCGCCTGCGTGGCCTGCTCAAGCGTCGCGGCAGCTCCAAGAGCCTTTTGGTTGTCGCTAATCCTTGGCTGGCGGAGTGGCTGCTGAGTAAGGATATTCGCGCCTGGGAGCGCGAGCTGGCCTGTTCGCTGGCGGTAGAAGGCGACGCGAGCCTGCATTTAGAAAGTTTTATGCTTTTGGACAACACCGGTGTTGACAAATAGAGCCGGTGCTGATAGAATATACCAGTATGGACTGTCCTAAGTCCGTCCCCAACCGCGCAGAGAGGTTTGTAAAAGCCCGTTGACGGGTACCGTATTTGGCGAGTCTATCATTAAGGGAGGTGCAATAGATGTACGCAATTATCAAAACCGGTGGCAAGCAATATCGTGTAAGCGAAGGCGAAACCCTGCAAGTTGAAAAGCTGAACGCAGAGGTTGGCGCTGAGGTTGTATTCGAAGAGGTTCTGACCGTCGTTAACGATGCTGATGTTAAGATTGGTACGCCCGTAGTAGAAGGCGCTAAGGTTGTAGCTAAGGTCGTAGAGCACGGCAAGGCTGACAAGATCTTCGTTTTCAAATACAAGGCTAAATCCAACTATCGTAAGCGTCAAGGTCATCGTCAACCGTTCACCACTGTTGAAATCACTGCTATCAACGCTTAATAGCGATGATTACTGTTGATATTAACAGGAATGAGCAGGGGATGATCGTCGGCTATCGGGTTAGCGGGCATTCGGGTTATGCCGAGCATGGTAGCGATATCGTGTGTAGCTCCGTTTCCGTGTTGACGCAAGCGCCCTTGTTAGGGTTGGAAAGACATTTGAGGCTCAAGCCGTCCTACAGCGTAAATGTAGATGACGGCGTTTTAGAGGTAGCATTGAACAGTGCTCCTAATGACCTGACGCAGGCGATACTGCAAACCATGGTTTATGGCTTGGAGTCGATAGTGCGTCAGTGTCCGCAATATGTTCGCATCCAAGAACATAGGAGGTGAAAGTAATGTTTGAAATTATTCTGCAATTACATGCACATAAAAAAGGTACTGGTAGCTCCCACAACGGTCGTGACTCTAACGCGCAACGTTTGGGCACCAAGGCTCATGACAGCCAGCTGGTAACCGCAGGCAGCATCATCGTTCGCCAACGCGGCACCAAATTCCATCCGGGCAATAATGTCGGCATGGGCAAGGATTACACTATTTTCGCAACCATCGAAGGTCGCGTAAAATTTGAACGCAAAGGCCGTGACAAACGCCAAATCAGTGTATATCCCGTTGAAGAAGCAGCTATCTAAGCTGTTTAGCGCGAAAGCAAAGCTCCGCATCGTAAGGTGCGGAGCTTTTTTGGCTGTGTATATATCGTTTAATTTAAAGAAGTCCCATGAATTTTTGCATGAGTAGCGTTACCGCCGTGATGCCGAGCCAGCAGCAGAGGCCCATAGCTAGGGGCTTACCGCCGGTCTTTATCAGCTTGACGATATTCGTGTTAAGACCGATGGCTGCCATGGCCAGAACGATGAAGAACTTACTCAGCTCCTTAATGCCGCTGAAGGCGCTTGCCGCAATGCCAAGCTGAAGCGCGACGGTGGTGATGACGCTGGCGGCGATAAAGTAAAGAATGAAGAAGGGAAAGGCCTGCTTGATGCTGACCTTATTATCACTCTGCCCCTTACCGTGCAGGATGCTTAGCACTAGGGTGATCGGAATAATGGCGAGCGTGCGCGTCAGCTTGACCGTGACCGCCGTGTCGAGCGTCGAGCTGCCCAAGCCCCACATGCTGTCCCAGGTGCTGGCGGCGGCGGTAACGGAGGAGGTGTCGTTGACTGCGGTGCCGGCGAAAATGCCGAAGGCCTCGCCGCTGGCGCTATCAAAGCCTACAAAGGTGCCGAGGCTGGGGAAGATGAGTGCCGCTAGAACGTTAAAGAAGAAAATTACCGAGATCGCCTGCGCTACCTCCTCGTCGTCGGCCTTGATGACGGGTGCGGTCGCCGCGATCGCCGAACCGCCGCAGATGGAGGAGCCAACACCGATAAGGGTTGATATTCTGCTGGGAATGCGCAGAAATTTGCACAAAAGCCAAGCGATGAGCAGAGCGGTAGAAATGGTGCTGATGATGATAGGCAGGGATTGCTTGCCCGTCGTTAAAATAACGTTAAGATCTAAGCCGAAGCCTAAAAGGATGACTGCCCATTGTAAAATTTTTTTAGAAGTAAATTTAATACCTGCTTCGAAGCGCTTTTTGTCATGCAAAAGCATGGTGAGTAGCATACCTAGCAGGATCGCGATCACCGCGCCGCCGATCACGGGAAAAAGCTTGCCGAGAAACCAAGATGGTACGGCGATAAGCAGGCAGAGAGCGAGTCCTTGCCAGATATTTTTAATGAAGCTCATAGAGGAGTCTCCTTTCAAAAAAGTAATATTTTGCTCCATGGGATAATGCTTTGTATTATAGCATAAATAGCTTTTATGGACAAGCTGGGTAGCGCGGTAACGGCGCTGCTTTGATAAAGGAATGAGTTTATTAGCGGCTATGGCGTTTTTCTTTACTCTTATTAAGAAAATCGTTATAAGATATCCAAGGAACACCGATATAAAAAGCTTTATGAGCTTTAGAGGGGATAAATCAAGAATATAATATAGGTAATTGACATATGGCGAATAATATATTACAATAGAAGTACTGTTGCGTAATGCTTCCGTATTTTTTTTGACTTTTTTAAGAGAGGGGAGAGGGTGAACAGCGTTTAAGGGAGGATTTAGTCGGGCGGCTTGTTTACTATTGCAGCTAGAGCTTTTTGGCTTGTCACGAAAAAATCATTTTTATAGAAAAAAATAATCAAAAATCGGTTGCAAATATAGATAAATGGTGATATAATCAAAGAAAAAATTTAGAACCACAAACAAGTCTTGATTTTACCATTCGCACCTTAAATGTTTAACGATTATTATAAATACTATATTATAAATAAAAAAGCATAAGAAAGGAGTGCCTAATATGAAGGAAATTGCAAAAATCATCGGAACCAGAATCAAGATGCTCAGATTTGCTAAGCATATGCAGCAGACGGAGCTGGCTCAAAGGATGGAAATCAGTCAAACACACATGAGTAACATCGAAAGCGGTCGTAACAACGTAACGCTGGAGAACTTATTCAAACTGCACGAGATTTTGGAATGTCCTATGAGCAGCTTCTTCGTGGATATCGACGGCAAAGAAGAGGTCAAGGACGCCAAAGACGTTTTCTCTATCGAAGACTTGGCGCAGGCTCTGATTTTACTCAAAAAACAATAAAATCGTATGTTTTCAGTACCATTTTGCTTAATCGGCAAAGTGGTACTTTTTTGTTATATTGTTAACATAAAGACTTTGCTTTTTTAATAAAGTGATTGGCATCGACAAATTTCTTGACAAAAAAAACAGAAATTGGCATAATCTACTTTAACAGACTGCCTCTGTCTGCCGTTGCGGACGGGGGTTTTATTTATAGGAGGAAATGGCATGGAGCAGATTTTATCCATAGTAGTACGCAATCAGCCGGGCGTATTGATGCGTGTTGCCGGTATGTTTTCGCGTAGAGGTTTCAATATTGATAGCTTGGCCGTGGGTACGACGCAGAATCCTGAGTTTTCGCGTATGACGGTGACGATGGATGCCGACGAGCCGACGGTGGTGCAGGTGTGTAAGCAGCTGGCGAAATTGGTCGAGGTGGAGAAGGTCAAGGTCCTGCCTCCCAAATCAAGCGCGACGCGCAGCATGATTTTGGTGAAGGTGCACGCTGGGGAAAGGCGTATGGAGCTTTTGCAGCTGGCGGAGGTGTTCCGCGCCCATGCCGTCGACGTTACCGGCGAGTCGCTGATCTTCGTCGCTACGGGTGACGAGGGTAAGCTGCGTGCCTTTGTGGACGTGATGCGCCCCTACGGCGTTACGGAGATGGTGCAGACTGGTTTGGTCGCTCTGGAGCGTGGCGATACGTCGCTGGCGGTCGAGGAATCCCGTTTTCAATGGCCCCGTGCCGATAAAGCAAGAACCATTTAAGTGTGTTTAGATATATTGATGAGGAGAAAGGACGTGACCATATGGAGATGACAGGTGCGGAGATCATGGTCAAAATTTTGGCGGAGGAGGGCGTATCCACGGTCTTTGGTTATCCGGGAGGCGCGATTCTGCCGTTTTATGATGCTTTAAGAGATAGCGAGATCAATCATATATTGACGGCGCACGAGCAGGGCGCGGCTCATGCCGCTGACGGCTTCGCGCGCGCTAGTGGCAGGGTGGGCGTGTGTATCGCGACCTCCGGCCCTGGCGCGACCAATTTGGTGACGGGCTTGGCGACCGCCTTTTTGGATTCCATTCCCGTGGTGGCGATCACTGGTCAGGTGCAGCGCGCGCTGATCGGTCATGATGCCTTTCAAGAGGTGGATATCACTGGTATCACCATGCCCATTACGAAGCATAATTTTTTGGTAAAGAAGCCCGAGAATTTGGCGCAAACCATGCGCTTGGCGTTCCAGCTGGCTAAGGAGGGGAGACCTGGCCCCGTGCTGATTGACGTGCCGCGCGACGTGCAGACCGCGCTTTTAGAATATACGCCGGAGCGTCTGCGGGAGCTGCCCCCAGTGGAGCCTGACGAGGAGCGCGTGGCGGCGGCGGTGGCGGCGCTGAATAAGGCGCAGCGCCCCGTGATGCTCGTCGGCGGCGGCGTTATCAACGCCGATGCGGAGTACGATGCCATGCACCTGTGCGAGAAGCTGCATATTCCCGTAGTCAGCACGCTGATGGGCTTGGGCGCGATCAGCGCCTATCGTAGCCTGTTCCTCGGCATGACTGGCTTGCATGGTCACGAGCGGGCGAATAACGCGGTCAAGGAGGCAGATCTCATTTTGGCTGTCGGTAGTCGCTTTAACGATCGCGTGACCGGCGAGCGTTCTCGCTACAGCGCGAATAAGACGATTATTCATTTGGACATCGATCCTGCCGAGCTTGATAAGAATATCGACTCCAGCATCGGTATCACCGGTAATATGAACATGACGCTGAACCGTTTGGAGCAGGGCAGCGTCCCCCACGACCTTTCGGCTTGGTGGGATAAAATCGCATCCTGGCCTAGCATGGACGATGATTTCGGCGACGAGGAGGCCCCGAAGTTCTTCAAGGCGCTGAACCCCGTGATCAAGGATAAGGATTACATCATCACGACCGACGTGGGCCAGCATCAGATGTGGGCGGCGCAGCATTTGAAGATTCAGTTCGCACGTCAGCTCCTCACCAGCGGCGGCTTGGGCACCATGGGCTTCGGCCTACCTGCCGCCATGGGCGCGCAGCTCGCACGTCCGCAAAGTCGCGCGATCAGTCTAAGCGGCGACGGTGGCTTTAAAATGACTGGTTCGGAGCTGTTCACTATCGCCAGCAATAATATTCCCGTTATCGCGATCGTTTTCAATAACAGCGGCTTGGGTATGATTCGTCAGCTGCAAACGGTGCAGTTCGCTAAACGCTTCACCGCCTGCGAGATGCCGGGCTATGTCGATTTCGTGAAGTACGCGGAGGCCTTCGGCATCGAGGGCGAGCACGTGGGCACGCCCGAGGAGCTGGGAGCGGCGCTAGAGCGGGCGATGAGCGTGCGCAAGCCCTATTTGATCGAGGTGGCGCTTGATCCAAGCGATATGGTGCAGCCCATGGTGGCACCAGGACTGGGAATTAACGACTTCGTAAAATTTGGCAATAAAAAAGATTAGGGTTTCATTCATAGTTGGTTAAAACTCTTGCTGAATTTCGACAAAAATGATACAATTGAATTACATGAATGCAGCTTGCTTTCATGCAAATATTAGTCCACTATCACAGGATAGTTATGCCCTTCGGACAGGCGGGACTGCTGCCGGCGTGGCGTTAGCCATATTATTGATTGAGTTAAAGCTCAAATTTTATAAGGTGATTGCTAGCAATCAATTCAGTATCACTTGTGAAACGGTCAATAAGAGTAGTAAAAGTATTTGCTTACCCACTCTGAAAGTAAGCTATGTCGCAGATCGTGACAGCGTGCAAGAGCGTTGTGGGGAATCTAACATAGACAGGTGATATCTGCACCTGTCTATATTTTTTTATTTGGAGAGAGCTATTATGGATAAACTTTCACAGCTGTCCGCGCCCATTTACGAGGCCTTGGAGGCGCTGCGTAAAAAGCGCGTCGTGCCCTTCGACGTTCCGGGGCATAAGCGCGGTCGCGGCAACCCCGAACTGCGCGAGCTTTTGGGCGAAAAATGCGTTAATTTGGACGTAAATTCGATGAAGCCACTGGATAATCTCTGCCATCCGGTGTCCGTTATTAGGGACGCGGAGGAGCTGGCGGCGGATGCCTTCGGGGCGGCGCACGCCTTCTTCATGGTGGGCGGTACTACGTCCTCTGTACAGAGCATGGTGCTGGCCTCGACGAAGGCGGGGGATAAGATTATCCTGCCGCGCAACGTGCATAAAAGCGTCATTAACGCTTTAGTTTTAAATGGCGCAGTTCCAGTATATATCAATCCAGAGGTGGATGCTAGACTGGGTATTTCCCTTGGTATGGAGCTTGCCGAGGTGGAGCGGGCGATTAAGGCGAACCCCGACGCGAAGGCGGTCTTCGTCAATAATCCTACCTATTACGGCATTTGCTCGGATCTGCGCTCCATTGTTAGGCTGGCGCACGAGCATAATATGCTGTGTTTGGTGGATGAGGCGCATGGCACGCATTTCTACTTCGGACCGAATATGCCCGTGAACGCGATGGCGGCAGGCGCTGATATGGCCTCCGTTTCCATGCACAAGTCCGGCGGCAGCCTGACGCAAAGCTCGCTGCTCCTGACGGGACCGAACGTCAGCTGGGAGTATGTCAGTCAGATTATCAATCTGACGCAGACGACGAGTGCGTCCTATCTGCTGCTTTCCAGTCTGGATATTTCCCGTCGCAATCTTTATATGCGTGGCGAAAGCTCCTTTGCCAAGGTGACGGAGATGGCGGAGTACGCGCGCGAGGAGATCAATTCCCTCGGCGGCTATTACGCCTATGGACGCGAGCTGATCAATGGCGGCAGCATCTATGATTTCGACGTGACGAAGCTTTCCGTTTATACACGCGATATAGGCTTGGCGGGCATCGAGGTCTATGATTTGCTGCGTGACGAGTACGACATTCAGATCGAGTTTGGCGATATCGCTAATATTTTGGCATATATTTCTATCGGCGATCGCATTCAGGATATCGAACGCCTGATGGGCGCGTTGGCGGACGTGAAGCGCCTCTATTCGCGCGATCCGTCCAAGATGCTCAATACGGAGTACATCGCGCCACAGGTGGTCGTGTCGCCGCAGGCAGCCTTCTACGCGAAGGACGAATCCCTGCCGCTGCGTGAGACCGCGGGACGCATTTGCAGCGAGTTCGTGATGTGCTATCCTCCCGGCATTCCCATTTTGGCACCGGGCGAGGTCATCACCAAGGAAATTATCGAATACATCATTTACGCGAAGGAGAAGGGCTGTAGTATGCAGGGCCCCGAGGATCCCGAGGTAAATAATATTAACGTTTTGGTTTAGGGGAGTGAGTGCATGGAGCTGTGGTTCTCGGATTTTCATACCGATGATGTAAAATTAGATATTAAAATCTCCAAGCAGCTTTTTGGGGAGGATACCGATTTTCAGCGTATCGATATTTTTGATTCCAAGGAATTCGGTCGCTTTATTGCCTGCGATGGCACGATCGTTTTCTCACAGAAGGACGAGTTCATTTATGACGAGATGATCGTCCACGTTCCCATGGCGGTGCATCCTCATGTGCGCAAGGTACTGGTTATCGGCGGCGGTGACGGTGGCGTGGCGCGCGAGCTTTCGCGCTATCCTGAGATCGAGGAGATCGACGTCGTGGAAACGGATCACGTCTTTATCGATGCCTGTCGCGAATTTTTCCCCGATAACGCGGTCGGACTCGACGATCCGCGCGTAACGATTTTTAATGCCAACGGCTTGCGCTTTTTGCGCTCTAAGGTTAATGAGTATGATTTGATTATCAATGACGCGATCGATCCCCTCGGTCATGCCGCTGGACTTTTTACCAAGGAGTTTTACGGTAACTGCTTCCGTGCGCTCAAGGAGGACGGAATCATGGTTTATCAGCACGGCAGTCCCTTCTATGACGAGGACGAGGAAACCTGCCGCGCCATGCATCGCAAGGCGAGTCATAGCTTTCCCATAAGCCGTGTTTATCAGGCGGCGATTCCCACCTGTCCCTCCGGCTATTGGCTCTTCGGCTTTACCTCCAAGCGCTATCATCCGCTCAAGGATTTTGATCCCGTCAAGTGGAAGGCGCGCGCGATCAAGACCTGGTATTATTCGGCGAATCTGCATAAGGGGGCGTTTATGCTGCCGAAGTATGTTGAAGATATGCTAGAAGAAGAAGA
>CAYZOZ010000002.1:73694-80835 GCA_964480295.1 uncultured Phascolarctobacterium sp.
AGGGCGCACGCATGATAAGCGCCGCCTTCCTGCGTCACAGCTTGCAAGCTTGTTCGAGATAATAGTTTGTGTTATATAAATTAGTTGATTATTTGATGGGCGTTTTAGAGAGTTAGGAGTGAGGAGAATGAGTAAATTATTGGTTATCGGTTGTGGTGGCGTGGCTGGCGTGGCGATCGCTAAATGCTGTCAAAATAGCACCGTTTTCACCGAGCTGTGCATCGCCAGCAGGACGAAGGCGAAATGTGACGCGGTGGCGGCTAGGCTACAGCCTAATACGAATACGAAGCTTACTACGGCGCAGGTTGATGCCGATAAAAAGGACGAGGTTGTTGCTTTGATCAAGTCCTATCAGCCAGACGCGGTGCTGAACGTAGCGCTGCCCTATCAGGATCTGACGATCATGGACGCTTGCTTGGAGTGTGGGGTGGATTATATCGACACCGCCAACTATGAGCCTGAGGACATCGAGGATCCCGCATGGCGCGCCGTTTATGACAAGCGCTGCAAGGAGGAGGGCTTCTCCGCCTATTTCGATTATTCCTGGCAGTGGGCGTACAAGGAAAAATTCGCGCAGGCAGGCATTATGGCGCTCTTGGGTACGGGCTTCGATCCCGGCGTGACCAGCGTCTTTTCCGCCTACGCGCTGAAGCATTATTTTGATCAGATCGAGACGATAGATATTTTGGACTGCAACGGCGGCGATCACGGCTATCCCTTCGCCACCAATTTCAACCCCGAGATCAATCTGCGCGAGGTTTCCGCTCCCGGCTCCTATTGGGAGAACGGCAAATGGGTGGAGATTCCGGCGATGTCCATTAAGCGCGAGTACGATTTCCCCGAGGTGGGCGTGAAGGATATGTACCTGCTGCATCATGAGGAGATCGAGTCCTTGGCGAAGAATATTCCCGGCGTGAAGCGTATTCGTTTCTTTATGACCTTCGGTCAAAGCTATCTGACGCATATGAAGTGCTTGGAGAACGTGGGCATGCTTTCCACGAAGCCGATCAATTACGAGGGCAAGGAGATCGTGCCGATTCAGTTCCTGAAGGCGTTGCTGCCCGATCCCGCGTCCCTTGGTCCGCGTACCGTCGGCAAGACCAATATCGGCTGCATTTTCACTGGTACGAAGAACGGCGAAAGAAAAACGATCTTTATTTATAATGTTTGCGATCATCAGGAGTGCTATAGGGAGGTCGGCTCGCAGGCCATTAGCTATACCACGGGCGTACCGGCGATGATCGGTACGGCGCTGGTGCTTAGCAAGCAATGGCAGGGTAAGGGCGTGTTCAACGTCGAGGAGTTCGATCCCGATCCCTATATGGCGATGCTGAACGAATATGGCTTGCCTTGGGTGGTTGACGAGCATCCTGTTTTGGTAGATTAAAATGACGGATAATGTGATTTTACCTGCTTATGTGGTGAATGAGGAGAAGGCGGAGGATAGATTGAAGGACTTGCAGGCGCGAGTGCTGGCGGAGCATAACGAGTCGAGGCTCAAGGCGTTGCCCACGCCCTGCTACGTGGTGGATGAGGCAAGACTTATAAAGAATTTGGAACTTTTGCGCTATGTGCAGCGTGTGAGCGGCTGTCATATTCTGCTGGCGCAGAAATGCTTTTCCATGTTCAGACTCTATCCGCTAATGGGGGAATATTTGGCAGGCACGACTGCCAGCGGCCTGTTCGAGGCGCGGCTAGGGTATGAGGAAATGGGCAAGGAGAACCATGTCTTCGCGCCTGCCTATAAGGACGAGGATATGCGTGAGCTGGTGCGTATTTGCGATCATATCATCTTCAACTCCATGGCGCAGCTTCGCAAGCACGGCGCGCTTTGCCGCAGTGCCGGCGTGAGCGTTGGCCTGCGCGTTAATCCCGAATATTCCACGCAGGAGGCGGAGCACGCGATTTATGATCCCTGCGCTTTCGGCTCGCGCTTGGGAGTGACGCTCGCTAATTTTCCGGACGAGCTGCCCGAGGGCGTCGAGGGACTGCATATGCACACGCTGTGCGAGCAGAACGCGGACGATTTGGTGGCGACCTTCAAGGCGTTCGAGGAAAAATTTGGCAAATATTTTCCCAAGCTGCGTTGGCTGAATTTGGGCGGCGGTCATCACATTACCCGCGCTGATTATGACGTACAGGCGCTGATCGAGCTGGTAAAATATATTCGCTCCCGTTATAAGCTGGAGGTTTATCTCGAGCCAGGCGAGGCGGTCGCGCTTAACGCTGGCTATTTGGTGACCGAGGTTTTGGACATCGTGCATAACGGTTTGGATATCGCGATTTTGGACGCTTCGGCGGCGTGCCATATGCCCGACGTGCTGGAGATGCCTTATCGTCCGCCACTGCGCCATGCTTTTTCAGCACGGGAGAAGGCGCACACCTATCGCCTGTCCTCCATGACCTGCTTGGCAGGCGACATGATTGGCGATTACAGCTTCGAGCAGGAGCTTCAGGTTGGCGACAGGCTGATTTTTGAGGATATGGCGATCTATTCCATGGTGAAGAACAATACCTTTAACGGCATGCCCTTGCCCGATATCGTGCTGCTGCACAAGGACGGTACGACGGAGCTGGTGCGCCGTTTTGGCTATGAGGATTTCAAAGGCAGGCTATCATGACGAAAGAAAAGCATACCCCGCGTCAGGACGGGTTTAGAATGCCGGCGGAGTTTGAGCGACATGCTGGCTGTATAGTTGTTTGGCCGCAGCGTCCTGGCTCGTGGAGCTTTGGCGCGGTCGAGGCGGAGAAGGCCTTTACGGCGGTGATCAAGGCGATCGCTGCCAGCGAAAGGGTATATGTGATTTGCGGCGGCGCGCATATGGCGCGGGCGCGGCAGGCGCTCGGCGAGGTGGCGAACGTGGAGCTTTGCCTCATGGAGACGGACGATAGCTGGGCGCGTGACATCGGACCGACCTTCGTGGCGCGTGATACGCGGGACGGGCGTGAGCTGCGTTGCGTAAATTGGCGCTTTAACGCTTGGGGTGGCGCGGTGGACGGGCTGTACCCCGATTACGAGCAGGACGATGCCTTCGCTAAGGAATTCGCGGCGCGCTATGGGTGTGATGTGTACGATGCTACTCCCTTCGTTTTGGAGGGTGGCTCGATTCACACGGATGGCGAGGGGACGGCGCTCGTTACGGCCTCCTGCTTGCTGAGCGCGGGACGCAATCCCGAGCTGACGCAGAGCGAGATCGAGGAGCGCCTTAAGCAGTACCTTAACGTGGAGAAGGTGCTATGGCTGCCGCGTGGCATTTATAATGACGAGACTAATGAGCATGTGGATAACGTCTGCGCCTTTATTAGACCGGGCGAGGTGGTGCTGGCTTGGACGGATAACGAGGCTGATCCGCAGTATGAGCTGAGCTTGGCGAGCCTGCGCTATTTGGAGCAGGAGCGCGATGCTCGCGGTCGTCATATAGTCGTGCATAAGCTGCCGATACCGGACGTTCCCGTGCGTATCACCGAGGAGGAGCTCGGGGGCTTCGACTTCGTCGAGGGCGAGGATATGCGTGAGGCGGGCGAACGCTTAGCGGCCTCCTATGTTAATTTTTATTTTAGTAATGACAGCGTGATCCTGCCTGCCTTTGGCGGAGAGAATGCCGCTAGCGACGCGCGGGCGGCGCGAATTTTGGCGCGTCTTTGTCCAGAGCGGCGCATCGTGCAGATACCAGCGCGGGCGATTTTGACGGGCGGCGGCAATATTCACTGCATTACGCAGCAGATTCCGGAAGGAGTATGTAAATGAGAAAAATTAAGGTGGCGGCGGTGCAGCTGCGCTGTGCCGTGCGCCGTGAGGATAATTTGCGGCATGCTGAGGAGCTGGTGCGCGAGGCGGCGGCAGCGGGCGCGCAGCTGGTGCTGCTACCTGAGCTTTGGGAGCGCCCCTATTTTTGTCAGGAGCGTCGCTATGAATACTACGCCTACGCCGAGCCTGTGGAAAAGAACGCAGCGGTACGCATGGGGCAGCGCTTGGCGCGTGAGCTGGGCATCGTATTACCGATCAGCTTCTTCGAGCGTGACGTGAACCAGCTGTACAATTCGATCGCCTGCATTGATGCGGACGGCACTAATTTGGGCGTATATCGCAAGACGCATATTCCCGATGATCATTTTTATCAGGAGAAGTTTTACTTTAAGCCCGGCGACAGCGGCTTTAAGGTTTTCGATACCCGCTTTGGCAGGATCGGTATAGGTATTTGCTGGGACCAATGGTTCAGCGAGACCGCGCGCTGCTTGGCGCTCGGGGGTGCGGAGCTGCTGCTTTATCCGACGGCGATTGGCTCGGAGCCTATTTTGGCTACGGATAGTATGCCGCATTGGCGCAGGGTGATGCAGGGGCATAGCGCGGCGAACCTCATGCCCGTGGTGGCTGCTAACCGTATCGGCTTGGAAAGCGTGGAGCCATGCACGGAGAACGGCGGGCAAAGCTCGTCCCTGCTGTTCTACGGCTCCTCCTTCATGACGGACGGCACGGGAGCGGTTTTGCAGTCGGCAGGACGCGAGCGGGAGGAGATTCTTTACGTGGAGTACGACCTCGACGCGCTGGCGGAGGATCGTCTGAGCTGGGGCCTGTTCCGCGACAGACGACCGGAGTGCTATGGCAGGCTTGCTTCAGAGAAAAAGTAAAAATTGCGGGCTGCTTGCCGACGCATGAGTGGAGTATAAGTTTAACTCGACAAACGCGATAAAATGAGTTAAAATCAAATTGTGTTCGAGGAAAAACTTAATTGTACGTTATGTATATAAATCACGAGGAAGGTGTTTCATGTGTTGGCACATGGTCTTTATGAGCAGGTGATCAATAAGCAGCTGGCGAAGGAATTGCAGCCCATAGCGGCGGCGCGTAAGTACGTCGCTCCTATCGACAAGGCCGAGGCTGCGAAGGTTCTGGCGCAATATCTTACGGAGATCGTGCAAAAGGGCTTGGAAAGAAATACGGGGGATCTTGACGCGCAGATCTCCTTGACTAATAGTATAGTAGAGTTGGTAAAAAATACTACACAAGAAGCTGATTTTGCTACCTTGGGCGTTGACCAAGGGGCAGAACAGCTTTTTGCGCTTTTACAGGAAAAGGATCCGCTTTTGGCTGTGGGTGGTGATGCTTCTCAATTAAGCAGACCAGAGACCTCCATAGCAAGAAGCTCGCTAGTACTTATAGCATAAACGAAAATGTAAAACTTAATTGTATGTTATTTATACAAATTATAAGTGACAAATTACAGAAATCTATAGGATTTAATTGAAGTAAGAGAGCTTTTATGTTAAAATTAGAATAGACGCACGACCGATTATGGGTGTAGCGAAAACTGAATAAAGGAGATTAGAACCATGAGAGAATTTACGGCTATTAGCCTTTTTTCTGGAGCAGGTGGTTTGGATATGGGGTTTGAAAGAGCCGGTTTCAAAACTATTTGGGCTAATGATTTTGAGTATGATGCTTGTAAAACTCATGAGAATTGGAGTACTGCCAAGGTAGTATGTGGTGATGTTGCCAAAATTGAGGCTACGGATATACCTGATGCTGACATTATGTTAGGAGGGTTTCCATGCCAAGGTTTTTCTCTGAGCGGACCTCGAAAAATTGATGATTCTAGGAATGCCTTGTATAAGCATTATGTCAGAATAGTAAAGGCGAAAAAGCCTAAAATGTTTGTCGGAGAAAATGTAAAGGGTTTACTAACTATGGGCGGTGGTAGCATTATAGATGCTATTATCGAAGATTTTTCTGACTGCGGCTACAATGTTTTTTACAAACTTTTGAATGCTCGTGATTATGGTGTACCTGAGGACAGGGAAAGAGTAATTATAGTTGGGTTTAAAAAGGAATTAGGAATTAAAAAATTCGATTTTCCTATGCCTAGAAATTATCAAGTTAGTTTAAGAGAGGTTTTGAGTAGTTTTCCTGATCCTAATCCTGAAGATGTATGTAATGCTCCATATAGCAGTAGATACATGAGTAGGAATAGAAAAAGAGATTGGGATGAGGTATCCTATACGATTCCTGCTATGGCTAAACAAGTTACATTATGGCCAGGTTCTCCCGATATGGTCAAAATCGATAAGGATCATTGGGAATTTGGTGATGATAAAACAACAAGAAGGTTTAGTTGGAGAGAGGCGGCGGCGATACAAACTTTTCCATTAAGTTTGGAGTTTTATGGAGATTTAACTTCTAAATATAAACAGATAGGGAATGCAGTGCCTGTAAAATTGGCAGAAGTAATTGCTACGCACTTGTATGGAGTACTTTCTAATGCACTTCATTATGGGAACGAAAGGGAAGCAAACTGAAATTGGTAAAGCTTTTGAGTATGCATGCGCTTATGTTGTTTCGGTGCTTTGTGAAAGAAATACTGAAGTAAGGCTTGTGGATAGTCCACAGTTAATTACTGCCAAGAATGCTTTTCATAAATTGGCAGATGACGAGCGAAAAAAATATATACAAGCGGCTAAAGCTGCGTTTAAGATTATTTCTAGGTTAGAACCTATGTTATTTAATATTTCTGAGCCTTTGTATATATCTTTGCAAGCAGATAGTCAGGGTATACAAGGAGATGTGCGGGATGTTTTATGTGCTAAAGGTACTGATTGGGAGATAGGGCTGTCTTGCAAGCATAATCATGAAGCTGTAAAGCATAGTCGTTTATCTGCTAATATTGATTTTGGTAATATTTGGTTTGGTATACCATGTTCTTTAAAGTATAAGCATGAGGTTAGTAAAATATTTCAACCTTTAGCGGAAATTAGGGAACGTAGTAAGAAAATTGGTAGACCTGTTTTGTGGAGTGAGGTTGAAAATAAGGAGGAGTTTTGTTATAAGCCTTTGCTTGAGGCTTTCATGAACGAATTAAAGCGTTTGGATAAGCAGTATCCTAAAGAAATACCAGCTTTGTTGATAAAATATCTCATTGGTAAGAATGATTTTTATAAGGTTATAATGGATGATAGTAATCAGTTTACTAAGGTGGAATCTTTTAATATCAATGATTCGTTGAACAGACCTTGTGGTAGTAGAAGACCTTTAGTCCCTATACCTCATATGAAATTACCAACTAAATTTTACGAGGTGGGCTTTAAAGATGGTTCTAAAAATACTATTGTAGTTGTTTGTGATGAAGGTTGGAATGTATCTATGAGA
>CAYZOZ010000003.1:0-64291 GCA_964480295.1 uncultured Phascolarctobacterium sp.
ATTTTTAATAGCGAAAATGGCCGCTAAGTTTGGAAGCTCGGGCGGTCATTTTTTTGCTAGTTTTTCGCTAATGAGGAAACCAATAGTAAAACAATCCAAGCATAAGCTTACGACTGCGATAAAATCGTTTATAGTCATAGCGCAAATCCCTCCTTTCGCTGTATTTCTCTGACAAAGCAGAGATCACGCTTAATCGGAGGGTTGCAAAAGCCCTCCGATGGAGGGGCAACCGCCTACCGTTATGATGGCACCTTAACAATATTATAATTGCATTTGAGAAAAATCACAAGCGAAATTTACAAGCTTCACTTGTGATTTTTTTGTTTGCGTAGTTTGTCCTGCTTTTTCCCTTGAGAGGTTGGCTAGACAAAGCCACGGAATCACACGCTGGCTAGTGAAGCCTTTAATGATTTTAGAAGCTTGCTTTTGCAAAGGACCTTTTTTCTTTCAAAAATAAGCATGGAAAAGTTCGGTGGTAGTGTGCTATAATGTTAGGTGGATTATTGTAAGCATTTTATACGTAGCAAGTAAACGCTTTGCTAGATTCGAATAAAGGAGAATTGTTATGAAGAAAGCTTTTTTAGCAACGGCTTTGGCGATGAGCCTATGCGCTCCGATTTACGCCGAGCCCGTGCGTCATGGCGATAACGAGCAATATGCCGGCCCGGTGTTTGCCGATGATCAGGACGGCGCTGCTTCCACCACGGTGCAGCCGAAAAAATCCAAAAAGCTGCTCAAGGAAGGCTCGGACACCATGCCGATAAACGTGAGCGCCGATCATGCGGAGTATGACAACGTCAGTGGCGATTTCCACGTCAGCGGCAAGGTAGTGATTACGCAGGGCACGGAGACGCTTTTGACGACCTATGCCTTCGGTAATATGAAGACCGGCGACGTGTGGCTGGAGCAGGGCGGTACGCTGAAGGAGTCCAAGAGCACGATGCACGGTAAATGGGTGCATTATAATTTTAACAATAAAACAGGCGAGATCAAGGAGATTAACGGCTCCAGCCTGAAGGATATTTTTGACGCGCCGCACGCGATCATCGAGCCCGATAAAATCGTGGTGGATCAGGGCGGGCGTTCCTCCCGCTGCCCGGCGGTGAAGCATCCTCCCTGCCTCTCCATTGCGGCGAATACCTTTGAGATTTATCCTAACGAAAAGCTGGTGGCGCATGACGTTAAGGTCTTCGTTCGCGGTAAGCATATCTATTCCCGTGACCTGTGGGTGAACAATTTCAATGACGAAAACAAGACGAAGATTCTGCCTCGCATCGGCTATGATGGCGGCGATAATGGCTTCTACGCGAAGCTGGAGGTTAGCCAGCCCATCGGCGAAAAGACGATGGTCAGCGCCGACTTGCCCCAGTTCAGCAGAGCGGGCTTCAAGCCGGCGTATAGCGTGACGCATGATGAGCGCAATTTCAAGGTTTCCTATTTCAACGGTTGGGACGACGATGATGATGATTGGTACAAGAAGGAGAACACCTGGCGTATCGATTACAAGAATCACCATATTATTGACGGACTGCCGCTGAGCTATTCCGGCTATTTTGAATATGGCTTGTGGAACAGATGGAATCCGAAAAACGGTAAGAGTGGTAAAAAAAGCTGGCATAAGGAATATGCCGTATATTTGAATCATGATCCCATTTATCTTTTTAATACGAAGAAAACGGTTTTAAATCTGACCGTCGGTAAGAAATGGGTAAATGAGAGCCTGACGGGCGAAACGCGTTCCACCAATATGTATTACGCTACCTTGGGACAGAAATTCACGCCGCAATGGCGCACCTGGATGGGCTATTATCGCGAGGATATTACCAGTGATCTGTTTGAAATCGGTCAGCCTGATATGGGTAAGGAGCTGCGCAACGGTTTGCAATGGTCGCCTGATAAGAAGAATACCTTCTCAATCATTAATCGTTATGATTTGGGTAAGCATGAAAATTACGAGATTGATTATCGTTGGACGCGTAAATTCTGCTGCTGGGCGATCGAGCTGACCTATGAGCAGCAGGCGCATTGGGATAAGGGTGATAACTCTTGGAAGTTCCAATATTATTTCTTTAATTTGTAATGATGGGGATGGGTGCATTATGAAAAAGCTTATTCAGGAACGCTTTGCCGAGCATATCGAGGTTGCTCAGGCAGTGATGGCGAGTGATATTTTGGAGAAAATCGAGCGCATTGCTCAGGAAATAAAGCAGGCCTTGGCGAACGGACATAAGGTGCTTTTCTGCGGTAACGGCGGCAGCGCTGCCGACAGCCAGCATTTGGCGGCGGAGTTTGTCGGTCGCTTCCAAAAGGAGCGTAAGGGCTTGGCGGCGATAGCGCTGACCGTGGACACCTCTATTTTGACGGCTGTGGGCAATGACTATGGCTATGATAAGGTCTTCGTGCGTCAGGTTGAGGCTTTGGCGCAGGCGGGCGACGTGCTGGTCGGCATTTCCACCAGCGGCAACAGCGCCAACGTGGTGGAGGCGATTAAGCTGGCGAAGGAGAAGGGACTCTTTTGCGTGGGCATGACGGCGGCAGGCGGCGGTAAAATGGCTCAGCTCTGCGACGAATGTATCGCGGTGCCCGCGAAGGTCACCGCGCGCGCGCAGGAGATGCACATTTTGATCGGTCATATTCTGTGCGAGCTGGTGGATGGTGAATAAGATGGGCTTAGCGGTAACTACCTTTTTGGCAGAGAAAATCGCCGATTTACGCATCGCTGTGATCGGCGACGTGATGCTGGATCGCTATTTCCATGGCGAGGTGAAGCGTATTTCTCCCGAAGCGCCCGTACCTGTGACCAAGATTACGGATATTAAATCCGTGCTGGGCGGCGCGGCGAACGTGGCGGCGAATTTGGCGCATTTGCAGTGCCAAGTATTCATGGGAGGCGTGACTGGCGATGACGATAACCGTGTGCTTTTGGAGCGCCTTTTGAGTGAGACGGGCATTGATTTCAGCGGCTTGGTGAAAAGCGAGGCGCGTAAAACGATCACGAAGCTACGTGTGCTGGGTGGCAGTCAGCAAATGCTACGCATGGATTTCGAGGAAACGGGTGATTTGCATCCGCAGGAGATCATGCGTCTGCGTGCTTGGCTGGCGGAACTTTTGGACGCTGGCTTGGACGGTATCATCATTTCCGATTATGCTAAGGGCGTATGCTCCGACGAGTTCTGCCAATGGGTGATTGGCGAGGCGCATGCCTATGACATTCCCGTGCTGATCGATCCCAAGGGCGCGGATTGGACGAAGTATAGCGGCTGTGATTTCATTACGCCGAATCTGAAGGAAATGTGCGAGGCGGCGGGCTGTCAAAAGGACAACGAGGACGCGGCGGTCGTGGAAATGGCGCGCGCCGCGAAGAATAAATATCGGATTAAGAACGTGGTCGTAACGCGCAGTGAGCGCGGTATGTCGTTGGTGAACGATACGCAGGAGCTACATTGCCCCGCGACGGCGATCGAGGTGTTCGATGTTTCCGGCGCGGGCGATACGGTGGCGGCAACGCTTTTGGCAGGCGTGGCAGGCAGGCTGGAGCTGGCGGACGCGATCTATATGGCGAATAGGGCGGCGGGAATCGTCGTGGCGAAGGTTGGTACCTATCCCGTGCATCGCGAGGAGCTGCTCAGGGATCTGCTGACGGAGGAGCGCAAGCAGGGGCGCGGCTATCGCACGCTCAGCTGGCAGGAGATCGCCAGTCTGGCGGCGACCTGGCGTGCCTGTGGTGAGAAAATCGTCTTTACCAATGGCTGCTTCGACATTCTGCACGTCGGGCATGTGAGCTATTTGGAGAAGGCGCGTAATTTGGGCAAGCATCTGATCGTCGGGCTGAATACCGATGCCTCGGTACGCAGGCTGAAGGGCGCGACGCGTCCGCTCGTGCATGAGCTGGACAGGGCGCGCGTGCTGGCGGCGCTGGCGTGCGTGGACGCGGTGGTGCTGTTCGATCAGGATACGCCCACGGAGCTGATTGAGAAAATTCGTCCGGACATTCTGGTCAAGGGCGGCGATTACGCGCCCGAGCAGGTCGCCGGACGTGAATATGCGGGCGAGGTTCGCATTATAGAGTTTGAAGAGGGCTACTCCACGACGGGAGTAGTGGAAAAGATTGCCAAAATGGTTAAGGAGGGCAAAATATGATTATCGTAACAGGCGGTGCCGGCTTTATCGGCTCTAATATCGTTAAGGGCTTGAACGAGCGTGGCATTGACGACATTCTTGTGGTCGACAATTTGACCAATATGGTGAAATTCAAAAACATTCAGGGCTTGAAGGTTCATGATTACATGGACAAATTCGCTTTTTCCGATGCCTTGAAGGCGGGCAAATTCAATCATGAGAAAATCGACGTTATCTTCCACGAGGGCGCTTGCTCCGACACCATGGAATATAACGGCAAGTACATGATGGAGAACAATTTCGAGTATACGAAGAACGTGCTGCATTTCTGCTTGGACAGGAAGATTCAAATGATGTACGCGTCCTCCGCCTCCACCTATGGCAGCGGCACGCACGGCTTCCGTGAGGAGCCTGCCTGCGAGGAGGCTTTGAACGTGTACGCCTTCTCCAAGCTGTTCTTTGACAATTATCTGCGCCGTTTGCTGCCCTCCGCGCAAAGTCAGGTGGTCGGCCTGCGCTATTTCAACGTTTATGGCCCGCAGGAGAACCACAAGGGCAAGATGGCTTCCATGATTTTCCAAATGTATAATCAATGGAAGGCAGAGCATAAGGTGCGTCTTTTCGGTGAATATGACGGCTATGGCCCGGGCGAGCATACTCGCGATTTCGTTTACGTTAAGGATGTGGTGAAGGTTAATTTCTTCTTCTGGGAGCATCCGGAAATTAGCGGTGTATTCAACTGCGGTACCGGTCACGCGCATCCCTTCAACACGCTGGCGAAGGCCGTGCTGAAGCATTTCGGCAGCGGCGAGCTGGAGTACGTTCCCTTCCCCGAGGTTTTGAAGGGTAAGTATCAAAGCTTCACCGAGGCTGATACGAGCAAGCTTTTGGCGGCAGGCTACGATGGCGGCTTCACGCCGATCGAGGAGGCTGCCGAGGAGTATTGTCAGCTGCTGGATAAGACTGGGGGCTACTATGTATACGAAGGCTAAGGCGGTCTTTTTCGATCGTGATGGCGTTCTAAACGAGGACGTAAGCTATTTGTATAAAATTGCCGATTTACGCTGGGTGGAGGGCGCACGGGAGGCTGTGCGCTATCTTACCGAGCGTGGTTATTTGATTTTTATCGTCACCAATCAAAGCGGTTTGGCGCGCGGTTATTTTACCGAGGCGGATATGGAGCGTTTGCATGCTTATATGTGCGAGGAGCTGGCCGCCGTCGGTGGCAGAATTACGAAGATTTATTATTGTCCGCATTTGAAGGACGGCGTGGTGGCTAAATACGCCGTGGACTGCGATTGTCGCAAGCCCAAGCCTGGTATGCTGAACCGCGCCTTTGCCGAGTACGAGCTGGATAGGGAGGGCTCCTTCCTAATCGGCGACGGGGCGAGGGACGTGGAGGCGGCGGAGGCCGCCGGCATTAGGGGCTATCTCTTTAAGGGCGGTAGTCTGTTGGATTTCGTAAAAGCGATTGTAAAGTAGGATTTTTTAGATGGAATACAGGAATATTTTACTGATAAAAATGAGCTCCTTGGGCGATATTCTGCATACCCTTCCCTTCGCGGCGGCTCTGCGTAAGCGCTACCCCGAGGCACGCATTACCTGGCTCGTGCATCCGCAGTTCGCTGGCTTCGTGCCGGATCCGCCGGTGATCGACGAGGTGCTGTACTTTGACAAGGTGAGATTTAAGTCCATGAGCCTCTCGGAGAAGGTAAAATATTTTTGTGAGATGCGCTCGCTTTTGCACAGTAAGCATTTCGACCTCGTGATCGATATGCAGGGACTGTTCAAAAGCGCGGTGCTGGCGGCGATCAGCGGCTGTGATGAGCGTATCGGCTATGCCGAGCTGCGCGAGGGCAGCTCGCTAGTGAGCAGGGCGATCAGTGGCGCGCATCGACATGATCATGTGATCGAGCGCTATTTGGACGTGGCGCGCTATTTGGGCGCGCAGGTCGATAGCCTTGACGACGTGGAGTTTCCTCTGCCGGATCTAACGAAGGAGACCGCCTCCGTACAGGCGAAGCTGCGTGAGCTGGGCTGGGACGGCGGTGCTTACGTCGTCGTCGTGCCGGGCGCGCGCTGGTGGACGAAGGAATGGCCGGTCGAGCATTACGTCGAGCTGGTCGGCAGGATCGTCGCGGACGGCAGCTTCGTCGTGTTGGCGGGAGGCCCTGACGACGCGGTGAAGGGGCAAAGGATCGCGGCGGCGTGTGCCGACGGCAGGGTGCTGGATCTGACGGGACAGACCTCGCTGCGTGAGCTGGCGGCGCTGATCAAGGAGTGTTCCTTTTATATCAGCGCGGACACGGGCCCCCTGCATTTCGCCTCGGCGCTCAAAAAGCCTTTGGTGGCTATGTATGGACCGACGAAGGCGGATCGCACCGGACCCTATGGCAGTAAGAATTCGACCGTCCTGCTTTCTCCGGCTTCCTGTGCGGGCTGCCTGAAGAAGCAATGTAAGGACTGGCATTGTATGTACGATATTACGCCCGACGCGGTGTATAAAATTTATCAAAGCAAGGTGAAGGCGCATGGCTAAGGCAGTGGAGCTGAACGGCAAAAAAATATTGGTGACCTTTTTGATGCATTTGGGCGATCTGACGCTGACAACGCCCTTTATTCACGCTCTGCGCAAGGCTGCGCCCGACGCGCAGATCACGTTTCTGGCGGACGAGAAGCTCAAGGACGTGGTGCTGCACAATCCCTATTTGGACGAGGTCATCACGATCGACAAGAAGGGACGGGACAACAGCCTGCTGGCGCTGCTGGCGTGCGCCCGTCGTCTGAGCAGGATGAATTTTGACGTGCTGATTAATCTGCATCCCAACGAGCGCTGCTCCTTTATCGACGCGATGACGAAGGTCAAGCTGCACGCGGGCACGACGCACACGCTGTTTAAGCCCTTATGGGACGTGTTCACGCCGCTCGACCGTGGTCTGCACGCCGCCGATATGTATTTGGACGTGCTCAAGCAGCTGGGCGTGGAAAACATTCAGCATAACGGCTTGGAGATCTTCCCCAGCGCGGAGCATCGCGAGCAGGCGGACGATTTTTGGCGTTATCACGGCGTTTTCGGCAGCGATAGGCTGATCGGCTTTAATATCGGCAGCGCGGTAGTGACCAAGCGTTGGTCGCCGGAGCGCTTCGCCAAGGTCGCCGACACCTTCGCGGCACGGGGCTATAAGCCCGTATTTTTCGGCGGCACGATGGACGAGGCGATGGTGCAGGAGGCAGTGAGCTATATGACTACCACGCCCGTGGTGGCGACGGGTAATTTCACGATTGGCGGCTTGGCGGCGGCGATGCGTCGTTGCAGCCTGATCATTACGAACGACAGCGGACCTATGCACGTGGCGATCAGCCAGAAGGTGCCTATCGTGGCGATGTACGGGCCCTCTAGCCCGAAGCTTTACGGCCCCTATACCGATATGGCGCGTATCGTGACGGCTATGCCCCCATGCCCGGGTTGTAGCGACGGCATGAAGCATAAATGCGACGATATGCAGTGCATGACGCGCTTGACCGTGGAGCAGGTGGTCGAGGCGGCGGAGCAGATGCTAGAAAAATACGGGGAACGTGATGAATAGAACGGCGCTGACCTTGAACGCCGAGCTGCTGCTTCTGTGTGAGCGGCAGGAGCAGGCGCGCTTTCTGCGCGTTTATTTGCAATATTTGTTTCTTCATGGCTTGCGTCTGCCCTCCGTGCAGCTTTTGCAGTATCGTTCCTTGGAGAGGCTGCCCGAGCTATTGAGCTATATCTCTAAGGCGGAGGGCGGCGGACAGGTGCGCCGTTTGGCGATCTTCGCCGACGCGACGCAGGACGTGGCGGAGCGCGCCATGCTGATGGCGAACGCTATGGGCACGGACTACGCGCTGACGCGCGAGCGCTGCACGCATTTCTTCTTCCCCGCACGTCAGCCTGGCAAGCGTTGGCGGCGGGGCTATTTGGAGGATTTGCTGCTGGAGGCGCTGCGGCAGGAGAGCGCCGAGGAGTGCCAATTTATGAATCTGCTTAATTTGGGCAGGGAGTATTTGGTGAGCGTGAACAGCTCGCGTGGTAAGGATGCGCGCTTGAAGAATATCGGCAGGCATTTGCTGTGTGCGTATCTCGCCGGGACGGAGCGCTTCGTCGGTATGAATTTGGCGGAGGCGGCGCAGGCGGGAGCCTTCGCGCTCGACGCGGAGTGCTTCGAGGCGCTTAAACGCTGCTTGAGCGGCTTAGCTGATGATTAATGTGTGAAACTATGCTCTAAATACTTGCATAAAGAGCTTGCATATAGTATTCTATAAGGGTAAAAGGGGGTTTGTCGGATGTCGGACGTAGTGGAAAGCTTGGCAGGCAATAAGATGCTGATGCTCAAGCAGGACATCGCCCTTCTGCGTAAGCGTTTGGCCGAGGTGGAGGACGAGGAAGCGAAGAAAGCTATTCGGCGTGAGCTGATGGATAAGGAAACCTATTATAATATTCTTGCGGATCGCCAGCGTATCAATCATTAAGCCGGGGAAGCACCGGCTTTTTCTTTGTCGACGCTATTGAAAACTATACATTAATGATGATAAAATATTGCTACTTAAAAGTTTAATTTAGCTTCTCAGGTACAGGAGGAATATTTTGGAAAAGCTAATTGTTAAAGGCGGTAATCGTTTGGTCGGAACGGTTAAGACCAGCGGAGCGAAGAACGCCGTGTTACCGATTATCGCGGCTTCCATTTTGGGAACTACGCCCAGTCATTTGGACGAGGTGCCCATGCTGGAGGACGTGCATACCATCAGCGAGGTTTTGAAATGTTTGGGCTTGCGGGTGAGCTGCCCCGAGCCGAACGTTCTTGATATAGACAGTAGAAGCATTACATCCTATGAGGCTCCCTACGAGCTGGTGCGCACGATGCGTGCGTCCTTCCTCGTTATGGGACCGCTTTTGGCGCGCGTGGGCAAGGCCCGCATTTCTCTGCCGGGCGGCTGCGCTATCGGCGCACGTCCCATCGATATTCATTTGAAGGCCTTCGAGGCACTGGGCGTGAGGATCGAGCAGGGACATGGCTATATTGACGCGAGCGCTCCCAAGGGCTTGAAGGGTGCAAATATTTATTTTGATTTTCCGAGCGTGGGTGCAACCGAAAACGTTCTGATGGCTGCTTCCTTGGCGGAGGGCATCACTATCGTGGAGAATGCCGCCGAGGAGCCGGAGATCGTCGATCTCGCCAACTATTTGAATAAAATGGGCGCGAGGATTCGCGGCGCGGGTACTGATACCATTCGTATCGAGGGCGTGCGCGAGCTGCATGGCGCTGATTATACGATCATTCCCGACCGTATCGAGGCAGGCACCTATATGATCGCCGCCGCGATGACGGGGGGCGACGTAATTGTGGAGAACGTGCTGCCAGAGCATCAAAAGCCGCTGATTGCGAAGCTGCGCGAGGCAGGCGCTTTGGTGGAGGAGGATATCGATAAGGTGCGCGTGGTGGGCAAGCTGCCGCTGAAGCCCGTCGCTATTAAGACGCTGCCGTATCCCGGCTTTCCCACCGATATGCAGGCGCAGCTGATGGCGATGATGGTCGTCGCAGAGGGACGCAGCAAGGTTACGGAGACGGTCTTCGAGAATCGCTTCATGCATGTGGTCGAGCTGAACCGCATGGGCGCGCGCATTACCACTGAGGGACGCAGCGCCGTGGTGGACGGTCCCGCCTCGCTTACGGGCTGTGACGTGCGTGCCACCGATTTGCGCGCCGGCGCGGCGATGATCCTGGCAGGCTTGGTGGCCGAGGGCGTGACGCGTATCAGCGATATTTATCATATCGATCGTGGCTACGAGCATATTGTCGATAAGCTGAAAAATTTGGGCGCGGATATCAAACGCGTGGAGCTGGAATAGAGATAGGAGCAGGAACATGTTTAAAAGTATGGATATAGGTATTGATTTGGGTACCGCGAATATCCTTGTCTATGTCAAGGGTAAGGGCGTGGTTTTGAAGGAGCCCAGCGTCGTCGCTATCGACAAGGTGCGCAATAAGGTGCTGGCAGTGGGCGATGACGCGCGCGAGATGCTCGGTCGTTCCCCTGGAACTATCGTGGCGATTCGTCCGCTGAAGGAGGGCGTGATCGCTAATTATACCGTGACGCAGAAGCTGCTGTCCTACGTTATCGACAAGGTGGCGGGCAAGAGCCTGTTCTTCAAGCCCCGCGTTATGACCTGCGTGCCCATAGGCATTACCTCCGTGGAGAAGCGTGCCGTAATGGAGGCGACCACGCAGGGTGGCGCGTCCAAGACCTATCTGATCGAGGAGCCGCTGGCTGCCGCCTTGGGCGCGGGCATCGACATTTCCGTACCGCGCGGTAACATGGTCGTAGATATCGGCGGCGGCACGACGGACATCGCCGTACTTAGCTTGGGCGGCATCGTGGTCGATTCCTCGATCCGCATCGGCGGCGATCATTTCGACGAGGCGATCGTGCGCCATGTGAAGAAGGTACATAACGTGCTTATCGGCGAGCGTACTGCCGAGGAGATTAAAATGGCGGTGGCTACCGTTTCGCGTAACGGACGCAACGAGACGATCACCGTGCGTGGTCGTGATATGGTGACCGGCCTGCCGACGACCTTCAGCGTGAACAGCGCCGAGTGCCGCGAGGCGTTGGAGGATTCCATCGCTTCCTTGATCGCGACCGTGCGCGGCGTGCTGGAGAAATGTCCGCCGGAGCTGGCTGCCGACATCGTGGACAACGGCATTTATATGACTGGCGGCGGCGCGCTTTTGGACGGCTTGGCGGAGGTTATGCAGAAGGAAACGGGCATTACCACCATTATCGCCGAGAATCCGTTGGAGTGTGTGGCGTTGGGTACGGGCAAGGCCTTGGAGAATTTGGACAAGCTGCATCCCGGTACCGTGTACACGGTTTCCAATCTGGATATTTAATAGGCTTCCCCTTCGCGGGGAGCCTTTCTTTATTTGACGAAATCTCAAGCTAATGCAGGGTGTGACAAATGAGCTATAAAAATAAATTTGCTATTTTACTGACGGGAGTTATGCTGGGCGCGGCGACGCTCGCGCAGGCGGCTCCCGTGAAAAATCTGCGCACGAGCGTCAGTCCGGCGCGGGTGCGCGTCGTACTCGACAGCGAGGAGCCTGTGCAGTATAAGGCGGCGAAGAAAGGTCTACAGCTGGTGGTGTCGTTGCCGGCGAGCACGGCGACGGCGCAGCAGGCGAAGCTGAAGGATACGCTGGTGAAGGCGGCGCGCGTCGCTCCGGACGGACGCAAAGCCTCCAAGCTTTTGATCGATTTGAGCAAGGACGCTCAGTACAAGGTGTATCAGCTGGCGAATCCGCATCGTTTGGTGGTGGATATTTATCGAATCAGCATTCTCAAGCAGAGCAGGGAGCTGGCGAAGGGTGTGACCTATACCTATTTGCAGGACGAGATGAACGGCCGTCAGCTACAGGCGCACCTCGTCAGCGTCGCTCCGAACGCGAAGTACCGCCTGCTTCCCTTCTCCGCGGCGGGAGCGTACAACGGACGCGGCAGTCTGGCGCAGGTGGCGAAGCAGACGCAAATGCCAGCGGCGATGAACGCCTCCTATTTCGATACCGATGGCTGGGTTATCGGCAGCATCAAAAATCAGGGCACGATGATGGCGGCGGACAGTCAGCCGCGCAGCGGCTACGCCTTGCAGGACGGGCAGCCGAGGATCGTGCAGGATATAGGCTATTATGGCACGCTCACTCTGCCCGGTGGCAGGAGCCTGGAGCTTAAGGGCATGAACCGCGCGCGCATCAGCGAGGATTTAGTGCTGTATAATAGCTTTTACGCGTCGACGACGAAAACCAATAGCTGGGGGCGCGAGGTGAAGCTGGTCAACGGTCGTGTGACGGAGATCTCTACGGCGGGCAATATGGCTATCAGCTCGGGCAGCGTGGTGATTAGCGGTCATGGCAGCGCGGCGGCGGCACTGGTGAATTTGAAGATCGGCGATCGGGTGACGCTGAGCGAGACGCTTGGCGCGGCGGCTGCCGACGCGGCGCAGACCGTGGTCAGCGGCGGGCCGCTACTTGTGGAAAAGGGGCAGGCGCACGTGCGCAGCACGGAGGAGAATATGGCGGCGGACATCGCTAAGGGGCGCGCGCCCCGTACCGCGCTGGGCTTGAAGCGCGACGGCACGCTGCTCATGCTGGTGGTGGACGGACGCAGTAGCGATTCCGCAGGACTGACCTTGGCGGAGCTGGCGGCGTATCTTCTGCGCTTGGGCGCGTATGATGCCGTAAATTTTGACGGCGGCGGCAGCAGCGAGATGGTGATTAACGGCAGGGTGGTCAATAAGCCCTCCGATGGCAGCGAGCGTCGCGTCAGCATCGGTCTGGGACTTTTCGACAAGTAGATCGAATATTTTCCTTATGAGGAGATATTTAAGAGAAACTTGTCAAAATTTTTCCGAGGCGGTATAATTAAATGAGGTATAGGCACTTATTGCCTTGAGCGCTCATCGGAGCGTTCGTTACGGTGCTTTTAGCCGGCGGGTAGCTCTCGCCGGTTTTCGAATATAGGAGCTTCTATGAGAATTTTGCTTATAGCCCTGTGCCTCCTGGCGCAGACAGTGGCGGCGTTCGCCGCCAACGTTTCCCTGATGCCCGTGCGCGATCTGCGACCGGGGATGCTTGGAGTCGGCAAAACGGTGATTCAGGGCGATACGATCGAAGAATTTAACGTGGAGATCTTGGGCGTGCAGGGCAGCGAGTCCGCTGGGTACAGCGTCTTAGTGCGCCTTTATGGCGATTTGATCGACAAGACGGGCGGTGTGGCTCAGGGCATGAGCGGCAGCCCCGTTTACGTTGACGGGCGCTTGGTGGGCGCTGTGGCGTTTGGTCAGACCTTCAACGATCCGCATTATTGCTTTTTAACGCCGATCGGCAGGATGCTGAGCCTTTTGCATGAACCGAAGCCCGTGGCTGCCGATTGGATTCCCAAGGGCACGTCCCTTGCGGCGGGCGGCTTTACGGAGTACGGCTTGAGCTATTTGCGCGAGCGCTTGCAGCCGTTCGGGCTGGACGCGGTCGGCAGCGGCGGCGTAGCGCAGGAGTCGGCGAAGCCGTTGGAGCCAGGCAGCGCGGTGGGCGCGGCGGTCTTGCAGGGCGATTTGACAATCGGCTCGCTGGGAACGGTGACGTGGACGGACGACGAGGGCAATGTTTTGGCGTTCGGTCATCCCTTCATGCAGCGCGGCAACAGCAATTACTATATGACGAAGGCGTGGATTTTGGGCGTGGTCCCCAATTTGCAGACCGCCTCCAAGGTGGGCAATATCGGCGCACCCGTGGGTAGCTTTACGCAGGATCGCACGAGCGGTATCGGTGGCAGGCAGGGCAAAATGCCGCAGGTGATTCCCCTTTTCGTCAGCGCGAACGACGTGGGTAGGGCGCAGGCGGTAAGTATGCGCGCCAACGTGGTGCGGGACGAGAAGCTGGTGCCGACGGTCGTGGACGCCGCGGTGGTGAACACGCTAAACAAGGCTATGGAGCGCACCGGCGGCGGTACCGCCAAAATGCGCTTCGCGATCAATGGCGTGGACAGCAAAAAGCAGCCACTCGTGATCGAGCGCGAGAATATGTTTTATTCGGCGGACGCGCTGCTGAAGAACGTGAATGCGGAGCTGAACGAGGCGTTGAGCATTTTGATGCAGAATAAATTCGAGTCAGTGGAGCTTTACGGAATTAACGTGGAGGCGGAGCTGAGCGAGGGCGTGCAGGTGGCGGAGATCGTCAAGGTGCAGCTGCCCAAGCGCAACGCGCGCGCGGGCGAGAAGGTCGCCATTAACGTGACGCTGAAGCCCTATCGTGGCGAGGAATTCGTTAAAACGGTCTATTTCACCGTGCCTAGGGATTATAAGTCCTCGCGTTTGCCGCTGCGCGTGCGCGGAGGCAGCAGTATGGCTTGGGTAGTGGAGCTTTTGCGCAAGCAGCAGCAGGAGGGCGTACCAGCGGCGAAAACGCAGGAGAAACGCCGCACGCTGGCTGATTTCGTGAAGAGCGTCAACACTGCCGATAGGAACAACGAGATCATCGTCGATTTGTCGAATACGCAGCAGCAGAGCGCGGCGAAGGCGACGCAGGACGCAGGTCTGGCGGGGCTTTTGGCAGGCTCGCCCTATAAGCAGAGCTTCGCCTGCGATTTTATCGTGGACGGAGAAAGCGAGATCACGCTGGAGCTTATCGGCGAATAATCGCGGGTGATTTTGTCGCCCGTCATATAAATGACATATTTTATACGTATAATATAGCAAACAGGCTGGGAAAGAGGGTTGAGCGATGCTGAAAGGGCTGTGCGCGTTCTGTGGCAAAAGCATATTGGAATTCTGTGCCGCCACCGGCAGGCTAACACTGCTTTTTTGGCAAACCCTGCGGCGGCTGCGCGATGCCGATTGGCGCGAGGTCGTAAGGCAAATGGCGCTTTTGGGCGCTGACTCCCTGCCGATCGTGCTGATGACCATCCTTTGTACGGGCATGGTTTTCTCCGTGCAGACGGCGAAGGAATTCGTGCGCTTGGGCGCTGCTTCCACCGTCGGCGGTATTGTGGCGATCGCCATGGCGCGCGAGCTGGTGCCCGTATTGGTGGGCGTGGTGGTCGCTGGACGTATCGGTGCTGCCATCGCGGCGGAGCTGGGTACGATGAAGGTTACGGAGCAAATCGACGCTTTACGCGTCATGGCTGCGAATCCCGTGAGCTATCTCGTCGTACCGCGCTTTATCGCCATGGTGCTGATGATGCCTCTGCTCGTTGTTTTCGCCAATTTCATCGGTAATATCGGCGGCTGGCTGGTGGCGCATTATTACGCTGGCATAGGCACCTTTACCTATACTAATTCCATTAAGAATTTGGCGGAGTTCTACGACGTGTTCGGCGGGATGCTGAAAAGCTGTATCTTCGGCGCGATCATCGCGACCGTCGGCTGCTACAAGGGGCTGAACGCTCTCAACGGCGCGGAGGGCGTGGGCTTGGCGACGACCGCCTCGGTGGTGCTGTCGATCATTCTCATTTTTATTTTTAATTATTTTCTGTCCATACTTATTTATGTTTAAGGGGTTGACGAGGTGGAATCAAGAAAAAGGATGCTAAGCATTCGTCAACTGAAAATAGTACTGGGCGGGCGCACGATCCTCGATGATGTGGATTTGGACGTTTACGAGGGCGAGACGCTTGCCGTTATCGGTCCCTCGGGTACGGGCAAGAGCACGCTAATCAAGGTACTGACAGGCTTGCTTTCTCCGAACGGAGGCAGCGTGCTGATCGACGGTCAGGAGGTCAACGCCTATGACGAGGAGCAATGGGACGAGCTGCGCCGTAGGATGGGCGTGGTATTCCAATATTCCGCGCTTTTTGATTTCCTGAGCGTGGGGGAGAACGTCGCCTTCGGTCTGCGTCGGCATTTCAAGCTGACGGAGGCGGAGATCGACGAGCGCGTGGCGACGCTGCTGGAGCTGGTAGGTATGCCGGACACGCAGCGAATGATGCCTGCCGAGCTTTCGGGTGGTATGAAGAAGCGCGTCGCGCTTTCGCGGGCGCTGGCGATGCGGCCGCGGATTGTGCTTTATGACGAGCCGACCTCGGGACTTGATCCCGTGATGACGATGACGATCTCGCGCCTGATTCGCAAGACGCAAAGGCAGCTGGGTGTTACCTCGCTTTTGGTCACGCACGATATGCCCTCTGCCTATTACGCGGCGGATCGCATAGCCATGCTGTATAAGGGAAGAATCGTGCAAATAGGCACGCCGGAGGAGATTAGAAGCAGCACTAATCCGATAGTGCGGTGCTTTGTTAACGGACTGGAGTGGAAAGAGGAGGATACGGATGAGCAGCAACGAGGTTAAGGTCGGTGCCTTCGCCCTGGGAGGAGCGGTGGTGCTGGCGGGGATAATTAGCTTTATGGGCGCTTTTTCCTTCGGGAAAAGGGGCTACGAGCTGCGCATCAATTATCCTCAGGTCAGCGGGCTGATGCCTGGGCACGTGGTGCGCTATGCCGGAGTGCAGGTGGGTACGGTCAAAAAGCTGAACGTCGCTCCCGATAGGGTGGAGGTCATCGCCGAGATTGACGATAATATAAAGATTCCGCAGGGTGCGAGCTTCACGATCGCTGCCGACGGCATTATGGGCGAGAAATACGTCAGCATAGCGCCGCCTAAGCAGCAGAGCGGCGGCTTTATCGCCGAGGGCAGTGTGCTAAACGGCGCGGCTGGCGGCGGTATGGACGAGTTTTTCGCCAGCTCCGGCGATTTGGTGGCGCGCATGGAGCACATCGCGACGGCGTTCGAGAACGTCTTTGGCGATAAAGAGGTGCAGGAGTCGATGAAGAACGGCTTCAAGAATATGCAGGGCATTACCGAGAATATGAATGTCTTTACGAAGGTCATGGCGGATGTGGCGGTGACTAATCAGCAGGATATTTCCCAGATGATCGTGCAGATCAATCAAATGACGCAGCGCATGAATGCCACGGCGAGCCATATCGAAAGCATTATGGTGGGCGTGGATAATAATGGCGAGACGGGACGCAATATCGCCTCCTTGGTGAAGCATATGTCGGACACCTCGGAGCGCTTGGAGAATATCGTGCAGGTGCTGGAAACCGTGGCGAAGGATCCCGTGACGCAGGAGTCGCTGAAGGAAACGCTGGTGAACGTCAAGGAGACGACGGCGAAGGCGAATCGCCTCATGGGCACGTTTACGGAGGCGCAGCTTTCCGCGGACGTGGGCTATGCGGCGAAGGGCGGCGATTGGCGCGGCAGCCTGGGCGTAACGCTGGAGCCCAGCGACAAGAATTTCGTTTATCTAGGCGGCTATGACATCGGCGAAAGTAATAAGTTCGACTTTAGCGTGGGGCATAGGCTGGGTAAGGCGGCGGTCAGCATGGGCGCGATGCAGGGCGATTTCGGCGTGGGGCTGAGCTACGACCTTGGTAAAAGCGTGCGCCTGTACTCGCAGCTTTACGACTTCGACGACGCCAAGGTACGATTGGGCGGCGAGCTGCGGCTGACGGATACCTTCTCGCTTTATGGCGAGACGATGGACGCGCGCGGCACTAAACGTGATACCTACATGGGTGTAAGAACGTATTTCTGACACCGTGTCAGATAAATTTTGGTTGACTTTTTCGGACAAAATCAATATAATTTCTTTATACTGACTGGTTAGTCAGAAATGATAGGAGGTTCTCTAATGAATAAATATAAATTAAGTAAACGCTTATTGGTTTTTGCTGCTTCCATGCTGCTTTCTCAGTCCGCCTTCGCGGGCGAGGCCGTGGAGCTGACCTTGCAGGACGCTATGGAGCGTGCTTTCAATACTAATCCCGCCATCACCATGGCAGGCTATGAGCGTGACAGCGCGCGTGCTAGCTATAACGCCGCACGCGAAAGCCGCGGTATCTCGATCGTCGGCAAGCATAGCACCGCTCGTGACGGCTATAAGAATGATCAATTGGCTTCCGGCGTTTATAGCAAGCAGATCGGCAATACCCATACCAATGGCTTGACCGCCACCCTGCCGCTGTACACTGGCGGTTCTCTGAGCGGCACGATTAAGCAGCGCAAGGCGGCTTACTTGATCGCGGAGGAGGACGTGCAAAGAACCTATAACGAGATGCGTTCCACCGTCACCAACGGCTATTTCGGTATGCTTCAGGCGGATAATAAGCAAAAGCTCGGCAAGGAATCCGTGGAGCGTTTGGCTGATCATCTGAAGAACGTCGAGGCTCAGTACGAGGTCGGTGTGGTCGCGAAGGTCGACGTGCTGCGTAGCCAGGTGGAGCTGGCGAACGCTAAGCAAAGCCTTTTGCAGGCCGAGAACGCTTATCAGATCTCCGAGGCGCAGATGAACAAGATCGTCGGTCTGCCGCTGCACACCGAGCTGAAGCTGGACAATATTTTGGTATATACTCCTTATGACAAGGATTTGCAATACTGCTTGGATTACGCGAGCGAGCATCGTCCAGAGCTGGAGCAGGCTAAGCAGAGCGTGGAGGCCGCTAAGGGTGCGTTGCGCGTGGCAATCTCCGGTCATATGCCGCAGGTTAGCGCCGATGCCTCCCAAAGCTGGGGCAGCTCGCATAATAATTGGCCCGGCGATGATAAATCCAGATGGGGCGTGGGCTTGAACGTCAGTCTGAACATTTTTGACAGCGGCGTGACCACCTCCAAGATTCATGGTGCGGAGGCCGATTTGGCTAAGGCGCATGAGAATTATCGCGACACCGTGGATGCCGTGAATTTGGACGTGCGTACCAATTATCTGAATCTGCGCGAGGCCGAGAAGCGTATCGATACCACGAAGCTGGCGGTTTCTCAAGCGGAGGAGGATTACCGTATCGCGCAGCTGCGTTATATGAACGGCGTGGGCACCAACACCGACGTGCTGGACGCGCAGGTGGCCTTGACCGATGCTAAGACCAACTATTTGCAGGCACTTTACGATTACAATACCTCTAAGACCGATTTGGAGACCTCCATCGGCGTACCGATGCAGTTCCCGACAAAGGTTACCGTCGCTCCTAAGGCAGAGGCGGCTAAAACAGAATAAAGTACCTCCTTTAACGCTCACGGCATGTCCGTGGGCGTTTTTCGTTTGCAAGCTTCTCTTTGTTTTGTAAATGAAAGACAGGGGGAACTTTTATTTTTTGCAAAAAATATCTTTCTACCTAAAAGGAGGATTTACGTTAATGTCGAATAAATAAAAGTCGAGGTGTTTATATTAAACAAAACAACAGGGAAATGACATCGATTCGTCATATTTGCCTGCTATGATAGATGATGGTGAGTTTTATGCGAAAATATACACGTTTTATTTTGGTGCTTTTAGTCCTGCTGAGCGCGGGCTATATGTTTTTGGTGCGCACGGTTATGCCCAAGTATTTGGAGCAGATGCGCCCCGTAGCCGAGGAGCTGGCTTCCGAATATATCAACGGCAGCGTTTCCTTTGGTAAATTGGTGTGGAACGGCGGTTTGACGGCGCAGGTCGACGGGATCACCGTTAGGGACGAGCAGGGGCGGACCGTGGCGGAGGTGCCGAGCCTACGTATTTATTTGCGTCCATGGCATGCCTTCGACAAGGGCGCGAAGGCCGTGGATAAGCTCGAGCTGCTCGAGCCGCAGGTTTATCTGCGCATGGACGAGCAGCAGAAGTGGAATATGTCGTCCCTGCTCAAGCCCTCCGATTCTGAGGAAACGCCGTTCTACGGCACGCTGACTATCAAGAAGGGACAGCTGCACGTAGCTATGCCCCAGGGCGAGTGGAGCTTCCCCGTCGAGGGCTCGGTCAGCGGGCAGGCGAATCCGAAATTCGCGCTCTCGCTGTACGTTTACAGCATGGGTGACGAGCTGTATATCAGCGGTACGACGACGACTAAGGGCGAGGGACGCATTAGCGTGGAGGGCGATGCCTTGGCGCTCGCACCCTACGCTCCCTTGGCGAAGCATTATGCCTCCGTCGAGGATTTGCAGGGCGGCTTGGAGAAGCTGGCGCTGCTTTACGTGAACGAGAATAATACGAAGCGCTTTTCCGGCGAGGTAATGCTGCACAATTTGCAGGGTAAGCGCGTGCTGAACGGCGCGGAGCATAGCCTGCGCTTGGACGGCAGGGTGCGCGCCTTGGATAACGTCGTCAGTGTCAGCGGCTTGGAGCTTGCGCTGGACGGGCAGGAGCTGTGTCTGGATGCCGACGTTGATTTGCGTGATACGGAGAAGCTCAAGGGTGAGGGCTTGTTGACCGCACCCAAGCTGAACTATGATAAATACGAGCTGACTAAGCTGCGTCTGCCCTTCCGCGTTGCGGAGCAGCAGGTGATCATCGAGGAGCTGAGCGCGGGCTATGGCGGCGGCGAGATTAGCGGTAGCGCGACCTATAGCATTGACGAGCAGTCCTTGGTCGGCGACGTGCGTCTGAGGAATGTGACGCACGCGGTCGATGACAGCGGGCAGAACGACGTGCATATCGATGCCAAGCTTGCTGTGGTCGCTAAGCAGGAGGAGGATAGGCTCGCCTTGCAGGCGGCTGCCGATACCATGGACTTGCGTTGGCGCACGCTGACGATTAACAGGATGAGCTTGGACGGCTCTTGGAACGAGCAGGGGCTGAAGCTGGAGCATTTCAGCGCTACAGCTGGCGAGAAGGGCGTGCTTTTGGCGTCTGGCAGCGTTGCTCACGAGGGTGAGCTGAAGCTGAAGGGACGGATGACCGATTTTCCTATTAACCCCTTCCTGACTGCCGCAGGGCAGGAGGGCAGGGGCTTGTGCTCTACGGGCTTCGAGCTGGGCGGCAGGCTTGACGCGCCCGAGTTCGCTGGTATGATTCAGCTGACGCGCACGGAGTTCATGCAGCAGAAGATCGCCGAGGCGCATGGCTTCATTAGCCTTAAGGATAATCTGCTCAAGGTCAAAAATTTTGAAGCGCATATGGATCAGGGTATGCACGTTTTCAGCGGTACGATCGATCTGCGTGGCGCGGAGCCCGTGGTGGATATCTCTCTAGAAAGCGATAACGTGCGCATCGAGCCGATTATGCGTCTGCTGACGGGCGAGCAGGAGGTCAGCGTGACTGGTAATCTGCGCAATGTGATGCAGGTGCGCGGTGTGCTCTCGAATCCTTCGGTTTATGGCGAGGTGCATGCCTCGGACGGCAGCGCGATGCAGCAGCTTTATAATAATGTTGACGGACGCTATAGCTACGAGCAGGGACGCTTGAAGCTGAGTGATTTCCTGATCAAGGCGTTCTATGCCGAGATCAAGCTCGACGGCACTATGGAGGCGGACGGTCGCTTGGACTTCGATATGGATGCGCGCGACGTGGAGCTGAGCCAGCTGCCGATCAAGGACGAGACGATCAGCCTCGGCGGTAAGATTAATTTGAAGGGACGGCTGGACGGTACGCTGACAGGACCGTTTTTCCGCGGTAACGTGAACAGCGAGAAAATCACGATCAACGGCGAGGCGCTGACGGAGCTTGATGGTACCGTCGATGGCAGGGGCGTGGAGCATAATACCCTGCAGCTTTCCTTTAAGCAGCCCTATAAGCATGATCCCTCCGGCTATGGTATGTACGCCGCTGACCTGAACTTGAATCTGCGCGAGCAATTCATTCAGGGTAAGGTGCAGATGATTTACGGCGATATCGGCGGTCTTTTGCGTATGGCGCGTATGGATTACGATATCAATGGTCAGATGCAGGGCAGCCTGGATTTCTGTCCGCAGGGCAAGGGGAGCGGTGTGCTGATCTCCGTGACGGCGGACGATGTGAAGATTCATGATCTGAACTACGCGCATATGATTTTTAAGGGCAGTCTGCGCAAAACCCTGTTGAGCTTGGACGAGGTTAAGCTACAGGAGCAGGACGACGTAAGTGATCGTGGCTTGATCACGCTCGACGGTACTGTCGACCTGAAATCCAAGCTTTTGAATATCAACATGAGCTCGGTGAAGGCTAATCCGGCGATCGCGACTGCCGTGATGAAGAATCCGCCGGAAATCAAGGGCGAGATGGATTTACAGGCACAGCTGCGCGGCACGCTTGCCGATCCCGAGGGCAGCGCCGAGCTGACGATCACCGACGGCTCCGTGTCGGGCGTGGGCTTGGATAGGCTGTACGCCTCCCTGAGCCTGAAGAACGACGTTATTTATTTGCAGGAATTGGTCGGGACGAGGGATGCCTACGGCGTGAAGGGCGCGGGCGATATTCCCTTGGATGTTTTCCGCTCTAAGGAGCAGCGCCGCAATCCGCGTTCCGAGATGAATATAAATCTAGATTTGAACGAAGCACGTTTGGGCATTCTGCCCGCGATGACGAAGCGCGTGGAATGGGGTGTGGGCGATACCAACGGACAGGTGCGCATCGCCGGTACGCTGGAGGAGCCTTTGCTTTACGGCTCCTTGAAGATCGAGGACGGTGCGGTGAAGGTGAAGGATTTGGATACCGTGTTGGAAAAGATCAACCTTGACGTTGATTTTCAGGGCAACACCGTGCTGCTGCGCAATCTTTCCACGAAGCTGGGCAAGGGCAGTTTGACCGCCGAGGGTAGCTATGCTTTGCATACCACCGAGGACGCTGCCTACAAGCTGCACGTGAAGGCGGAGAACGCCGAGCTGGCATCGCAAATCTTTAGCGGTCGCATCGACAGCGAGATCGAGATCGTGCCGCAGGCCTATTTCGATCCGCGCAAGCTGAAGGAGGCGAAGAGCAATCGACCGCCCCAACGCGAATACCGCCCGCTGATCAAGGGTAATGTGAAGCTGGAGGACGTGCTGATCAATATGCCCACGATCCCCGAGCTGGGCGAGGGCGAGAGCAATCTGGGCTTGGAGCTACAGCTTGATTTGGGCAAAAAAATCCACCTGTATAACAGCTATCTCTACGACATTTGGCTGAGCGGCGGCATGAATATCAAGGGCAGCACCGTATTCCCCGTCATCGATGGCATGATTAAGGCGGACAAGGGCACGATCACCTACCTGCGCACCGACTTCAAGCTGAAGGAGGCGCGTCTGAATTGGATCGAGCCGGGAACCTTCCTGCCCAACGTGACGCTGAATAGCACGGCGCGTTTTGCTCGCTATAATATCTTCATGGGTATTACGGGCTCCGTGGAGGAGATGGATCTACAGCTGACCAGCGATCCGCCGATGGAGCGCAACACGATCGTGCGTATGCTGACCTTGCAGCGCGACACTGCGGGCAGCAACGAGGTCACGGGCGAGGACATGAGCAATCTGCTGAGCGTGGGCCTACAGATGACGGTGCTTGGCGACGTGGAAACGTGGATCAAGCAGACGCTGGGCATCGACCAGTTCCGCGTGTACACGGGCAAGGTGCGTTCGGGCATCGGCTTTGAAAGCACGAAATCGAGCAGTCAGGAGCTGACCTCGGACGAGCGCAACCAATATAACGTGCTCGTTAGCAAGTATTTGAACAATAATTTCATGTTTGGTTATACAACAAGCTTTAATGCACTTGACAGAAGCATTTTTGGGCAGTACGATATTAGCAGGCACATGAATATTACTTATTCTAAGAGCTATGATTTGAATTCCAAATCGGAAAACTGGTACGGGCTCGAATACAAAATAAGCTTCTAAAAAGAATTATGCCTGTAGATTATACGAAGGGAGGTGAAGGCCATGCTTCAGGCTTACTTGGAGGAATTGAAAAAAACGCCCCTGCTCAAGCCGGAGGAGGAGCGCGCTTTGTGGGCACGCTCTGCCGCCGGGGATCTTGAGGCGCATAGGCAGCTGATGACGAGCTATCAGCCGCTGGTGTTTAAGCTGGCATCGGCCTTCCGCCTGCCCGAGGCTGAAACCATGGAGCTTATTCAGGAGGGCATGGTGGGGCTTTTGGAGGCCGCCGAAAGCTATGATTATACGCGTCAGGTGGCGTTCAGCCTCTTTGCCTCCTACCGCATCAGGGGCTGCATGGTGGATTATTTGCGGCACTGCGATCGCAAGGGCTTGGTTTATTTAGACAGCGATCTTGGCGAGGGCTTCACGCTGAGCGAGACGCTGCCCTCCGAGTCGGAAACTCCGGGCGAGTTCGCCGAAAGAATGCTTTTGCAGGAGAAGGTGGCGCAGGCCATGGACAGGCTGCCGCAGAAGGAGCAGCAGGTGCTTCAGGGGCTTTTCCTCGATGATCGTCCGGCACAGGCGGTGGCGGCGGCGGTCGACGTAAGCCTCGGTCATGTGTATCGCTTGCAGAAGCAGGGCGTGCGCCGTATTCGCGGAATGCTGTCGCGCTTTATGCACGATTTTAATAAGGAGTAAAAAAGTATTTTGAGTGTAATTGGCGTGCAATTTCGAGCAAAACACAGCTAATGACGCTAAAATAAAGCTAATCGCTCTAAACAGCTTGTGAATCTTCTTTTTGAAATACTGATTTTATTTCATAATAGTTAAGCCGAGCCCGCATTTGTGGCGAAGGCGGAAGGGAGAAGGCACATGGCGCAAACGGGTAGGTCCCTGTTCAGGCGTATCCGCACTGTGAAAAGCAGTCTAGAGAACGCGGAACGCAGCTTTAAGGACAATCAGGAGCTACGTGGCGAGCTGGATTTGATGCTGGCGGAAGCGGAGCTGAAGAATTTGCGCCGCAAGCAGGACGTTCCCTGGAACTGGAACCGACAGCTTTTCGCTGGCTGCGCGGCATTGCTTTTGGTGCTGGCAGGCGTGGGCGGCTGGTATTTCGCCCGCGGTCATTATAAGCAGCGTCAGTCGCCGCCCCCCACTAAGGCGCAGGCGCTTACGCAGGCGGCCGCGCTCAAGCAGGAGGCTTCGCTCAAGGCGCGGGAGCAGGCTCCTGTCGCTAATGAGAGTACTAATACGCAGGCTACCGATTCCTCTCCTCAGCCTAAGCAGGAGGAGCAGAGTCAGGTTAAGATATCTAAGGCCGATATGCAGCGTTTGGTGCGTTCGGCACGAGTTGAGCTGAGCAATTCCCGTTAAAGCGGACTGCTCCGAGAAAAGAAAAATATCAAGGAGGAATCATTGATGAAAAGAAGCTTTAGACGACCTCTTTCGGTGGGATTGACAGCCATGCTTTTCGCCCTGCCCGTATATGCGGAGGAGGCGAATGTGGACAGCGCTCCCGTCGCTGCTCCGGTGGTGCAGGACGCGCCGACGCAGGCAGCGCCCACGGAGGCCGATAGATTAGCACCCTATCTTGGCAAGAAGATCACTAAGCAGATCATTAAGGGCAACGTGAACATCAGCGAGGAGGAGATCGCCTCCGCCCTAAAGACCAAGCAGGGCATGGAGCTGACCGAGGAAGCGATCACCGAGGATCTGAGCGCTATTTATGATTTGGGCTGGTTCTATGATTTGCACACGGAGTATAATCTCGTGCCCGAGGGCGTGCAGGTTATCTATAACGTGCTGGAAAACCCCTTGTATAAGCAATATAAGGTGAACGGCAACACCGTCATCCCCGCGGATAAGGTGAAGGTCTGCTTCGATTTGGAGCAGGATAAGACCGCTAACCTGAAGCAGATTAATAAATGCGTGCAAAAGCTGGAGGAGGAGTACCGTTCCAACGGCTATATTCTGGCGCGTGTATCCGACGTGCATATGGAGCAGGACGGCACGCTGAACGTCACCGTGAACGAGGGCGTTGTCGAGGGCTTCAAGGTTAAGGGCAACAAAAAGACGAAGGACTACGTAATTACCCGCGAAATGAAGCTCAAGGAGGGCAAGCCCTTCAACGCTAAGGCGGCACGCCGCAGTATGCAGCGCGTGTATAATTTGGGCTATTTCGAGGACGTAAACGTGAAGCTGAACCCCGGCCGCGAGCCTAACGGTGTCGAGGTGGAGATTGATGTTGTCGAAATGAATACCGGTACCTTCGGTATCGGCGCAGGCTACAGCAACGCCGACGGCTTTATCGGTATGGTTTCCATAGGCGATAAGAACTTCCGCGGTATCGGCGATAAGATCAATATCCGCTGGGAATTCGGCGGCGAGGATAATAAGAACTATGATTTCAGCTACACCCGTCCCTGGATCGACAGTAAGGAAACGGCGGCTACCCTGAATTTGTACGATATTACGAACGAGTACGCCGATTACGATATCAACGGCGACGAGATCGCGCGCTATGACAAGAAGCGCCGCGGTCAGGAGCTGACCTTTAGTCGCAAGACCAATAACGAGTTTATCAGCAATTACGTAACCCTGAAGAATCGTGAGGATATCTATAAGGGCGAGGCTGACGGCTACGAGGGCGATAAGAATCAGTATTATGAGAGTCAGTTTAATGATAGTAATAGATTTAAGCCTTGGATGCCGCAGAGTGCTGCCGAGCGTCGCAAGGAGAACTTCGGTAAGACGCGCTCTCTGACCATCGGTCGCGTATACGACTCCCGCGATAACGTATACGATCCCCATGAGGGCAAGCGCATAGCCTACAGCCTGGAATGGGCAGGCGGCTTGGGCGGCGATTTCGATTTCACGAAGTTCACCGCTGATTGGCGCTACTACTATCGCGCAGGTGGCGAGAACGTTTGGGCGCTGAATTTGGGTGCTGGCTATGCCGACGGCGATATGCCCCTGTCCCAGCGCTTTACCATGGGCGGCAGCGACACCCTGCGTGGCTACGAGGACGATCAGTTCCGTGGCAACAGCATGGTGAAGGCGACCTTGGAATATCGCTTCCCAATTGTTAAGAAGGTACAGGGCGTGCTCTTTACCGATAACGGCTATGCTTGGGATAAGCGTCATCAGGACGATTTCGACTTAGGTTTGATCAAGAACAGCGTCGGCGTCGGTATGCGTATCAATTCTCCTTTGGGCCCCGTTAAGCTTGATTATGGCTATGGCAGGGACGGCGGTAAGTTCCACTTCAGCTTCGGCGGTCAGTTCTAATCAAGAAGTGAGGCTGCTATGCGCTTGAAACTTATGCGAAAGCTGAAATTGAATATCAAGCCGAAAAAGCTAATGCTGCTTGCTGCAATGACGATTTTGCCATTGCAGCAAGCTTTTTCTGCACCTATCGGAGAGGTGCGGGTGCAGGTCGTCGATCTTAACGGCGGAACGAGCGAGCTTTTGCTGCGCAAGATGAGCGGCAGTATGCAGGTCGTCGCCGAGCAGCTTTTGCTCGATAAGGACGAGGTGGCGGTGCGTGGCTCGCAGGCTGAGTACGAGCGCCTTTTGCAGGAGATCGGCGACAGGGTATTCACGGGCTACGAGCTGCGAGATGTGCGACTGCGTGCGGGAGAGAGCGCGGAGATCACGCTTTATGCCGCGCCCTGGAGCGCGACGATCGAGAAGCCGATGATCGATTTGCAATTTTCCGGTGTGGAGGAGGAGACCGCGCGGCTGCTGTACGCGCGCGTGCCCACGCTCAAGCAGGATCTGGAGCAGGCTATCAGCGGCGCTTCGGTCGGAGCGGGCGATTGGGCAGGCGGCGTGCTGCGCAGGCTGGTGCGTGAACGTGTCGAGAGCGCGCTGCCGGAGTTCAAGGCGGCGGTGGACGTGGTGGCTCAGGACGAGGGCACCGTGGTGCAGGTGGTGATCTACCCCGTGGGACAGCTGGTGACGAATATTCGCTACGAGCTGCGCAGCGAGGCGATTCCCAATATCCTGCTCATGGAGCTGAAATATAAATACATGGCGGAGTGCGACAGGCTGCGTGGTCTGCCCCTCGCCTATGTGGAGCATCATCGCGAGGAGCTGGAGGAGCTGCTCAAGCAGAAGCTGCTTCAGGAGGAGGCTGTGCGTAGCTTCGATTTGCAGCCGGAGGTTAAAATTAACCCCGCCGCTAATTTAGAGGTCAGCATCATGATCAACTCCGATAAGTATAAGCTTTGGTTTGAGGGCTACGGCGATGTGGGGCGTGAGAAGGATAATCTCTCCGGTAAGGCGCACGTGGGTAAATTCATTTCGCCCAAGGACGAGCTTTTCGGCGAGGCGGAGATCATTTTGGACGACGTGCATTGGCGCTTCGGTACGGGCTATGCGCGCTACTGGGGCAAGAGCGTTTGGAGCTATACGCGGAGAATGCCCGTCGGCGAAAACGATTATCGCTTGGAATATAACCTCAGTCCCAAGTGGCGCTTGCGCGCGGAGCATTTTTCCGGCGAGAACAGGAACGAATTCGGCGTGCGTTACCGTATCCATGAGTTCCTGAGTGCGGAATATGTGCGCGGCGGCGACGAATTCTATTTGCGGATTATCGGAAATCTGTAGCTATTCTTGAAAGAATGAGCTTATGCTGATATAATATTCTATATTCGTGTTTTTAAATTTTTTTGGTTAAGAAGGTAGGGATTTTTAGTTATGATGCAGCAATTGCGCAATCCTAAAAACGTAAAGGTAGTTTCTCTGTTTATCGCGGCGGTCTTCGTCATCGGCTGCTTCGCTCTGTCCTTGACGCAGAGCGGCTTCGGCAAGAGCGCCTCCGCGGCGGCCAGCGAGTCTGCCATCGGCGTGGTTAATTATCAGATGCTTATCGCTCAATGCCCCGATATCAAGGACGTGCAGGAGAAGATGAACACCGAGATCGAAACGGCGCAGAAGGAGTTCGAGGAGAAATCCAAGGGCATGAATGATGCCGAAAAAAGACGTTATTTCGCACAATCCCGCGAACGCCTGCAAAATAAGCAAACCGAACTGATGGAGCCTGTGAACAAAAAGATCGAGGAGACCATTAAGAAGGTTGCCGATAAGAAGGGCTTGGCAGTGGTAGTGGAAAAGAACACCGTGGTTTACGGCGGCTTGGATATTACCGACGAGGTCGTAAAGGCTTTACAAGCTGCAAAATAAGCAGTGACGATTGACGAGGATTTTCCGAGGAGGCTTCCATGGACAGATCAGGTATTATAAAGCTTGGCGCCGTGCTGTTTGCGGCATTGGCGATTTCTGCCTGCGGCACGGGTCTCAACGGGAAAAGGCAGGAGAAGGTGGCGGTCGTCAACTGGCAGCGTGCCACTGAGGCGCATCCTGAATATAAAAAGCTGGAGCAGGGCGAGAGGATCCTTAAGGATTTGCTCGCTAAGCGACAAAATCAGGAGGAGCTGGCGAAGACGCAGATGGGAAGCTTGGATAAGCTTCGCGCCTTGCGGCAGCTCAGCGAAAGCAGCTATTTGCAGGCTGATTTGGATACGCGCATGGTGGAGCTGCGCGAGCGCGAGCAGGTCAAGCTGATAAAATTCACGGCGCAGGTGCGCAAGCAGGTCGACGAGCAGCTCGCTCCGCAGACCAAGGAGATCGAGGACAGCTATCAGCTGGAGATCTTCAATTTGCGCGCGCTTTTGGAGTCGGTGAAGATGAAGCCGGATGAGCGTGCGGCGGTGGAGGAAAAGCTCAAGGCCGTACAGCGTGAGCGCGGCAGTCGCATTATGGAGCTGCAAAAGCAAAGACAGGCGCTGATGGAGGAGCAGCTCGCTCCCTATCGCGAGAGTATGCGTCAGCGCATGACGGAGGCGGCGGAGGAGCTGCGGCAGCAGATCTTCTCGCAAAGGGAGGATAAGGCGAAGCAGGAGCAGGAAATGCTTGGCTTAGCACCTAAGGCTTTGCATAACGTCCTGAACATCATGGACGGGGAGATCGACAAGCAGCAGGAGAAGAACGACCGTCTGCGTAAGCAAATTGACGGCGATATTTCCAGTCAGGCGGTGAAGCTGGCTCATGAGCGTGGATACACGATCGTATTCAATCGCTTTAAGGCCAATGTTAGCGCCGAGGATATCACCGATAAGGTAATCGAGGATCTGCGCAAGCAGTCCGGAAAATAAGGATAAGAGAGGTTTTGAATATGAAAAAGATTATTGCGGGCTTGATGGTGGCGGCAGCCATGCTGACCTTTGGCTGCGGTGGCCGTAATGCCGCGTTCGGCGTTGTGGATCTGCGTAAGGTGGAAAGCGAGGCGGCTGTGTTCACCTCTACTAAGGAGGAGCTGACGACTAAGGCTAAGGAGCTGGACGCGCAAATGCAGAAGGAGCTGGAGGGCAAGTCCGACGAGGAAAAGAGCAAGATCTACGAGGATTATTCCGCGAAGGCCAAGCTGATGCAGAGCGAGGCGCAGAACAAGGTTAAATCCAGCTTGGATACCGCGTTGAATCAGGTTGCCAAGGATAAGAATCTGGGCGCGATCATGATTAAGGAAGCGGTTCCTCAGGGCGGCACCGACGTTACCGATGCCGTTATCGAAAAAATGAAATAAGCATTTCCCAGCGTGGCGCGCTGACCTTGGTCGGTGTGCGTGCGCGGGATTTTTCGGAGGTTGGAAATGGAGAAGAGTGTTCAAGAATTAGCTGAGTTTTTACATGGTACGGTGGAGCATGACGATCCCGCACTAAGAATCACTGGTGTCAATGGTTTGGTGGAGGCGGGAGCGCAGGATATTTCCTTCGCCGTTCCTCCTCATGTGGAGCATTGCCATTTGAGTAAGGCAGGCGTGATGGTGCTGAGCCCGGCGGATCCCGAGCTTGACGGTCGTCCCGTGATCCGCGTGGAAAATCCGCGTGCGGCCTTTGCCGCTCTGCTGGAGCTGTTCCGTCCGCAGGAGGAGGTGGAGCGCGTCATCAGCCCCTACGCCTTCGTTTCGAAGAAGGCGAAGATCGGTGCTAACGTCGCCATTCAGCCCTTCGCCGTAGTTGAGGAGGGCGCGGAGATCGGTGACGGCTGCGTGCTGTACCCCCATGCCTATGTGGGCAAGCGCGTTAAGCTCGGCAAGGACTGCACTCTTTATCCCAACACCACGGTGCGCGAAAACTGCGTGCTGGGCGATAGGGTGATCCTTCAGTCAGGCGCGGTCATCGGTGGTGACGGCTTCGGCTATATTACGCAGAACGGCAAGCATAGCAAGGTTTTGCAAACGGGCAACGTCGTATTGCAGGACGACGTGGAGATCGGCTGCAATACCTGTATCGACAGAGCGACCGTCGATAGCACGATCGTCGGCAAGGGTACGAAGATCGACAATCTGGTTCATCTCGGTCATAACGATATTTTGGGCGAGAACTGCTTGGTAGTCGCGCACGTCGGCATTTCCGGCAGCGTTACCGTGGGCAACAACGTCACCTTCGCTGGTCAGGTGGGTACGGTCGGTCATATCACGATCGGCAGCAACTGTACTTTCGGCGGCAAGGCGGGCATTACTAATAACGTTCCCGATAATTCCGTCATGGGCGGCTATCCCGCTATGCCGATGAAGGAATGGCTGCGTCAGGAGGCGCAGCTGCGCAAAATGGGCGATGTCTTAAAGCGCGTGAAGGAATTGGAAAAAGAAGTGGCGGCTTTAAAAAAATAAGCGCGTCATGATGATAAGTAGGTTATTTTCGTGTTAGGCTATTATTTAGTTAAATTATTCAGCAAAATAATGTGCGTGCTGCCGCTGCTTTTGCGGAAGCTTTTCGCGGGCTTTTTGGGCAGCGTCGCCGTCCTCGTGGTGCCCGAATGGCGCATGAAGATGGCGGAGGCTAATATTCGCGAGTGCCTAGGCGTGTCCGAGGAGCGTGCAAGGCAGATCGCCGCGGACAGTCTGCACCGCTTCGGCCGCATGGTGGTCGAGGTGCTGCGCTTTCCTTTGCTGAATAAGGATACCATTTATGATAAGGTGCGCGTGGAGGGCTTGGAGTATCTCGAGGCTGCCTATGCTCAGGGCAAGGGCGTTATCATGTGTACTGGTCACTACGGGAACTGGGAGCTTTTGGGCGCAACCGTGGCTTTGCACGGCTATCCCATGCTTTCCATTACGCGCAAGCAGAATAACGGCTATATGGATCGGGCGATCAACGAGTTTCGTCAAATGGTGGGACAGCGCGTCACCTATAATCGCGGCGAGCATGGTCTTTTGGCGATTAGTAGGATGCTGCGGGAGAAGAATCTCCTCGGCGTGCTCTATGATCAGGATACCAATGACGACGGCGTGGAGATCGATCTTTTCGGCAAGCGTTCCGTGATTCCCTTGGGACCGGCGGCGCTTTCACGCATTTACGGCTCGCCGATCCTGCCGATTTTTTTGCATAATAATGACGACGGAACGTGTACGGCGAAGATCTACGCACCGTTATATACACCGAAAACTAAGGACAAGCAGCGCGACTTTTATAATGTAACCCGCCAGCTGGTCACCGTACTGGAGCAGGAAATTATCGCTCATCCGGAAATGTGGTTCTGGGTACATGATCGCTGGAAGGACGGTCGCAAGCGTTTCGGTAAGAAAAAATAAATGTCGAAGGAGTATGAAGATGTCCGAAAAAAATTTACAGCATACTATAGCTAAGGAAGTTTCTTATTCCGGTATCGGCCTGCATTCCGGCAAGGACGTATTGATGACGCTCAAGCCGGCGGCAGAAAACACAGGCGTGGTGTTCGTGCGCACGGATTTGCCTGAGCGTCCGAGCATTCGCGCGCTGGCGCAAAACGTAAGCTCCACGGTTAAAGCCACTACCCTGAGCGAGAACGGGGCGGAGGTTTTTACGGTTGAGCATTTGATGGCGGCTATCTCCATGATGTCCATCGATAATATCATTGTGGAGATGTCCTCGCCCGAACCTCCCGTAACTGACGGCAGTGCTAAGGTGTTCTGCGAGCTGATCGAGCAGGCGGAACGTGTGGAGCAGAAGGCGGAGCGTGTGGTTTACGCTCTGGATAAGGCCTTCTCCGTATATGACGGGGATCGCTATATCGTTATGCTGCCCTATGACGGCTATCGCGTTTCCTTTACCTCCATTAACGCTCATCCCAAGCTGGGCACGCAGTTCTTTGACGTGCTTTTGGACGAGGAAAGCTTCAAGAGGGAGATCATGCCGGCACGCACGGTCGCCTTTACCTACGAGCTGGAGCAGCTGCGTAAGATGGGTCTGGGCTTGGGCGGCTCCTTGGAGAACGTAGTCGTTTTTGACGAGGAAAAAATTCTCTCCGTGCCGCGTTATGACGACGAGCTGATCCGTCATAAGATACTCGACGTTATCGGAGATCTATATTTATTAGGACCTATTAAGGCGCACGTGATCGCCGTGAAGACCGGTCACGCCTTTAATTCGCAAATCGCTAAGCAGATTCAAGCGTACAGAACAAAGGAGGATTAAATCATGCCCGTATTAGATATTAACGAAATTAAAAAGATTCTTCCCCATCGTTTTCCCATGCTTTTGGTCGACAGAATTCTCGAGATCGAACCGATGAAGCGCGCCGTCGGCATTAAAAATATCACCGCCAGCGAGATTCAGTTCCTCGGTCATTTTCCTAACGAGCCGATTATGCCCGGCGTTCTGCTGATCGAGGCTATGGCGCAGGTTGGCGGCGTGGCTATGCTTTATCCCGAGGAGAACCGCGGCAAGATCGCCGTTTTCGCTAAGATCGACAATGTGCGCTTCCGCAAGCAGGTCGTTCCCGGCGATCAGGTGGTGACTACCGCCGAGGTAACGAAGATCATGCGTGCCAATATGGGCATCATCCATTGCGAGGGTAAGGTTGACGGCAAAGTCGCCTGCGAATGCGATTGCACCTTCGCGATCATGGATCCCAAGGAAGCGTAAATAAAAAAGACAAAAAGAGCAGATATAAGCAGTATAAGCAAGCAAAACGGCTTAATTAGCGTTAGATTGAGCTAAATCGCCTTTTTTCGTTTGAGAAAAAAGCCCCCTGGGGATGATTATAATAGTATATATCTGAAATTAATCATTTGATTAAGTCTATGGGGGAGTGAAAGTAATGAGTTCTGTGATAATGCCGGAGGGCGGTATACATGAAACCGCCATTATTCATCCGTCCGCTGTTATCGGCAAGAACGTAAGCGTTGGTCCCTTCGCCGTAATCGACGAGGATACCGTGATCGGTGACGGCTGTGTGATCGGCGCTCATGTAACCATTCATAAATATACGACTATCGGTAAAAATAACAGGTTTTTCCCCGGCTGCTCCATCGGTGGCGTGCCACAGGATCTGAAATTCGTCGGCGAAAAGACCACCACTGTGATCGGTGACGGCGGTACCTTCCGCGAGTGCTGCACGGTCAATCGTGCCTGCGGCGAGGGCAACGAGACTCGCATCGGCAATAATATCCTGATGATGGCCTACACCCATGTTGCGCATAATTGCATCGTCGGCAACAACGTCATCATGTCCAATGTCGCTACGCTGGCAGGTCATGTCATCGTCGAGGATCGCGCGGTCATCGGCGGTCTTTCCGCGGTGCATCAGTTCTGTAAGATCGGTCGTAACGCGATGGTCGGCGGCATGGCGCGCGTGTCCCAGGACATTCCGCCCTTCATGATCGTGGCGGGTGATCCTGCCTTCGTTTCTGGCTTGAACAGCGTCGGCCTGTCCCGTGCGGGTATGCCGCAGGAGGAGCGCAGCGAGCTGAAGAAGGCGTTCCGCATTTTGTATCGCAGCGGTCTGCCCTTGCAGGAGGCTATCGCGACTATGGAATCCGAGCTGGAAAGCTATGAGCCCGTGGAGCATTTGCTACGCTTCTTGCGTAACGTGGAGCGCGGTATTATTCGTACCCGTAAGGGCTAAGGACAGAGCATGGAAGTTTTAGGCGTTTTATCCGGCATAGGTCATTTGCCGGTGGAGGTGGCCCGCTCCGCCAAGGATCAGGGCTACGAGGTGGTCGCGATCGGTTTGGTTCCTCATATTGACGAGGAGCTGGAGCCGAGCGTGGATCATTATTACGATATCAATATCGGCAGGATAGGCAAGATTATCTCCACTTTGAAAAAGCACGATGTAACCAAGGTTACGATGATCGGCAAGGTCACCAAGGAGGTGCTTTATAAGGTGGGGGCGATCGTGCCTGATTTGCGTGCCATAAAGATTTTGGCGAGCGTTCCCGATCGCAAGGACGACACCATTATGAACGCGATCGTCAAGGAGCTGGAGAGCGAGGGCATCGAGGTCATGGATCAAACGGTGCTGATTAAGCCCCTGCTGCCCAAGCCTGGCGTGCTGACGCGACGTGCGCCGACGGCGGCGGAGCTGGCGGACATGGAGTTCGGCTTCGAAATGGCGAAGGCGATCGGCGGACTGGACATCGGTCAGACGGTGGTCGTCAAAAATCGCGCGGTGATGGCTGTGGAGGCTATCGAGGGTACGGATGCCTGCATCCTGCGCGGCGGCTATTTGGGCAAGGGTGGCGTGATCGTCGCTAAGGCGGCTAAGCCGAAGCAGGATCAGCGCTTCGATATTCCCGGCTTCGGCACCAAGACGCTGGAGTCGATGATCTACGCCGGCGCGACCGGAATTATCATCGAGGCGGGCAACACGCTGGTGGTCGAACGCGAAAAGGTCATCAAAATGGCTGATGAGCACGATATTACCATCCTGGTTAAGTAAACTTTACAAAAATTTTCGCATTCAAGAGCGACTGATAGCTTATGTCAGTCGCTTTTTGTGTTATAATATATACTGACATCTTATAAGCTGTGATATGAGGAGTAGCTATGACTAAAATTCTCATTTCCGCCGGAGAGGCCTCCGGGGATATTCATGCGGCAGCAGTTACCGCCGCGCTAAAAAAACTGGATAAGGATATAGAGGTCTTCGGCATGGGCGGCGACGCTTTGCGCGCCGCTGGTGGCGAGGTGCTTTTCGATATAAAGGATCACGGCGTTATGGGCTTCGTCGAGGTCATTAAAAAGCTGCCCGATTTGTTCAGGCTGCGCAGCTCCTTTGCCGAGGTGATGGATACGCGTAAGCCGGACTGCCTAGTGGTGGTCGATTATCCTGGCTTTAATATGAAGCTGGCGAAGCTGGCGCACGACAAGGGGATTCCCGTTGTGTCCTATATTGCTCCCTCCGCTTGGGCATGGAACAAGGGCAGGGCGAAGAACGTCGCGAAAATCGTGGACAGGGTGGCCTGCATCTTTCCCTTCGAGTACGACGTGTACAAGGAGGCAGGCGCTCCTGTGGAGTTCGTCGGTCATCCGCTGGTGGACATCGTGCATCCAGAAATGACGCGTGCCGAGGCCGAGGCTTGGGCAGGCAAGGAGGCGGGCAAGCCGCTCGTGCTTTTGATGCCGGGTAGCAGGCTGATGGAGATCGATAAGATGCTGCCCAATCTGCTGGCAGGCGCGAAGCTGCTCAAGCGGCAGCTCCCCGAGGTGCGCTTCGCCATGCCCCGCGCGGGCACGATACCCTTGGAGCTTTTGCAGGCGAAGATCAAGGCCTCTGGCTTGGAGGTAAGGATCACCGAGGGGCATAATTATGATTTGTTTAGCGTTGCCGACGTGGCGCTGGCGACCAGCGGCACGGTGACCTTGGAGGCGGCGCTTTGCGGCCTGCCCAGCGTCATCGTTTACCGTACCTCCGCCTTTAACGCCTTCATCGCGCGCTTAGTGCTTAATATTCCCAATATCGGTCTGCCGAACATCGTCGCCGGCCGTCAAATTCTGCCAGAGCTTTTGCAGGACGATTTTACGCCCGCACGGGTGGCGGAGGAGGCTTTGCGCCTTTTACGCCCCGAAACGCGTCGGCAGACGGACGCGGATCTGGCGGAGATGAAGCGACGCTTGGGCGAGGGCGGCGCCGTGGACAGAGTTGCTCAACTTATTTTACGTATAGCTGAGGAGAAGAAATGAATTTATACTTTCGTGCATTGAAATATGTTAAGCCGTACCTTTTGCGCGGTCTTTTCGCCGGCATCTGCACGGTGATCGCGGCGGGCGGCACGGCGTACCTGCCATGGATTATCAAGGACATGGTGGATCAGGTGCTCAAGGAGAAGAATACCGATATGCTCAACTACATCGTGGTCAGCATTATCGTGGTCTTCATCATTCGCGGCATCGCCTATTACGGGCAAAGCTACCTGATGAACTATGTCGGTCAGCGTGTGATCATCGATATCCGCAGGGCGGTGTTCGAGAAGCTTCAGCGCCTGAGTCTGTCCTTTTACGATAAAAACAAGACCGGCACGATCATGAGCTATGTGACCAACGACGTGAATGCCTTGCAATCCGCCATGGTGGAAAACGTCGTCGAGATGGTGACGGAAAGCGTTATCCTGATCGCCTCCATCGTCATGATGATTTATTTGGATTGGCGACTCTTTTTGGTAACCTTCAGCACCTTCCCCGTCGTGCTGCTGTTCATCGATCAATTCGGCAAGCGTATTCGCAAGTCGGGCAGCAGGATTCAGGAGGCCACGGCGGACATTACCTCCGTTTTGCAGGAAACAGTTTCCTCCGCGCGCGTGATTAAGTCCTTCGTGCGCGAGGATTACGAGATCCAGCGCTTTGATCGCGAAAATATCAATAATTTCCGTGCCAATATGAAGTACGCCCAGCTTTCGGCGACGCTTACGCCGACGATCGAGTTCGTGGCGGCGGTGGGCGTGACCGTCATTCTTTGGTATGGTGGCAATAGCGTTATCGATGGCAAGATCACTGCAGGTAGCCTGGTTGCCTTCCTGACCTATGCCGTAAATATTTCCAATCCGATAAAGCGCTTGAGCCGCGTTATCGGTAATATTCAAAAGGCTCTGGCGGCGGCGCAGCGCGTTTTCGACGTGCTGGATCTGCCGGAGGTCATTCATGACGCGCCCGATGCTAAGGCGCTTCCCACGGTGCGTGGGCATGTGCGCTTTAACGATGTTTCCTTTGCCTATAATAAGGGCGAGACCGTGCTGAGCAGGGTGAGCTTCGACGTGCAGCCTGGCGAGATGATCGCCTTCGTCGGTCCCTCCGGCGCGGGTAAGTCCACGGTCGCTAGCCTGCTGCCGCGCTTTTATGACGTTACCGATGGTAGCATCACGATCGACGGGCAGGATATTCGCACCGTGACCTTGAATTCTCTGCGTGAGCAGGTCGGCATCGTGCCGCAGGAAACGATCCTGTTTAATGGCAGCGTGTACGACAATATCCTCTACGGACGCTTGGACGCGACGCGCGAGGAGGTCGAGGCGGCGGCGAAGGCTGCTAACGCCCATAGCTTCATCATGGAGCTGCCCGAAGGCTATAATACGATGCTGGGCGACCGTGGCGTGAACATTTCTGGTGGTCAGCGTCAGCGCATCAGCATTGCCCGGGCAATACTCAAGAATCCGCAGATTTTGATCCTCGACGAGGCGACCTCGGCCTTGGATACGGAAAGCGAGCGCGTGGTGCAGGAGGCTCTCGACCGCTTGATGATCGGCAGAACGTCCTTTGTTATCGCCCATCGCCTGTCGACGATTAAGAACGCCGATAAGATCATGGTGCTGGAGAAGGGCTGTCTGGTGGAGCAGGGAACTCATGACGAGCTGATGGCTAAGGACGGGCTTTACGCGCATTTGTATCGGATTCAATATCGCAGTAAGGAAGCTCACTGAGGCGAAAAGAGGTTAGTGAATGTATATACTATATAATATTCTTATTTTAATAGTGCTTCTGGTCTTTGTTCTGCCGTACTACACCTATCGTCTGTTTACGGAGAAGGGCTTCGCGCTGCGCTTTAAGCAGCAGGTGTTCGGACGGATCGAGGACGAGGAGATCGCCAAGGTCATTCGCAAGGATTGCATTTGGATTCATGGCGCGTCCGTAGGCGAGATCGTCGCCACCAGTCCGTTGGTTAAGCAGATTCGTCGCGAGATGCCCAATCGCCCGATTTTGGTAAGCGCCTTCACCGTAGGCGGCTATAATATGGCGAAGCAAATCATTCCCGAGGCGGACGCGATCATCTATTTCCCCTTGGATCTGCCCTTCGTTGCCGAGTCGCTAGTCAAGCGTATTCATCCTGGCGTGTTCATGCCGGTGGAGACCGAGCTGTGGCCGAACTTTTTGCGCGCGATCCGCGAGCGCCATATTCCCGTAATGATGGTCAACGGTCGTATCTCTGAGAAGTCGGTGAAGAACTATCGTTATTTATACGGTATTTGGGACGATATGCTGAATACCGTTACTCGTTTTTGTATGCAATCCAGCATTGATGCTGATTATATCGCCCATTTGGGTGCCGATAAGCAGAAAATCTTCGTTACCGGCAACACGAAATTCGATCAGACCTATGCCGAGGTCACGCCTGAGGATTTGGCGAAGTACCGCTACGAGCTGGGCTTGAAGCAGGATTATCCTATTATCGTAGCTGGCTCCACGCATCCCGGCGAGGAGAAGATTCTTTTGGAATCCTTCAAGGAGGTGCGTAAGCGCTATCCCCATGCGCGTTTGATCATCGCGCCGCGTAAGACCGCGCGTGCGGAGGAAATCGCCAAGCTGGCGGCGCATTACGGCTACGAGACCGGCTTTCGCTCTAAAATGCAGGAGGTACAGGGTGAGCGTGAGGAATATCCTCTGCTGATCATCGATACGATTGGCGAATTGGGACGCATTTACGCTGTCGGCGACGTCGTTTACGTCGGTGGCTCCTTCAGCAATACCGGCGGGCACAACGTTTTGGAGCCTGCCGCTCATGCGAAGCCGATTTTAGTCGGTCCCAGTATGCAGAACTTTAAGGATTCCTACGCGCTTTTGAGCAAGGTGAAGGCCTGCAAAATGGTCGGCACTAATGCGGAGCTGACGAGCGAAATGCTCGATATAATCAACAACGATGCCCGTCGCGAGCAGATGGGAGCGGCCTCCTTGCAGGTTATCAAGGAAAACCGCGGCGCGGACGTGCGCAGCATCCATTATTTGCAGGAGTTGCTGGAGCTTACCGCCGTGCCCTCGCGCGAGTACCCCGTTTACCCGATCAACACCCGCAATCTTACGGACGAGGGCGGCGGTCGCCTGCGTCATGGCGACGCGCTGATCCAATATATTTATCGCATCGCCTATGGTCCAGAAACGCCCTTCATGGGCTGGCTGCTTTTGGCGGTGCTGCGCGCGATGAGCTATCTGTATAAATTCGGCGTGTGCTGCAAGCTCAAGCTGTACGAGCTGGGGCTGATTAAGAAGGAAAAGCTTTCCTGCTGCGTTATTTCCATCGGTAATATTACCGTTGGTGGCACGGGCAAAACTCCGACGGCGCAGAAGATGGCGGATATCGTTAAATCCATGGGCTATCGCGTTGTCATCCTGAACCGTGGCTATCGTTCCCACTGGGGCAAGGAGCTGGGCGTGGTTTCCGACGGCAATAAGATTTATATGACCGCCTATGAGGCGGGCGACGAAGCCTATCTGATGGCGAAAACGTTGCCCGGCATTCCCGTTATCATCGGCAAGAATCGTGCCGTGACCGGTCGCTATGCCGTGGAGAAGATGAACGCGCAGGTCATCATCATGGACGACGGCTACCAGCATTGGCAGCTGGAGCGCGATTTGGACGTGGTGCTCGTCGATACGCTGAATATGTTCGGCAATGGCTGCGTGCTGCCGCGCGGTACGCTGCGTGAGCCCTTGCAGAATCTGGCGCGCGGTGATCTCTTCCTGCTCACCAAGACCGACCAAAGCAGTAGGCTGAATCGCATTCAGCTGCGCCATACGATCGCGCAGTATAACGCCGCGGCACCGGTGGTGGAGAGTATCCATCATCCGAAGAATTTCGTAGAGATCGCCGATTGGTACAAGGGCATTTCCGAAAACTTCAAGGATTTGGAGGAGCTGAGGGGCAAGGACGTAATGGTCTTTTCCGCTATCGGCAATCCCTCCTCCTTCGAGCAAACGTTGTCCGGCATCGGCTTGAATATTTTAGAGGCGGTGCGCTATCCCGATCATCACGATTACGGTATGCTGGAGATGCAGTATATCAATGAACGCGCCAGCAGCCTGAAGGCGGTCGCCATGGTGGCGACGGCGAAGGACGCGGTAAAGATTCCCACCGAGTTTATTTACTCCGCACGCGAGATTCCGCTCTATATTTTGAATATGGATATTTGCATTACCGACGGTATGGATAAATTCAAAGAATATATCGATAACGCCATTGCTAAGAAGATACCCAAAGCGAAAATCACTGATTGATGTAAAGATATAACGAAGGAGCTTGATGAAGATGAAGGTACTTTGTGTAATTCCCGCCCGCTACGCGTCGACGCGTCTGCCGGGCAAGCCGCTGTCCATGATCGCTGGCAAGCCGATGATTCAGCGCGTGTATGAGCGTGCCTGTCAGGCACAGCTGCCGGACGAGGTCGTGGTGGCGACGGATAATGAGCTGGTGAAGCAGGCGGTGGAGGCTTGCGGTGGTAAGGCGGTGATGACCTCTCCAGATCATCCGAGCGGCACCGATCGCTTAGCCGAGGTCGCTTTGAAATATCCTGATGTCGACGTGATCGTCAACGTGCAGGGTGATGAGCCGATGATTCCCCCCGAAGTTATCGATCGCTTGGCGAAGGTCTTCGTCGAGGACGAGGAGCTGCAAATGGCGACGCTCAAGGTGGCGATGAACGAGGAGGATTACCAAAATCCCGCGGCGGTGAAGGTCGTGACCGATTTGAACGGCTACGCGCTGTACTTCTCCCGCAGTCTGATGCCCTATCCGCGCAATAAGCCAGAGGGCTACAGGGTGTTTAAGCATGTTGGCATTTACGCCTACCGACGCAGCTTCCTGCTGAAATACGCGGCGCTGGAGCCGACGCCGTTGGAGCGCGCGGAGAGTCTGGAGCAGCTGCGTGCCTTGGAGAACGGCTATAAGATCAAGGTCCTCGAAAGCGATTTTCAGGGGATCGGCGTGGATACTCCCGAGGATTTGGCGGCAGTCAACGAGCTGTTCGCAAGAATGAATAAATAGGAGGCGGAATATGCATATTGTAAAGATTGCCGATTATCAGGTAGGACAGGGACAGCCACTGCTTTTAATGGCGGGCCCCTGCGTTTTGGAGGGCTATGAGCGCAGTCTGATGATCGGTCGGCGCACGAAGGCGATTTGCGAGGAGCTGGGTATTCCCTACGTATTCAAGGCCTCCTTCGATAAGGCCAATCGTTCCTCCTACTCCTCCTTCCGTGGCCCCGGTATCGAGGAGGGCTTGCAGCTCTTGGCGCAGATCAAGAAGGATTTGGGCGTACCCGTGGTTACGGATATCCATGAGCCCTGGCAGGCGGAGAAGGCTGCCGAGGTAGTCGACATTTTGCAAATTCCGGCGTTCCTTTGCCGTCAGACGGATCTTGTTTGGGCGGCAGCGAAAACGGGTAAGGCCGTGAACGTGAAGAAGGGACAATTCCTCGCGCCCTGGGACATGAAGAACGTCGTGAAAAAGGTGGAGGAGGCAGGCAATAATAATTTGCTGCTGACCGAGCGCGGTGCCAGCTTCGGCTATAACACGCTCGTAACCGATATGCGCGGCTTGGCGATCATGCGCGAGCTGGGCTACCCCGTCGTGATGGACGCTACGCATAGCGTGCAGATCCCTGGCGGACAGGGAACCTCCAGCGGCGGTCAAAGCCAGTACGTGCCCCATATGGCGCGCGCTGCGGCAGCCGTGGGCATTGACGCGCTTTTCCTCGAGGTGCATGATAATCCGGCGGAGGCTCTCTCCGACGGTCCCAATATGGTGAAGCTTGATGATTTGAAGAAGCTGCTCAGCGACGTTTTGGCGATCGACAGAATCGTCCGCGGCTGAGTAAATTGAAAGGTGGCAGGGGTTATGGAAGCAATGCTTGAGCACGCGCGCGAGGTCCTGCGCATGGAGGCCGAGGCTGTTTTGGAGCTAGTGCCTCGTGTCGACGAGAATTTCGCGGCGGCGGTGAAGTTAATTTTAGAATGTCAGGGACGCACGGTCATTACCGGCATGGGTAAGAGCGGTCTTATCGGTCGCAAAATGGCGGCGACCTTGGCGAGCACTGGCACGCCCTCCTTTTATCTGCATCCTGCGGAGGGTATTCACGGCGATTTGGGCATGGTTACCGCGTCCGACGTGGTGATTGCGCTGTCCAACAGCGGTGAAACGGGCGAGGTACTGAATATTCTTCCGTCCCTGCGTCGTATCGGCGCGAAGATCATCGCCATGGTGGGCAATGCTAATTCCACTTTGGGCAAGAACGCCGACGTGATTTTGGACGTGGGCGTGAGCAAGGAGGCCTGTCCCCTGGGCTTGGCTCCGACCAGTAGCACGACGGCGGCTCTGGCCTATGGCGACGCGCTGGCGCTCGCCCTGCTCAAAAAGCATAATTTTACCGCCAGTCAATTCGCTATCTTCCACCCGGGCGGCAGTCTGGGCAGAAAGCTTTTGTTGACCGTCGGCAGCATTATGCATAAGGGCGGCGAGAATCCGACCGTGCCCGGCGACATGAAGGTGCGGGACGCGCTCTTCGTCATCACGGATAAGGGCTTGGGTGCTGTTTCCGTGGTTGATGCTGACGGCGTTATGCAGGGCGTGCTGACCGATGGCGATATCCGCCGCGGTCTGAGCAAGGGCGTGGCCTTTTTGGAGCGTCCGGTGCGCGAGCTGATGACGACGAATCCCAAAACCATTACGGAGGATAAGCTGGCAGCGCAGGCGCTGCATTTGATGGAAAGCAATAAGCCTAAGCCGATTACGGTTCTGCCCGTGATCGATGAGAACAAAAGGGTTATCGGCCTCCTACATATGACCGACCTGGTACGTCAGGGAGTGGTATAATGTTTGATTTAGAAGCTATCAGCGATTTTCGCTCGTTGATTTCGCAAAAGGAAATTACTAAGGAGTTTCGTCAGAGCGAGCAAAGCTATGACGAGCTGCGCATGGCCTTGGCCAAGATTCGTCTGCTGGCCTTGGATGTGGACGGCGTGCTGACGGACGGCAGCATCAATATCGGACCGGAGGGCGAGGTGTTCAAGGCGTTCGATGTGAAGGACGGCTTGGGGATCAGCGTGGCACAGCGCAACGGCTTGCGAATCGCCATTATCACTGGTCGCCGCAGCGAGATCATTCATCATCGCTGCGAGGAGCTGGGCATCACGCTTTTGGGCGAGGGCATTAGCGATAAGCAGACGGCGCTCGTGGAGCTGGGCAATTCGTTGGGCTTGAGCAAGGAGCAGATCGCTTATATGGGCGACGACCTCAACGATTTACCGGCATTCGCGGCGGCAGGAATCAGCTTCGCGCCCGCTAACGCGAGCATGGAGGTGCTGGCGCTGGCGAAGCTCGTCACCCGCTTGCAGGGCGGACATGGCGCGGTGCGCGAGGCGATTACTATGATTTTGGCGGCGCAGGGAAAGTGGGAAGGCATAATTAACGCATATCTGCGAACCGGTCAAGGAGATAAACAATAATGTGGCTTTACTATTTGCTGAAAACATTGAGCACGGTGATATCCTGGCTGCCCTATCGGCTTGTGGTCAACATAGGCAGGGGCGTGGGCTATCTCTACCATAAGATCGCTAAGAAGCAAAGAATCAGAGCGGAGGTGACGATCCGCGAGCGCTTGGGCTATTCCGCGGAGCAGGCGGAGGCGACGATCAGGCGGCTGTTCACGAATCTGGGCATTACCTTTATGGAGATGCTGTATATGCCGGCGCTGAACAAGGATAATATCCGCGGCTTGGTGTCGTTCGACCGACCGGAGGTGCTTTGGGAGGCCGTACATGAAAAGCGTGGCGTGGTTATGCTTGCCTGCCATATGGATAACTGGGAGTGGCTCGGCGCGGGCCTGGCGCTGAACGGCTTCCCCCTGAGCGCGGTGGAAAAGCCCCAGCCTAATCGCGTGTACAGCGACTTTATGAACGAGCTGCGCCGCGGCGTGGGACAGGAGATCTTCGCACGTGGTACGAGCGAGATTCTGGGCTGCGCTAGGGCGATGAAGAAGGGGCGTATGCTGGGACTGATCGCTGATCAGGACGGCGGCTATGACGGCATCTTCGTACCGTTCCTGGGCAAGATGGCCTCCACTCCGACCGGACCTGCCTATTTCGCGCGTAAGTTCAAGGCACCGATCATTCCGATTTTCATCGTGCGTAAGCCCGACGGCTACGGTCATCAGGCGATCGTGCGTGATCCCATTCGCTATGAGTTTACTGGTGATACGAAGCAGGACGATTACAACGTTACCCTAAAAATGACGCAGGAAGTGGAAAAAATAATTAAGGAATATCCGGATAATTGGATCTGGTTCCAGCATCGTTGGAACACCCCCTATGTACCGGCAGAGGAGGCTAAGCAGACAGATGAAAAATAAAAAAGCGATACTGGCTATTGCGGCAGGACTGCTGATCGCTGGTTCATTGATAGCTTGGCTGATGCTCGGCGGTAATAAGCCGGTGAACGTCAAGCTGGGTAATGGTGTGAGCGCGCAGCTGAACGCCTCGCTTAAAAATAGCGTTTTGCAGCGCGAGAAGGACGGCAAGAAGCTGTGGGAGTTCACGGTGTCCGAGGTGATTAACGACAACAAGAAGAATATCGCCTATTTAAAGGGCATCAAGGGTAAGGTATACCGCAATGACGGCAGCTATTTCGACGTTGTTGCCGATAAGGGACAGGCGCATATGAACAGCAACGATTTTCAGGTCGAGGGCAATGTGAAGGCCGTGCTGAATACTGGCGGCGAGCTGAATGCTGACAAGGTGACCTGGGTGCAGAAAAAGGAATTGATCACCGCGACAGGTCATGTTAAGATGCTTAAGGACGAATATACGGCAGTTGCTGATTTCGCGGAAACGACAAGTGCCTTCAAGAATATAAAACTAAAGGGTAACGCAAAGGTTACGAAAGGCGGCGAATAGAGTGGGTGTACAGAAGAAATTAGCTTTGGCGACGGCGGTTGCTGTTTTGAGCATGGGCGTAGCGGCGAGCGCGTTCGCGGCGGCTCCAGCGAAGTTCAGTGTGCAGGCCGACGAGCTGGATTATAATTTGCAGACAGGCGACGGCGAGGCCAAGGGGCATGTCGTGCTGCATCAGGACGGCGGTAAGGCTACTGCCGATTATGCGAAGTTTAACAGTAAAAAAAAGACCGGTACCATGCTCGGTAACGTGGTTGCCGATCGCGAGGACGCGCATATCGTTTGCAACGAATTCGTCGCTCATAACGAAAACGATTTGTCCGCTATCGGCGGCGCGGTGCTTACCAAGGAGGGAAAAAGCCTCAGCGCCGACAGAGTTGATTATTTCAAGGAGCGTCAATACGCCGAAACGGTCGGCAGCTGGGCGCGCTTGACCGACGTGGACGGCAGCGTGCTGAACGCGGCGAAGATCGATTATAATATGGCTGCCGGCTTGGCGAACGCCTATGGCGGCGTGGATATCAAGAGCGACGCGCGTAAGCTTACGGCTACCGCCGACAGCGCCGTGTATAAGACCGATCAGGGCGGCTATGTGGAGCTTAACGGTCATGCGACCGCTACGCAGGACGGCAATACCGTTTCCGGCGACAAGCTGCGCCTGACCAATGCCAATGTCGCTGTTGCCGACGGTAATGTGAAGATGCACTATATCCCCGAAAAGCAGCCTGCCGTGACCGGCAAGGAAAAGCAGACCGAGGATGCTCTTGCCTGATGAACGGAGGATACGAGCTTGATTATTAAAACCGATAATTTGGTTAAGATTTATAATGATCGCCGCGTGGTCGACGGCGTTAGCATCGACGTGGAGCAGGGCAAGGTAGTCGGCCTGCTCGGTCCGAACGGCGCGGGCAAGACGACGACCTTCTATATGATCGTCGGCATTGAGCGCCCTGACGGCGGCGTGGTTACCTTGGACGGCAAGGATATTTCCCAAATGGCGATGTATGAGCGCGCTCGCGCTGGTATCGGCTATTTGCCGCAGGAGGCATCTATTTTCAGCAAGATGACCGTCGAGGACAATATCATGGCGATTTTGGAGACCACGAGCCTGTCCGCCGCGGAGCGTAAGGAGAAGATGAATAATCTGATCGAGGAGTTCCGTTTGGAGCATGTGCGCAAGAGCGAGGGCAAGGCACTTTCCGGCGGTGAGCGCCGCCGCGTAGAGATCGCGCGCGCGTTGGTTACCGATCCCGCCTTCATCCTGCTGGACGAGCCCTTCGCCGGCATCGATCCTATCGCCGTCGCCGATATTCAGGGTATGATCGCGCATTTGGCGCAGCGCGGCATCGGCATTTTGATCACCGACCACAATGTGCGCGAAACGCTGCGCATCGTCGATAAGGCGTACATCCTCGCCGAGGGCAAGATCCTGCTGCACGGCGACAGCGAGACCATCGCCAACGATCCGATTGCCCGTAAGTATTATTTGGGCGATAATTTTAATATGTAGGAGGAAGGAAAGTGCGATTACGTATATTAGATCGTTATGTGCTGAAGGAGCTGCTTTATCCCTTCGTCTTCGGCGTTGCCGCCTTCTCCAGCATTTTTATTGCCAGCACCATGCTGTTCAAAATCACCCAGTATATCACGAAGTACGGTGCTTCCATGGAAACCGTGGCACGCCTCTTCATGTATAATTTACCGGAGATCATCAACTACACCTTCCCGATGTCCATGCTTTTGGCGGCGCTGATGGCGTTCGGCAAGCTTTCGGGCAGTAGCGAGATCACGGCGATGAAGGCTGGCGGTGTCAGCTACTACCGTATCGTCGCGCCCGTGCTTGTCGTGGGCTTCGTGGTGAGCATGTTCTCCCTCGTGTGGGCGGAGAAGGTCGTACCCTTCGCAAAAACCGAGGCGGGGCGTATTCTCAATGAGGAAATCAAGCATAATACCCGTCCGACGACGCAGGATCACGTGGTCATCAAGACCATTAGCGGTAATACGCAGCGCGTTACCTACGCTAATAAATTCGACGAGAAAAAGGGCCTGATGACCGATATTACGATCGAGGAATTTGAAAAGGGCAAGATCGCTCGTATTCAAACCGCGAAGGAGGGCTATTGGCAGAACGGCTCCTGGTTGATTAAGAACGGTAATATCTTCTCGCTGAACGATCAGCAGGGCGTTACCAGCTCGGCTAAATTCAACGAGCAGATCATTCCCTTGAATTTTTCACCGAAGCAGATCTCTTGGGAGCAAAAGGAGCCTGAGGAGATGACGATTCGCGAGCTGCGCGAATACATCGGTATGCTGGAGAAGCAGCAGAAGCCCGCTAACAGACAGTGGTGCGAGATCTTCATGCGCATCAACATTCCCTTGGCAAGCTTCTTCTTCGCGATGATCGGTGCCTGCTTAGGCACGCAGAAGCAAAGAACCAGCTCCTCCATCGGCTTGGGTATCAGTATCATCGTTATCTTTATCTACTACGCGATCATGACGCTGACCACTGGCTTGGGCAAGGGAGGCGCGATGCCGCCGCTTTTGGCGTGTGCGCTGCCGAACATCATTTGCCTTGGCATTGGTACTTATTTGATGAAGAAGAAAAATGTGTAATTGCTTTATAGAGAGCCTTAGTCATTCTGAAGGGAGGTAAGCAGCTTGGTTGGTATACGTTTGATTATCATTATGGCAGTCGTGGGCGGCTTCATCGCCTATCTTGCGGACAAAATGGGTAGCAAGATCGGTAAGAAAAGGCTGTCGGTTTTTGGTCTGCGTCCCAAGCATACCTCCGTTCTTTTGACCGTGACCGCCGGTACGCTGATCGCCGTGCTGACGATCGGCGTGATGGCAGTGTCCTCGGAGAGCGCGCGTACCGCGCTGTTCGGCATGGATAAATTGCAGCACGAGCTGCTGATGCTCAACTCCGAGAAGGCGATGGCGACGAAGGAGCTTGACGAGGCGCAGGGCAAGGTCGAGGAGCAGAATAAGAAGATCGGCGAGCTGGATGCCAAAATGCGCGAGACCATGCAGGAAAACGACGCTATGGAGGCAAGGCTGGCGTATTTGAACTCCAAATACGCCAGAGCGCAGGAGGAGGTAGCCAATTTGGCGGCCTCTAAAACGCAGCTGACAGGCGAGATCGAGGACTTGGAAAAGACGACCGCCGCTTTGCGTAAGGGCATTATCAATATGCGCGAGGGGCAGGTGTACTACCGTGCCGGCGAGGTCGTTTACGCGGGCGTGATGCGTGGTGGTCTGTCGCATGAGGAGAACGCGGCGCAGGTGAACTGGCTGCTGCAAAACGCCAACGAGGCGGCGCTGGAGCGCTTGGGCATGGAGGCGAACGAGCAGCAGCCCTTGCAGGCGATTTGGATCTCCCGCGGCATTGTGGAGAACGCGATCGCGACCTTGGACGGAAGCAAGGGCAATCTGTTCTTCCGTATTCGCACCGTTGCCAATATCATCGTCGGCGAGCTGGCGGTGTGCGAGATCGAGATCTTCGAGAATCAGTTTATTTATCCTGACGGTACCTTGGTTTATAGTCAGGATTACGATTTGACGGAGCAGGGCGTGTCGCATGAGAACCTGCTGATGGAATTTTTGACGCAGGTGAATCATGAGGCCGTGAAGGCGGGCGTGCTGCCCAATCCCTTGACTGGTAAGGTTGGTAATATGGACGCGACGACGATGATCGAGGCGAACAACGCGATCCGCAGAACCAACGGACGCTTCACTGTCAGGGCGATCGCTAAGGGCGATATCACCAGTGCCGGACCGGTGCGTATTAAGCTGGAGGTTGTGCAGAAAAATGACGCTCAATGAGAAGCAGCGCGTTTATTTGGGCATAGATCCCGGACGCAGTAAGACGGGCTTGGCTCTCGTCGATGCGAGCGGGGCGATCCTCGCTTTGCATATCGCGGTGACTGCCTCTTTGCGAGATGAGCTTGCACGCTTCACCTCTGCCTGCGTCCCCAGCGTCATCGTCATGGGCGACGGAACGAACAGCGCTAGGCTGCGTGAGGTCGTGCGCGACGCGTTTCCCGCTACGCCGCTGGAGCTGGTGGGCGAGGCGCACAGCACGGAGGAGGCACGGACGCTTTACTGGCAGGCGCAGCCTCCCAAGGGCTGGCGGCGGCTCGTACCCTTGGGGCTTTTGGTACCACCGGAGCCGCTGGACGCTTATGCGGCGGTGGTGCAGGTCAGACGCTGGCTGGCACGTCAATGAGGTAGGTTTATTTCGGCTATGTAGCCCAATGCGTGGACTGCATAGCCTTTTTTATAGGAGGGGCAGAATGAGTACTTTAATCGATTTGAGCAGTAAGGAGTTTTTGCGGGACTTGGCGAGTGACGCGCCAGCTCCGGGCGGCGGCGGTGGTGCCGCTATGGCAGGAGCCTTGGCGGCGGCGCTGGCATCCATGGTGGCGAATTTGACGCTGGGTAAGGAAAAGTTTAAGGCGCGGGAGGACGAGGCGCGTCGCCTTTTGCAGGAGGCGGAGGCGGCGCGTGAGGAGCTTTTGCGCTTGGTGGAGGCTGATGCCTCCGTGTTTAACAGCTTTATGGCGTGCTATAGGCTGCCTAAGCAGACGGAGGAGGAGAAGGAGGTACGCACCGCGGCGATACGTCAGGCTGCGAAGCAGGCGGCGGCGGTACCCTTGGCGATCGCGCGACAGGCGGCGCGGACGGCGCAGCTGGCGGAGCGCTTGACCGTTATCGGTAATCCGGGCGTAATCACGGACGGGGCGTGCAGCGTGCTCTTAGCGCGTGCGGCTCTGCGCTGCGCCGAGTATAACGTGCGCATCAATCTCAAGCTGACGCATGACGAGGCGTTCAATAGCGCGGCTCTGCACGAGCTGGGCGAGCTACAGGAGCTGGCGCTCTTGGCAGAAGGCAAGGCGCTGGCGGCGACGGATGCCGCGATCGGCTAATATGCTTATCTGGTAAAAGTCATAATATAAAATAGATAATCTAAGCAAAATGCACTATGTATATACATAGTGCATTTTTGCTTGACGGGGGGGGACATGGTGATATACTGAAGAAGCAATTTATTGGTTATATTAATTAACATAAGGGGGCATGTTGATGAATTTGATTATTCTGGCGGGTGGCTCGGGTACACGCCTGTTCCCACTTTCGCGTTCCTGCTTTCCTAAGCAATTTTTGAAAATTGGTGGCAAGCATTCGCTGCTACAGCAAACGCTGCTCCGCTTTAACGCCTTGCCAAAGGCTAATATCGTCATTATCACTAATAAGGCCTACTATTACCACGTTTTGCGCGATTTGGAGGAATTGGGCATTAGTGACGCGCATATCCTCACGGAGCCAGAGGGCAAAAATACCGCGCCGGCGATCGCTCTGGGCTTGGCCTATTGCAGGGACGTTTTGCAGTCCGCGCGGGAGGAGAGCGTCTTTGTAACGCCCGCTGATCATATCATCACGCCGAACGAGCGCTTTACCGATTATGTGCGGCAGGCGGAGCGGCTTGCCGCTGATGGCAGGAGCATCGTGACCTTGGGCATTAAGCCGACCAGACCGGAAACAGGCTACGGCTATATTTTGGCAGGTGAGGCGGTGGCGGAGGCTGGCTGCGTCGTGCAGGCCTTTAAGGAAAAGCCTGATTTGGCAACGGCTAAGCTATATTGCGAAAGCGGTAAATACTTTTGGAATGCTGGTATGTTCTGCTTCACGATCAACGCTATGGAGCAGGCGTTGGCAAGCTATCAGCAGGATATTTGGGAGCTTTATCAGCTTGGCTATCAGGAATGCTTGGAGCGCTTCTCTGCCATGCCGAGTATTTCTATCGACTATGCCGTAGCGGAAAAAAGCAGCGCCATGAGGGTTTTGCCCCTAAAGGATATCTATTGGAACGATGTCGGCTCCTTTGATTCCCTAACAGAGACCTTGGATGTCGGCGAGGAAAATATTACGCAGGGGGACGTTGTTTCCGTGGCTTCCGCAAATAATATGATTCTCGCCTCCGACAGATTGGTTAGCACCGTGGGCGTTAAGAATTTAATCGTGGTGGACACCCCCGATGTCTTAATGATTAGCGAGAGGGGCAAATCGCAGGACGTGAAGCTGATCGTCGAACGGCTAAAGCAGGAGCAAAGGAAGGAAGTAGACGAAAACGTCACGATGTACCGACCTTGGGGCTCGTACACCGTGCTGTCCGAGGGCGACGGCTTTAAGGTAAAGCGGATCACTGTTAATCCGGGCGCGAAGCTTAGCCTGCAAATGCACTATCATCGCAGCGAGCATTGGACGGTCATCAGCGGGACGGGACGATTGACCTTGGACGACAAGGTGGTCGTGTTCAAGGAGAATGAAAGCACCTATATCCCCATCGCCGTTAAGCATCGCTTGGAGAATCCGGGTAAGATTCCCCTGTCGATTATCGAGGTTCAAAATGGTCGTTATCTTGGCGAGGACGATATCGTTCGCTTTGATGACGTGTACGGACGCTAGGAGTGTAGGATGAGGATTGCTATCGTATGCGAATGGTTGGTAACCTATGCCGGCTCCGAAAAGGTTTTAGAGCAGCTGCTGCATATTTTTCCTGAAGCTGATTTATACGCCGTTGCGGATTTCATGCCGGAGAATGCCAGAGGCTTTTTGCATAATAAAAAAGCGACGACCAGCTTTATTCAGGGCTTGCCCGGCGCGCGGAAGCATTATAAAAGCTATTTGCCGCTGATGCCGCTCGCGATCGAGCAGTTGGACGTTAGTGGCTATGATTTGGTGATTAGCAGCTCGCATTGCGTGGCGAAGGGAGTAATAACAGGCCCTAATCAAATACATATCTCCTACGTACATTCGCCTATCAGATATGCTTGGGATTTGCAGCATCAGTATTTGCGCGAGGCAAATTTGCAGCATGGACTCAAGGGCTGGCTGGCGAAGCTGATCCTGCATTATATGCGCCTGTGGGATTATCGTACGAGCAATAATGTCGATTATTTCATTGCCAACTCTGAATTTATTGCCAAAAGAATTTGGAAATGCTATCGCAGGGAGGCTAGGGTGATTTATCCTCCCGTCGCCATCGAGAGCTTCTCCTTATGTGAGCAGAAGGAGGATTTCTACCTGACGGCTTCGCGCATGGTGCCCTATAAGAAAATAGATTTGATAGTGGAAGCCTTCGCGCGAATGCCTGAGAAAAAGCTGGTCGTGATTGGCGATGGCTCCGAAATGCAAAAGATCCGGGCAAAGGCAGGAGCTAATATCGTCATTATGGGCTATCAGCCGGACGCTGTACTGAAGGAGAGGATGCAGAAAGCAAGGGCGTTCGTGTTCGCGGCGGAGGAGGATTTCGGCATCATTCCCGTGGAGGCGCAGGCGTGCGGTACGCCGGTGATCGCCTTTGCTAGAGGAGGAGCGCTGGAGACCGTGCGTGGCTTGGACGCGGAGGCGCCGACGGGAGTGTTCTTTACGGAGCAGAAGGCGGAGGCGATTTGCGACGCGGTGGGCTTATTCGAGAAGAATATCGCTCTGTTCAAGCCCGAAAATTGTCGCAGGAACGCCGAGCGCTTTTCGACGGCAAGGTTTAGAGAAGAGATTAAGGCGTATGTAGGGACGTGTGTTGAGAACTAGCATTTATGATATTTTTATTCGCTAGTTTATATTGCATTTGAGAGATGCAAGGTAAATGCTTAAGTAGATAGTTTTATCTTTAATAAAAGAGGATGAGGGAGGGTGTTTATATGACTGATTTTAAAAAACTTGCGGAAGAAATTAAATTAAAGTTGATGCAGGAGAAACTGAAGCACGATATTGCCGAGATGAAGGTTCATACCAATCGCGACGTGTCGAATTTTGCGTCTATTAGAAGTGATATAATGTGGATAAAGGTGCATCCGGTAAGCTATTATCGTGAGATAACGTCCTATAATAAGCATTTGTATCCTTTTGTTAAATTTGCTAAGCGAGTAATACGCAAGCTGTGTAAGTTTATCATTGAGCCTGCTATAAATGATATTAATACCAATAGCTCTCGTTGCATGGCGGCATTAGAGAAGCTGACTAAGGAAGTGGAGAAGATATATTTGGCTAGGGAAAGCACATCTGAAACCATTAATGATATTAATACGCGGGTTTTAAACCGTATAGAGAAGCAGGTTAATGATGATCGTGCTAGCATGGTTAAACAAGTATATGAGATGAGCGCACTTATCAAAGATCTCGAGCAGCAGCTGGATTCAATGAAGGAAAAGCTTGATCGTGTAAAATATCAGTGTGAAAGAGCTGAGCTTAAGGCTGATATCGCAAAGCTTGCGGTGGAAAAATCCGGAGTTGTTGAAAAATGAAGATTATACAGGTTTTGAGTAATGTTGGCTTTGGCGACGCGATTGGCAATCATACGTGTTTGTTAAAAAAGCACCTTGAGGAAATGGGCTTTGAAACGGGAATATATGCCGAATGCTGGGATAAAAGGCATCAGCCGGGTATTATATCTCCATTTGCGCAAATGCCGCATCTTGATCCTGATGATGTGGTTATATTTCATGTTGCGGACGGAACGTGGATGAATATGCTTCCCTTTAAATGGAATTGTCGCAAGATAATGTTCTGGCATAATATTACGCCACCACGTTTCATAAGACCATTTGATATGCTTATAGCTAATGCGCTTCAGTCTGGCTTAGATGACGTAGCATTATTAAATAATAGCGCGGATCGATATATAGCTGGGTCACAGTTCAGTAAAAATGACCTTCTGGAAATGAATTATCCCGAAGATAGGATAACCGTTATGCCGAGCTATTATATTCCGTTTGAGGATTACTCAAAGGCGCCGGACATCGAAATTATGAAAAAATATTCCGACGGCTGGCTTAATCTGCTTTTCGTGGGAAGAATTGCGCCGAATAAAAAGCACGAGGATATTATCCGTGCTTTTGCTTACTATAAAAAGTACATAAATCCTAAATCGCGCCTTATTTTAGTTGGTTCGGTTTTTCTTAAAGACTATAACGAGAGCTTGCGGAAATATATTACCGAGCTTGGGGTAAAGGATGTAATTTGGGCCGGGCATATCAGCTTTTCGCAGCTTATTGCGCTGTATAAGATATCGGATATTTTCCTTTGCTGCAGCGAGCACGAGGGATTTTGCGTGCCACTTGCGGAAGCAATGTTTTTTCAGCTCCCGATTATCGCGTATAATTCGTCGGCAGTTCCAGAAACGCTTGGTGGTTCAAGCATAGTTCTCGATACTAAAGATCCGGCAGTATGGGCAAAGACCATAGACCTTATTGCGAAGGACCATGCGCTCCGCAGGGAAATTATAGAGCGTCAGAACAATCGCTTAAAGGATCTAAGTCTTGAAAGAACAAAGGCATGGTTTGAAAATTATTTATATGATTTTCTTTGTTCCGACGAGTCTGCCGTGAGTCCGACAGACTTAACAGCGCTGAAGATATATCAGATTACACATAGAAATTTTGTCGCCGCACATACGGGAGAAAAGGATATAACCGTAAATAAAATTCTCTCGCTTACAGCGGGAGACAGCTATACCGTTTCCAAATACAGAAACGCGGATAATTATAATTTCAAGGATAGGGTTAATCATGTAAAAATATACATTGATATAACAAATGTGCTCACAAGCCATATAACAGGTATTCCTAGAGTGTCTATGGAAGTAGTCAAACGATTGTTGGTAGCAGGTCACGATATTACTCTGCTTACTTCCAATACCAAAAGTCAGCAGTTTGATATGATTTCAAACGAATTCTTTCTGAGCTCTTTGAAATCAGTGCCGCTTAAACCCTCCGAGATGAAAATAACGGGGACTGTTGACATAAATGATTTTGAGCCGGGTTCTGCATTCCTTGATATAAACAACACATGGCATATGCTGCCAAACAGGGGCGACTTTTTGCCACAGCTGAAAAATCGTGGCGTGCATATAGTTTTGTTTATTCAAGATATAATTCCTATAAGCCACCCTCAATTTTTAAAGCCTGATGTCAGGGCGAAGTTTTTATCATGGCTCTCGGCGCACGTAAAATATGACGAAATTATCGTGTGCAATTCGGAATTTACCAAAGCAGAGCTTTTGTCGTTGTTTAAGCAACTGAATATTACTGCGCCCGAGATTCGGGTGGCTCACCTCGGCTGTGATTTCAAGCCATATGAATCGGAGCTTATAGAAAAATCAGCTGAACTGGCGGCGGCAAAAGGGAAATATATCCTTGCCGTCGGTACCGTGGAGCCGCGCAAAAATATTGAGCTTTTGCTTGACGCTTATGATATGTATCTCTGCAATGAAGATGTGAACATCATACTTGCAGGAAGAGGCGGTTGGTCAAAACCTCTGTTAAGCAGAATTCACGGTCATAAAAAATATGGCTCAAGAATATTTCATCTTGAACATCTTGATGACGCTTCCATCAAGTACCTTTACAATAACGCGCATATAGTTGCGTTCCCGTCAAGGATAGAGGGATTCGGTTTACCGACCGTCGAAGCGCTCGTGTCGGGTGTTCCGGTAATGCTGTCGGATATTCCCATATTCCATGAGGTAGCAGGAGATTCGGGCGTATATTTTGATCCTGACTCGCCGAAGGATTTTTATGAAAAATACAGGAAACTGAACACTCCCGAGGAATACGCAAAATACAAGGCGTTGGCAAAGAGCTATAAGCCTTGGTCATGGGATGATTGCGCTTCAAAAATTGAAGGCGCTATACTCGATGTGATTTCCGCGACAGAAACGCTCCCCAACACGCCGATTACACAGATAGTATACTTATCTGCCCGTAAAGAAGCTGTGCTTAATACTTTGCCATTTGTTGAACGCTATATGGGCTTCATAAAGGAAGTAGTTATCTGCTGCCAGCATGACACCGCTGAAATCGTGAAGAATGAGTATGCGGGAAAATTAAAGTTGGTAATAATTGAGGATGACGAGCTGTTGGACGGAGATTCTTTGCCTAGAGACCACTCGACAAGGAACTTTTTTCTCAGATGTCGTATGATGCGAAATCCTAAGATAAATGAAGAATTTATCATGAGCGATGACGATTACAGACCTTTGGTTAATGTCGACGAGAGCTTCTTTAAGCAGGACGGCAGATACAAGGCATACTATATGGCAGACCTTGGCGTATGGAGCGATACGATAGGCAAACAGTTTTCATACGACAAGTGTATGTTCCATACGCTTGCCTTTCTCCGCAATAAAGGTTTTTCACAGATGATGTTTGCGTCACATATGCCGCAGGTCATCAACAAACGCCTATATTGCGAAATGACGGACAATTTTAGCGGAATAGAATTTATGGGATTGGACGAGTGGTCAAGCTATTTCAATTATTTGCGGGCGCGGCACGGAAGCATAATTGATTTTAAACGCTATGTGACGCTTCAATGGCCTGAGGGATATGTTCATTGTCCGCTTACGCCGCTGAAAACCGAATATGTCTTTGAGAATTTCTATGACTTTTCGTACACAAAAAAAGGTGCGTTTAATTTTGGCCTGCCTCAGAACATTACGGAAAATATTGATTCCGTTAATGCTTCAAAGATAGAAAAGAAGAAGGAGATTGACAATTTATGGCGGCGTAGTATGGCTGTATGGAAAAGCTATGAGGAGAAATATCGTGCCAAACACGGTAGTCCTCCTGAAATTGCAATCGAAATTCTTGGCGATACCGTAAAGCGTTTTATCGTGCCTGATGAGATAGAGCTTGCTAGGGATTGCTATAGCAGAATTAGGTTTAAGCTAAAAAGGCTTGATAATCAGTATAGGCCGTTACCTGTAAGCGTGGAAATAAAGCAGGGCTCGAGAGTTATTCATAAAGAAAGAATGAATTGTAATCCTGACGTGAATAACTGTTTCTGCTGGTGTGATTTTCATCATATAAAAATGCTGGGTGAATTATGCACCTTAACGTTGGAGCAGGGGAAGGTAAAGAAATCAATAAGCTTGAGGTTAAAATGAGATTGGAGCATATTATGAAAAAGGCATTAATTACAGGTATTACAGGTCAGGATGGTTCTTATTTGGCAGAGTTTTTATTGGAAAATGGTTACGAGGTGCATGGTATTGTCCGTAGAACTTCTGTTTCCACAACATCTCGTATTGAGCACATTTTAGGTAAGGTTATTATTCATGAGGGTGACCTTTGCGATTCATCAAGCATAATTCGGATTGTGTTGCAGGTAAAGCCTGATGAAATTTATAACCTTGCGGCACAGTCACATGTTGGTGTAAGTTTTGATGCCGCAGAGTATACAGGCGATGTTGATGCTATCGGCGTTCTTCGTATTCTTGAAGCTGTACATATTGCGGGACTTGACAAGACTTGTAAGGTTTATCAAGCATCTACATCAGAGCTTTACGGTAAGGTTGAGGAGTGTCCTCAGAATGAAAATACACCTTTCCACCCATATAGTCCTTATGCTGTTGCAAAGCAGTATGGTTATTGGATGATTAAGGAGTATCGTGAGGCTTACGGTATTTTTGCTTGTAATGGTATTTTGTTTAACCATGAGTCAGAGCGTAGAGGCGAAAACTTTGTTACAAGAAAGATTACACTTGCGGCAGGTAGAATTGCTTGCGGTTTGCAGGATCACCTTGAGCTTGGTAATCTTGATTCACTCAGAGATTGGGGTTATGCAAAGGACTATGTTGAATGTATGTGGCTTATTCTTCAGCAGGACGAGCCCGATGATTATGTTATTGCAACAGGTGTTCAGCATACTGTTCGTGAATTTACAACTTTGGCTTTTGCAAATGACGGCATTGAGCTTGAATGGAAAGGCGAGGGCATGGATGAAAAGGGTTACGACAAAAAGACAGGTAAGATGCTTGTTTGCGTAAATCCTCAGTTGTTTAGACCTACCGACGTTGTAAATCTTTGGGGTGATCCTACAAAGGCTAAGACAAAACTTGGGTGGAATCCTCAAAAGACAAGCTTTGAACAGCTTTGCGCGATTATGACAGAACACGATTTACAGTTAGCTAAAAAAGAGGCTGCTCAGAAATAATATTAAATTTCGGAGGTTAGTATCTTGAAAGGAAAAGTGTTGATTTTTGGTATAGGTGGTTTTGTAGGCTCATATCTTGCCGAGGAATTTATCAATAACGGTTATAAGGTTTACGGAAGTGATATCAATAAGTCAGATAATCTTCAAAATGAAGTTGAGTTTTTTGAGGCTGATTTATTGAACAGTGAAAGTGTGCTGAATATTGTTTCGAAAACACAACCCGATATGATAGTAAATTTGGCGGCAATAAGCAGTGTGGGTTTGTCTTGGAATATTCCGCAAACAACAATGATGGTTAATGTTGTCGGTGTTTTAAACATTATGGAAGCGGTAAGAAAACAGAAAAGTATGCCCAAGGTGATTTTTATAGGTTCAAGCGAGGAATATGAAGTATCCGATAAACCTATAAATGAGGAAACAAAACTCAATGCAAACAATCCTTACGGAATATCAAAGGTAACACAAGAGAGATTTGCTAAGCTCTATCGTGAACAGTACGGAATGAAGGTGTATTGTGTAAGACCATTCAATCATACGGGTGTCGGACAAAAGGATACCTTTGTTCTGTCGAGTTTTTGCAAACAGGTTGCCGAAATAGAAAAAAGCGGTAAACCGGGAATAATAAAGGTTGGTAATCTCGCTGTAAAGCGAGATTACAGCCACGTAAAGGATGTAGTTAGGGCTTATCGTATGATTATTGAAAGTGATGATTGTACTAAGGTTTATAATGTAGGTTCGGGCAAGGCTTACGGAATTGATGAAATGCTTGATTATATTATTTCATTAAGCAGTCAAAAAATAACCGTGGAGGTTGACCCGCAAAGGGTGAGACCTGTGGATAACCCAATTATTTGTTGTGATAATGGTTTGATTGAAAAAGAACTTGGGTGGACAGCGGAATATACGGTGTTTGATGCGTTGAAAGAAATGTTTGATTATTATATATAAAATGGAGGCTAACGCGCATGAAAATAGCTGTTGAGGCGCAGCCATTGCTTGAACAAGGTAAAACAGGTGTTGGCTATTATGGCTATAGCTTGGTAAAGGAATTGAGTAAGCTGGCGGATACGGAGCTGGTGCTGGAGTTCTTTACTGACCTGCGCACGGATGCTAAAATTGCGGTGGCGAAAAAGCACGTTTCCGAGAATATAGCATTAGATCCTTGCCGTTGGTTTAAGGACAGACCTTATAGGTTGTTAACCTCGTTCATACCAATTCCCAGAAGCTTATTCTTTAAGAATGATGCAGATATGAATTTTTATTTTAACTATCTCGTGCCACCATGTGTACACGGCAAGAAGGTAGTGGTGGTGCACGATATGGCATTTCTCGATTGTCCGGAGACGGTCAGGGCAAGGACAAAGCAGGCGCTCAAGCAGTTTTTGCCGCGTTCTCTGAAACGCGCTGATAGAATTATTACGCTTTCGACCTTTAGCAAGCAAAGAATTATGCACTATTATGACGTAGCGCCAGAAAAGATAAGCATCATACAATGCGGCGTGGATACGGAAATTTATTATCAGCATACCGATAAAACGGAGCTTGCTAAAACGAAAGCCAAATATGGGATTGGCGACAGGTATCTCTTGTATTTAGGAACGGTGGAGCCACGCAAAAATATTCTGCGGCTTTTGCAGGCTTATTTGTTATTTAAAAATAATCTTCAAGCTCCGCCTAAGATGGTTATAGCTGGTGGCAAGGGCTGGCTTTATGATGAGATTTTTGCGTTTATCAGCAAAAACGCCATGGAGCAGGACGTTATTTTTACAGGCTACATTAGTGATGAGGAAAAGGTCGTTTTGCTGAGTGGCGCGGAAATATTTTGCTTTCCGTCGCTGTATGAGGGCTTTGGCATGCCCGTTCTCGAAGCGATGGCTTGCGGGACTCCCGTGCTTACCTCTAATGCGGCCTCCATGCCGGAGGTGGGCGGAGCTGCTTGCGAATATTGCGATCCTCTCTCGGTTGAGAACATCTGCAAGGAGCTGGAGCTTTTATGGCAAAATGAGGCACGTAGGCGAGAGCTTTCCACTTTGGGTGTTGAACGTGCGAAGCTGTTTAATTGGCGTTCGTCCGCCGAAGGTCTGCGGTTGATATTCGAAGAGCTTTTGCCATAAGAGAGAAAGATAAGGTAAAAAGGGGTATATTACTATGCTACAGAATCTAACGATTTTTTTACAAAAGAATAAATTCCTTTTTCAAGAGCTGGTGAAGCGCGATTTTAAGCAGAAGTATAAGCGTACCGTACTGGGCATGGGCTGGAGCGTGCTTTCGCCATTGCTGACGCTGTTGGTGATGAACCTTGTATTTGGCCTGTATTTCGCACGCGGGATCCCGCATTACACCACGTTTTTGTTCAGTGGCAATCTGCTTTTCAGCTACTATCGCGAGTCGACGAGCGGCGGTATGAATTCGCTTTTGAGCAACGCGCACATCTTTACGAAAATCAACGTGCCGAAGTACATCTTCCTGCTTTCGCGTAATGTATCGGCATTGATAAATTTCGGCTTGACGTTGCTGATATATTTTATCTTCTGTTTCGTTGATGACATAAAATTTAGCTGGCTTTTCTTGAGTCTCGTATATCCAGTGCTGTGCCTAGTGTTGTTTAATATCGGCACGGGACTAGTGCTGTCAGCATTATACGTATTTTATAGGGATATGGGCTATTTGTACGACATCTTTACCATGCTTTTGATGTATTGCTCGGCAATCTTCTATAATGTCGATATTTTGCCGGCGCGCTATCAGGGGTATTTTATGCTGAATCCAGTGTATACCTATATCAAGTATTTTCGCATGGTGGTATTGCAGGGCGAACTGCCTTCGCTTGAGCATCATGCGCTGTGCGCATTTTACGCATTGATGGCGCTAGCGCTTGGAGCATGGGTGTATAAAAAATATAATCATGAGTTTTTGTATTATGTCTAGGAGCGGGCTATGAGTATTATTAAAGCGGAAGGCGTGTCGATACGCTATCTGACGGGTGATTTTCGGAACATAGGCTTGAAGGAGTATGTTGTGCGCCGCTTGCAGGGAGATTATTGTGTGAAGGAGTTTTGGGCAGATCGCGATATTTCCTTTGCCTTGGAGCGTGGCGATATGCTGGGCATCATCGGAACGAACGGAGCGGGGAAGTCGACTTTGCTGAAGGCGGTGTCAGGTATTATGGTGCCGACGGAGGGACGCATGGAAATCAACGGCTCGGTGGCGGCGCTGCTAGAGCTAGCTAGTGGCTTTGATAGCGAGCTGACGGTGCGCGAGAACACGTATCTGCGAGGAGCGCTGCTTGGTTATACGCGTGCTTTTATGGACGAGCAGTATGAGGCTATTATTGATTTCGCAGAGCTACGAGATTTTCAGGACAGTTTGTTTAAGCAACTTTCAAGCGGGATGAAGAGCCGTCTTGCATTTTCAATTGCTTGCTTGGTGAAGCCTGATATTTTAATTTTGGACGAGGTGCTTTCGGTTGGCGATGGTGCGTTTCGCAAGAAGAGTGGCGACAAAATGAAGGGGATACTTGCTGGTGGTGTGACGGGAATATTGGTGTCGCATTCCGTCAGTCAGGTGCGGGAGCTGTGCAATAGGATTCTGTGGCTGGATCATGGCAAACAGGTTACGTTTAGCAGTGATGTCGCTTTGTGCTGTGATGCCTATGAGGAGTTTTTGCGCACGAAACAGGTAGTGCCGTCCTCGGATGAGCTGAGTAAGCTGGCGGAAGCTTGGCGTAGTCGTAAAGCGAAGTAGCGATGAGTGTGTGCTTTATGGGAATATGGGAGTAAAAAGACCTTCTATGATAGGCGTTGTAATATAATCTTTCTAAAGTTGACTATGGAAATATTCAAAATCAACTGCAAGAACTTGTAGAGTCTATGAAAGCTTTTTGATAAAACTTTTGCTCTGCAAAAGTTTTGCGGTTCGGTATGCAATACCGGTGCCATTTCTTGGTACTTCTTTGGGCAAGCAAAGAAGTACGAAAAAAAGCCATTAGCGAATATAAATAGCAAACAACCGCAAGCATCAGCCTTACTGATACTTGCGGTTGTTGAATTTTGTGTCTAAAATTCCCGTTTTAGCCTTTAGGCGTTCCCTTCCCTTTACAGCTGTGCCAACAGCTTCGCACGGTCAGCCTGCGGCACGTTGAGCAGATTCATTGCTTGCTCAGGCGGATAGTTGCCGTTGGCGATAAGAGCCTTTAAGCTTTCCAGAACGCCGGCGATTCTGCCACGCGCTTCGCCTTCAGCACGCCCAGCGGCTCTACCACGAGTTTCGCCCTCGGCAAGTCCGGCGGCTCTACCACGAGTTTCGCCCTCGGCAAGTCCGACAGCGCGCCCTTTTTCATATTTATCCAAACCGATGCCTTCGCTCAAATTACACATATCGGACACCCCGCTTTCAATGCTTTCGGTCATAGGGATATTAAAATCGTTTTCTAAAATCCTCATCCTAGTATCAGGCTTTAGATTGTCCGTTAGCAGAACGGACAAGAGCTTGATAATATTATTCTCCAAAGCCTCAATCTGCTCGGAGGTAGTATTTATGGTGATAACTGTTTGAATGTCATAAATAGCAGGATCAAGCTTGTAATCGCCTAGGATATTCGTTTCCTTTATAGAGTACGAATTAATAGTATTCGCTGCTTCCTTGCTTACGCCTGTGTTGATCCAAATGCTGTAGACCTTCTTGATCTTTTGGTACTCGGAGTGCGTAAATTCCCTGCCGTATTGAGAGGAGATGAGCCTACAGCAGTAGTACAGCGCGCGGCGTACAACGTGGTAGGGGAGGTTCGTTTTTCTCTGCGCCTCGACGTTGATAATGAGCTTGATCAGCTCGTTGTTCTGCGGCGCGAGAGCGTTGAAGATAATGTCGTAGACGACCTTGCCCTCGTTGATGCTGCTGTCCTCGGTGTTGTTGCCCGTGATCAGGGGCGCGTTGGCTTCGTTGGGATTCACGCGGTGCGCGCCGATCTCCGGTATGCCTTCGATGTACTTGTTTGTGATGTCCTCGATAGTCGCATCCTTGAACTCAGGCACGCAGGCTTTCAAAATGTGCGCCAAGATTACCTTCTGCGACAGCAGTCTTTTGCAGACCTCGTCATACTGCTTTTCCTTAGTAGAGAGGAGGTCAGAGCCTAGGATAGTGTTCCCGTTCATCATATCAGCTCCTAGCTTAATTATAATGGATTTGTGAATAAAAGTCATTAGAGCATAAGGAATTTTAGAAGATTTCTTTTTGCAGCTTATAAAGCTGCTTACACTTCAATAATACTCTGAAAATTTATAGATGTCAAGAGAAAATATATAAAAAGCTATTTTGCGAGAAGGGGACTAGGGGCTGCTTTAACCGGTGCCATTTCTTGGTACTTCTTTGGGCAAGCAAAGAAGTACGAAAAAAGCATTAAAGCATATAAATACCAAAACAACCGCAAGCATCAGCCTTACTGATACTTGCGGTTGTTGAATTTTGGAGTCTAAAATTACCGTTTTAGCCTTTAGGCGTTCCCTGCCTTTACAGCTGTGCCAGTAGCTTCGCTCGATCGGCTTGCGGCACGCCAAGAAAGTCCATGGCGGATTCGGGGGACATATTACCGTTCTTTATTGCGTTTTTGAGACTTCTCAAAACGCCGAAAATTTCTCCGGCGGCTCTACCATGCGCTTCGCCTTCAGCGCGCCCAGCGGCTCTACCACGAGTTTCGCCCTCGGCAAGACCAGCGGCAAGACCTTGCTTTAAGCCTTTTTCATATTTATCCAAACCGATGCCTTCGCTCAAATTACACATATCGGACACCCCGCTTTCAATGCTTTCGGTCATAGGGATATTAAAATCGTTTTCTAAAATCCTCATCCTAGTATCAGGCTTTAGATTGTCCGTTAGCAGAACGGACAAGAGCTTGATAATATTATTCTCCAAAGCCTCAATCTGCTCGGAGGTAGTATTTATGGTGATAACTGTTTGAATGTCATAAATAGCAGGATCAAGCTTGTAATCGCCTAGGATATTCGTTTCCTTTATCGAGTACGAATTAATGGTATTCGCTGCTTCCCTGCTTACGCCTGTGTTGATCCAAATGCTGTAGACCTTCTTGATCTTTTGGTACTCGGAGTGCGTAAATTCCCTGCCGTATTGAGAGGAGATGAGCCTACAGCAGTAGTACAGCGCGCGGCGTACAACGTGGTAGG
>CAYZOZ010000004.1:0-56903 GCA_964480295.1 uncultured Phascolarctobacterium sp.
CCGAGGGGAACACAACGTTTACGGATGCTGAGAATAAATCTATTTTGGAATTACTGCCCAAAAATGTTGACCACATTGTGTATTCATCGCAAAAAGCATTAAGACGGCAAGAATCTAACACGAGGAATATCGCAAAGCAGAACCTGCCAGATTTAATAAAGTCGTCTGTGCTAATTGAAAGCATTCCTAACCAAAAAATAAATAAAAAGCCTAACGTCCGAGCTTATTACAGATTTTACGTTCCTGTAATTGTAGGACAAAGGCTTTTCACTATGAGAATTGTTGCTGAAGAAAAGAAAGGAGCAATTACGGTTAATCCGACAGCAACCGATATATATGATGTAATTATAGAAAGAAAGAGCCGCTCTGCCAACGGGCTTGCTAAAAAGCAAATCCCTAAACGGGCAGGCAGCGGCTCTTTTACAATAAGTATAAGAGATATGCTGCAAAATGTCAAGGAGAAAAATGGCAATCCTTATATTGACGCTCAAGGCAATGGTATTTATCGTGACGGCGACAATTCTCCGTTCCACGCTTCTGTAAATGCGAAGAACAGTGATGCCGATAAAGCACAGGGTTCTGAGGCAAACAAAGAAAAAGCTGTAACGACAATCACTAATGCTTTAAGGGAACAGGTTGAAGAATATATCGATAACGCAATAAATCGAAGCAATTCTTCACCCAAAATGCCGCTGTGGACCATCGGCAAAGAAGAAGCTAAAGAGTTAAGGAAGTATATTCCGTTAAATTTAACAGGGTATCAGCATGTTTTAGTTGACAACGATATTAGGCATATAATTAAACGTCACAGCAAAGATGAAATGCCTATAGATACTCGAGAAATTAAAAAACTTGTCGATGTTTTATCAGCACCAACAAGTATTAGTAGGGGAAGCTTGTCCGCAGGCGGGGAAGCTAGTATTAGATTTCAAAAAGAGTATTCAGACGGAGAAATTATTGTTGTTGAAGCTATCGCAAACAAGCAAAAGAAATTATTAATAAAAACAATGTGGAAGAAACCTGCTACGGGTGCTCGTGCTCCGAAGAACTCGACCAATACGTCCGAATCCGCCAATAGCTTGATTTCTTCCACATCTAGCGACAGTTTATCACAATCTGCTGTAAAAAGCAAGAATGAAATCCAATATTCTGTAAATGCAAAAAACGCGCAAAGCGAAGCAACAGAAGCAAACGAGGAAAATGACACTAAAATCTGCGATATAATATATCATGACAAGAGGAATGAGGAACACGCGGAGTGTTCTTTTTTTATGCTCTCATAGCTCAACGGGAGAGCTTACGCAACGAGCAGTGCAAGGCAACAAGGCTTCTCAAAACACATTCAGGACGATGCCTAAGGAGATGAAAGCATACCTTTTACAGCAGGAGCTTAACCGCCAATTCCGAGAGGCAGAGCGCTTGCAGAGGTACACAAGGATAACAAAGTAGCTTCTGGAGAACATTCCAATGTAAGCTCTATAAAAATAATAAAATCGCCATTCACAATAAATGGCGAAAATTTAAATGCGAAGATTACTGTTAAAGAAAGCAATCAATACGGCAACAAAATATATTCTGTTGAGCTTTTAGAAATCGAAAAGCCAGGAGGTATCTTAAACCCGCCACTGACCAAACAGCAGTCGAGCTCCTCTCCTGACTTTCTTGAGGATAGTTTATCACAAAGGCAGGATAAGGTCAATGACGAAATTGAAAAATCGACAGAAGAACAAACAGAAGGCGGTGCTGATGAGCGCGAAGAGGTTCGTGGTAAGGAAGTAACCGTCGTTACTGATAATGGCACGGAGCTGCAAGTGACTTTGGCTTTAGTAAGGATATTATCGAAAGTATCGAAAATCCGATACTCGTCAGGGGAAAATGATGATTTTGTTTCGGTTAGCGAAGAAGGTAAAATAAAAATTTTGCTCCTGCTTGTCAAGAAACGCATATGTGCTATAATGGAGGCAAAGACGTGAGCGGAGCAGGAGGGAGAGCGATGCTGAGCGAGGAGCTTTTGCGGGATGAAAAGCGACATATAGTTTCCTTTGTCGGCGGCGGCGGCAAGACGACGCTGATTTACGAGCTGGCCGCGGCTTGCTCCCGTCAGGGTGCGCGCGTCGTAGTCCTTACGACTACGCATATGCTGCTACCGGAGCGTGAGCTTTACGCTAAGAATTACGGCGAGCTGCGGGCGTCATGGGCGCGCGGCGGCTTCGGCGTGATCGGTACGCCGGAGGTCGGCACGGGAAAGCTGATCGCGCCGTCGGACGAGCTTTTAGAGGATGCGCTGCACGGCGCACGGTTAGTACTGATCGAGGCGGACGGAGCCAAGCGCTTGCCTTGCAAGCTGCCCGCGGAGCATGAGCCCGTGCTTTTGCCTGCGAGTGACAGCGTGGTCGCCGTAGTCGGCATGGACGCGCTCGGGCGGAGCGTGCGTGAGGCGTGCTTTCGCTACGAGCTAGCGTGGAGGGATAGCGGTGAAGACGTAATTATCGATGAGGAGCTTTTGGCGCGTCTGCTGCTTTCTGAGCGTGGCGCGAGGAAGAATGTCGGCGCGCGACGCTTTTATATCGTGCTGAATAAGTGCGATTTGGTGGAGGAGAGTCGCGTGCGGCGGCTGAGGGAGCTGCTTATAGTAAGCGGTATGAGGTCGGAGGCTATTTACGTGCGAGGAAGGAAGCAGAAGGACTAAAGGAGGGAGAAGCTTGGAGAATATACGTATTATCGTGCGCGGCGGCGGCGATTTGGCGACGGGCGTGATTCATCGCCTGTGGAGCGCGGGCTTCGCGCCCTTGGTGCTTGAATGCGCGCGTCCTGCCGCGATCAGAAGGCAGGTGGCGCTGAGCGAGGCAGTGTATGCTGGCAGCGCGACCGTCGAGGGTATGACGGGCGTGCGTGTTAGCTCCGCGGAGGAGGCGGCAGCGGTGCTGGCGAGCGGGAAAATTCCTGTGCTTACGGACGAGGAGGCGGCCTGCGTGATTAGCTATCGACCTGATATTTTGATCGACGCGATCATTGCGAAGCGTAATTTAGGCACGAAAATCGACATGGCGCCGCTCACCGTGGCGCTTGGCCCAGGCTTTACGGCGGGACAGGACGTGCACGCGGTCGTGGAAACGAAGCGCGGACATAATTTGGGACGCGTGATTCGCGAGGGTAGCGCCGCGCCTAATAGTGGCGTGCCGGGAAACATCGGCGGCTTCACGAAGGAGCGCGTACTGCACGCGGAGTGTGCCGGCAGCCTGCACATTGTGCGCGACATCGGCAGCAGCGTGCTAAGGGGCGAGACTATCGCCGAAATTACGGACGCGGACGGAGCGGTGCATCCCGTGACGGCGACGCTGACGGGTATCATTCGCGGTATGATTCGCGAGGGCTTTCCCGTGACGGAGGGCTTCAAGATCGCGGACATCGATCCGCGGCAGGAGGAGCTGGCGAATTGCTTTACGATCTCGGACAAAGCGCGCTGCATCGCCGGCAGCGTGCTGGAGCTGGTTTGCGCCTATGCGAACGGACGGAGGTAGAAGAATGCGTGAGATAATGCGGCGCTTACGGGAGCAGGCGCTGGCGGGCGAGGATTGCTTTCTGATCGCTTTGATAGAGACCGAGGGCTCGACGCCGCGCGATAGTGGCGCGTATATGCTCGTCAACCGACAGGGCTATGTTTGCGGTACGGTTGGCGGCGGCGGTATGGAGTATATGGCGATGCTGGAGGCGAAGCAGGATCTTCTTGAGGGCAGGCTGTGCAGCAGGAGGAAGCTGTTCGACCTGACACCTGCGGCGGGCATGGCCTGTGGCGGCTATGTGAGCCTGGAGCTTTGCTATTTCGCCGCCAACGCGCGTACCGTGGAGCTGACGGAGCGCGTATTGAGCTGCTTCAAGGAGCAGCGTCCCTTTTGGGTGCTGCTGCCCTTGGGCGAGGGCGAGCTGCGCTTGGAGCGCGAGCTGAGTCTTGCGGGACGCAGGGGGCTATGCGAGCTGGACGGCTGCTCCTATTATGCCGAGCAATATTGCTATGATGGTATGGTTTACGTTTTCGGAGCAGGGCACGTGGCGCGCGAGCTGGTGCCGCTGCTCTGTCATTTGGGCTTTCGTTGCAGCGTGTTCGACGATCGCGAGGAGTTCGCGGACGCAGGCGTTTTCCCTATGGCGGAGCGTGTGGAGCGCGTCGATTTTAAAAGGCTGGAGAGCGTTTGCCAGCCGCAGGAGCGTGACTACGCCGTCGTCATGACGCGCGGTCACGTGCATGACGCGAACTGCGAGCGTTATCTTTTGCGCACTCCCGTGGGCTATTTGGGCGTTATGGGGAGCAGGCAGAAGGCGGCGCTGGCACGGGAGCTTTTGCTGAGCGAGGGCTATAGCGAGGAGCAGCTGGCGCGCGTCGTGATTCCGATTGGACTGAGCATCGGCAGCGAAACGCCGGCGGAGATCGCGGTGGCCATCGCTGCCCAGCTGATTGAGGTGCGTGCGCGGCGGGGCTGAGCCTGTTTAGCTTATGCGGGCATAAGCAGGTCGAACGATTATCGGCTTTTCGTGAAAAAAATTCGCTTTTTTAGTGTAAAGAACTTTACAGACATAGGATACATAGGATAAAATATAAGTCATTCAGATAGGTTCGTATGCTTATTATCGGGAGGTTTTTCTATGTCGAAATTCGTAAGTTTATCCAAAGAGGTCTATAGCTTCGAGGGTGATATCCCTATGAGTCAGGCAATCCCCCTCGGATTGCAGCATGTTTTGGCGATGTTCGTAGGCAATCTTACGCCGCTTTTGATTATTGGCGGTGCCTGCGGAATTATGGGCGGTACGGAATTCGTTAATTTGCAGATTAGTCTTTTGCAAAACGCGATGATCGTCGCCGGCATCGTAACGCTGGTGCAGCTTTATTCGATCGGCCCCTGTGGCGGCAAGGTGCCCATCATCATGGGTACCAGCTCCGGCTTCATCGGCGTGTTCAGCAGCGTCGTCGCCACCATGGGCAGCGGCGTGGTCGCCTATGGCGCGATCATGGGCGCGTCGATCATCGGCGGTCTGTTCGAGGGCGTGCTGGGCTTTTTCCTGAAGCCCTTGCGTCGCTTCTTCCCCTCGGTGGTTACGGGCACCGTCGTGCTGTCCATCGGTTTGTCGCTAATCTCCGTCGGTATCAATTCCTTCGGCGGCGGCTTTAAGACCAAGGATTTCGGTTCTATGGAGAATTTGCTGTTAGGCCTGTTCGTGCTCGTGGTAATTCTGCTTTTTAAGCATGGAACCAAGGGCTTTTTCAGCTCCTCCTCGATTTTGTTCGGCATTATCGCCGGTTATATCGCCGCCGCTCTTATGGGTGTGCTGCTGCCCACCAAGGGCGTTACCGCGCAGGGCGTGGAGTTCACCAAGTCCTGGGTGCTAAATTGGGATAAGGTGGCGCAGGCTGGCTGGTTCGCTGTACCGAGCTTTTTGCCCGTGGATATCGTTTTCGATATGCGCGCCATCGTTCCCGTGCTGATCATGTTCATCGTTACAGCGGTCGAGACCGTGGGCGATATCTCTGGCGTTATGGAGGGCGGCATGGATCGCGAGGCGACCGATAAGGAGCTGGCAGGCGGCGTTATCTGCGACGGCATCGGCTCCAGCTTTGCGGCGATCTTTGGCGTGCTGCCCAACACCTCCTTTAGCCAAAACGTAGGTCTGGTGGCGATGACCAAGGTCGTCAATCGCAAGGCACTGGCTACGGGCGCGGTTTTCCTGATCCTTTGCGGTCTAATCCCTAAGCTGGGCGCGTTGGTTTCCATTATGCCCCAGTCCGTGCTTGGCGGCGCCGCCGTGATGATGTTCTCCAGCATCGTCGTCAGCGGTATTCAGCTGATAACGAAGGAAAAATTAACGCCGCGCAATCTGACGATCGTGTCGGTTGCTCTCGGCGTTGGTTACGGTATGGGCGCGAACCCTGGAATTTTAGTGCATGCGCCCGCGCTTGTGAAATTAGTTTTCGGCGGCTCCGGTATCGTGCCTGCCGCTTTGGTGGCTATCCTTTTGAATATTCTTCTGCCGCGTGACTAAGCAGGCGTTCATAATCGCGCGCGGTATCTATATCGAAAAGCTCTCGTTCATCCCGAACCTGTACCAGACGTACTCGTTCGGGATATTTTTTCGCGAGGAAGCTACCCCCCTTATCCTGCGGCAGGGAGCGCAGCTCCGTCAGCAGCTCGGCGGGAAAGATTACTGGATTTCCCGGAAGCTCGCCGTGGGCGAGGCGGGTGATGTAGCGTGGGCTGTCGCAAAACGCATCCGCCAAGCGCTCTAAGCTAGATCTTTGTAGCAGGGGCTGATCGCCCGTGCAGAAGATATAGCCCCGCACCTGCTCGTGCCTGATATGCTCCAGCCCGATGCTGATGGTGTCGTTTAGATATTTTTTATTATGTAGGAAGCAGGGAACGCCGTCCTTTCGGCAAAGCTCTGCCAGCTCTTGATAGCGGGTGACGACCACGCGCTGGTCGAAGAGCCCCTGCGTGCTTTGCAGGATGTAGCTAATCAGCGGTCTGCCGCGAAAGGCGTGCAGCAGCTTATTGGTGCCGAAGCGTTCGGCGAAGCCCGATGCCAAAATGATGCAGGCTAGAGGGTAGCTCATGAATAGGTTCTCCTTTTCGAAGTATTTTGCTTACTTATTTTCTCCATATGCGGCATAAATCCTTTAAATTTTTTAGAAAAGCTGTTGACAAAATCATGTAAAGCAAGTATAATAATCTCCGTTGGTTGAACAACCAAGCTAATTCCCCGATAGTTCAGCCGGTAGAACACCTGACTGTTAATCAGGGCGTCGTAGGTTCGAGTCCTACTCGGGGAGCCAAGAAATTTTGCTTCGGGCAGTGCGCCCGAGGCTTTTTTATTTTTCTCGAGAAAATGCTTCAAGGCGTATTTAATAGCGCGCCCTTAGGTGCTATAATATGAGTAAGTAAATATGCGAAGGAGTGATTTCCCATGGAAGAAGCTGTATTATATGAGGTTAACAGTGGTGTCGCTACGATCACGATGAATCGTCCCAAGAGCCTGAATTCGATGAACGATGCCCTAATCGAAGGGCTACACGCCGCCTTGGATAAGGCGCAGGCGGATGCCGACGTGCGCTGTATCGTGCTGACGGGCGCGGGCAAGGCGTTCTGTGCTGGCGGCGATCTGAGCTATTTGAACGGGCTGACGGGCGTTGCCGCTAAGAAGACGTTCATCGCTAGAGTGGGCGAGGTCGCTAAGCGCTTGACCGTGATCGAAAAGCCAGTGATCGCTTGGGTAAACGGCGTTACCGCGGGCGCGGGCGTGAATCTCATGCTGGCGTGCGATTTAGTGTATGCCTCGGAGAGGGCGCGCTTCGGCGAGAGCTTTGCCAAGGTGGCGCTGATCCCAGATTGCGGCGGTTTGTACCTCTTGCCCAAGGCTATCGGCGTACTGAAGGCGAAGGAGCTGATGTTTACGGGCGATTTGATCGACGCGCCCACCGCCGAGCGTTTGGGAATGCTGAACGCCGTGGTCGCCGACGAGGAGCTGCGGGATAAGGTCTACGCTATGGCGGAGCGTTTGGCGAACGGCGCGCCCCTAGCGCTCGCGCTAACTAAGAAATATTTGAACGATACGGCGCTGACCTTGGACGAGGTTCTGGCGCTGGAGGAAACCACGCAGTCCCTGCTCATGGGTACGGAGGATTGCAAGGAGGGCATCGCCGCCTTTTATGAGAAGCGCGCGCCCAAGTTTACTGGAAAATAAAACTTCACGGAATCGTCACTTAAACAGCGGTGACGGTTCCGTTTTCTTTTTGACGGATTTACTCGCCCTGTTGTATAATTGTACTATTGAGAATTTATTTTGCGGAGGCTGTTATGCTTGACTTTGCTTCAATGATTTATCGTGTTCCGGCACTTTTATTCGCTATCTCCATTCATGAATACGCGCATGCCCAGTGCGCCGACAGCATGGGCGATCCCACGGCGCGCTACATGGGCAGGCTGACCTTCAATCCCCTGGCGCACATGGATCCGATCGGCGCGATTCTGCTCGTGGTTGCGGGCTTCGGCTGGGCGAAGGGCGTGCCCATTAATCCTGATAATTTCCGCAATAGGCGCGAGGGCGTGCTGAAGGTGTCCTTTGCCGGACCAGCGGCGAATATTTTCCTCTGCGTTTTGGCGGCCTTCGTCATGGCGCTTTTGCATCGCTTTGGTATGCTGGGCGACGGTCTGTATCGCTTTTTCTTTTGGCTACAATTATATAATATTTGGTTCGCGCTTTTTAATTTGATTCCCGTACCGCCTCTGGACGGCTCGCGGATATTGAGTGAGCTTTTGCCGGCACGTCAGTCCTGGCAGTTTAATGAGCTGGTCGATCGCTATGGCTTCTTTATTCTGATCGCGCTGGTATTCAGCGGCATCACCAATATGATCATCAATCCTATAGCGAACACCTTTCTTTATTTGGTTAATACCCTTTTCGGGCTATTTATTTAAGCATTATGAGCGAGGTATCATTAAAGCTACACGCTTTCGAAGGTCCTCTTGATCTGCTTATGCACCTGATCGAGAGCAATAAAATAGATATTTACGATATTCCCATCGTCGAGATTACGGAGCAGTACATCGATTATCTGCGCAATTTGCGGGAGTTCGACATGGAGCTGGCAAGCGAGTTCTTGGTTATGGCGGCGACGCTTTTGCAGATTAAGTCGCGAATGCTTTTGCCGAAGCAGGAGACCGATGACGAGGAGGCGCCGGATCCCAGACAGCAGCTTGTGGAGATGCTCGTGGAATATCGCAGGATTAAGCATGCCGCCGCCGAGCTGGCGCGGATGAAGGAGCGGGCGGAGCGCTGCGTGGCGCGGAAGCCTCTCTTTGCGGGCTTGGTAGAACGCTATTTGCCGCAGTACCCCGTCGCGGAGCTTTTGCAGGCTTTGGGCAACGTCATGCGCGAGGGCGAGCGTCCCTTGGCGTATATCGAACCACAGGCGTTCAGCGTGCAGGAGAAGATGACGGCGATTTTGACGCGGCTGCAAAGCGCGCCCCATGGCTTTTTGCTGAACGACCTGTTTAGCTCGGGCTTGGCAGGTGAGAAGGTGGCGTGCTTTTTGGGCGTGCTGGAGCTTTTGAAAATGGGCTTGGTTAAGATTAGTCAACGTGAGAATTTCGCGCCGATCTATATTTTTGGCAGGCAGGAGGAGGTAGGTCATGTTTCTTGAACAGATGACGGGCGTGCTGGAGGCGGTACTTTTCGCAGCTGGTGAGCCGATGAGCGTGGCGGAGCTTGCGGACTGTCTGCATTTGGATAAGCCGCAGGTGTGGGAGCTGCTGAGCACGTTGGAGCAAAGCTATGCCGACGAGCAGCGTGGTCTGATGCTGCGCGAGGTGGCGGGCGGCTTTCAGCTGGTGACGAAGCCCGCGCATTACGAGCTGGTGAACAATCTGCGGCGGCGCAAGGAAATTAGGCTGACTAATGCCGCTCTGGAAACACTGGCGATTATCGCTTTTAAGCAGCCAGTGACGCGTGCGGAAATGGAGGCGGTGCGCGGCGTGAAGGTGGACGGCGTGCTGAACACGCTGCTGGAGCTGGGCTTGGTGCAGGAGGCAGGACGCAAGAAGGCTCTTGGCAGTCCGATCCTATATGCTACGACCGAGAAATTTTTGACAGTGTTCGGCTTGTCCTCTTTGGAGGCTCTGCCACCGCTGGAGGATGCTATTAGGACGGAGGAGCCCCAGCAGGTGCTGCATTGGAGCGAGGACGAGAACTCCACCAGGGAAGCTGAGCCGACCTGAGGTCGGGCGACGGCTATATTGAGATAAAGGAATTAGGAAATGGAAGAACGTTTACAGAAAATACTTGCCGCGGCGGGCATCGCGTCCCGACGTGAGGCAGAAAAAATAATTCTCGCAGGGCGTGTGCGCGTGAACGGAAAAATCGTTACCGAGCTGGGCAGCAAATTTGATCCGGCGCAGGCACGCATCGCCGTGGATAATAAGCCGATTAAGGCGGAGAGCAAGGTATATTATATGTTCTATAAGCCGCGCGGCGTGGTGACGACGATGAGCGATCCGCAGAATCGTCGCAGTATCGCCGATTTCGTGCGCGATTTGCCAGAGCGTGTTTTTCCAGTCGGTCGCTTGGATTATAATACCGAGGGCTTGCTTTTGCTGACTAACGACGGCGCGCTGGCGCAGGCGCTAATGCATCCCAGCCACGAGGTGAATAAGACCTATCTCGTCAAGGTGCCTGGCATCGTGCCGGACGAGAAGCTGGATATGCTGCGCATCGGCGTGAAGCTGGAGGACGGCATGACCGCTCCGGCGATAGTTAATTTACGCTCCTACGAGCATGAGCATAATTTTACGCTTTTCGATATCACGATTCATGAGGGACGCAATCGTCAGGTGCGCAGAATGTGCGACGCGATCGGCTTTCCCGTGCGCGATTTGAAGCGTATCAAAATGGGACCGCTGACGCTCAGCAGTCTGGGACGCGGCAAGTTCCGCGAGCTGACCGAGGGCGAGCTGGCGGCGTTGAAGAAGGCGGCTAAGCTATGAGCAGCGTGGCGATTATCGGCGGCGGCGCGGCAGGCCTTTTGGCAGGTATCAGCGCCGCGCAAAACGGTGCCGAAGTCATCATTATCGAAAAAATGCGTCAGCCCGGTAAGAAGCTTTTGATTACTGGCAAGGGACGCTGTAATATCACTAATGCCTGCGAGGTGCAGGAGATTATCAAAAATTTGCCCGGCAACGGACGCTTTTTGAACAGCGCGCTGCGACGCTTCACTAATGAGGATATTGTGGAGCTTTTGGAAAGCAATGGTCTGCCGACGAAGGTGGAGCGTGGGAATCGCGTTTTCCCCGTCAGCGATAGGGCGAAGGATGTGGTGGACACCTTGGTGCGCGTTTTTACGGGACTGGGCGGCAGGCTGCTCACCGACACCAAGGCCTTGGCGATCCTTCAGGAGAACGGCAGGGCGATCGGCGTAAGGACGACGCGGGGTGTGTACGCCGCCGACGCGGTTATTTTGGCGGCGGGCGGTGCGTCCTATCCGGGAACGGGCAGCGACGGCAGCGGCGCGAGGCTGGCGGCGGCGCTGGGACATAGCATCGTGCCCCTGCGTCCCTCCTTGGTGCCGCTTGAAAGCGATTATCCCTATATCGAGGAGCTACAGGGGCTTTCCCTGCGCAACGTGGAGGCGACGCTGACGGCTGACGGCGCGAGGGCGGCTACGGAGTTCGGCGAGATGCTGTTTACGCATTTCGGCGTGTCCGGTCCGATCGTGCTCTCGCTGAGTAACGTGGCGGCTAAGGCTCTGAGCGAGGGACGGGAGGTCGAGCTGGATATCGATCTCAAGCCGGCGCTGAGCAGGGAGAAGCTGGACGCGCGCCTGCAGCGCGATTTTCAGCAGTACAGCCGCAAGCAGCTGGCGAACGGCATGAAGGATTTGCTACCGCAGAGCCTGATTCCCGTGGTGTGCGACATGGCGTTTTTGGACGGCGAGAAATTTATCAATCAAATTTCGCGTGAGGAGCGCGCCCGTTTGCTCGAAACGCTGAAATGCTTCCGCGTGCCGATCACGGCGACGCGTCCATTGGCGGAGGCCATCGTTACGGCGGGCGGCGTGGATACGCGCGAGATCAATCCTAAGACGATGGAGTCCAAGCTGATATCCGGTTTATATTTCGCTGGCGAGGTGATCGATGTGGACGGCTACACGGGCGGCTTCAATTTGCAGGCTGCCTTTTCCGGCGGCTATGCGGCGGGCTTGGCGGCCGCTTGGCAGGAGTAAAATTTCTTGTCGAACTTGTCGCTTGGCTATTGAGAAAATGAAGCCTGTATGTTATACTTGATAATAATGGGGATTTCTTTTCTCGGATATAACAGTAAGAAAATCAATCATTTTCAAATAAATGGATAACGGGAAAACGGCTCGGATGCCGACAGCGCTTGCTTTGAGCGTCGGCCTTGGGCAAAAAACACAAAACGATAAGGGTGTTGTTGATGAAGAAAATTGTTGTGGCTATTGACGGACCTGCCGGTGCCGGTAAGAGTACGATCGCGAAGCTGGCTGCCGAAAGGCTGGGCTATGCCTATATCGATACCGGAGCGATGTATCGCAGCGTGGCTTGGAAATTTTTGCGCAGCGGGCAGGAGTTTTCCGAAACGCTGATTAGCGAGCTGGCAAGGACGATGCTGATAGAGTTCCGTCCCGAGGCTAAGGTGAACCGTGTTTTCGTTGACGGTACCGAGGTTACGGACGTGATTCGCAGCACCGAGGTGACGGCGATCGTTTCGCGCGTGGCGGCTATCGGCGCGGTACGCGAGGCCATGGTGGCGCAGCAGCGTCGCATGGGCGAGAGCGGCGGCGTGCTGATGGATGGTCGTGATATCGGAACTGTGGTTTTTCCGAACGCGCAGCTGAAGATCTTTCTAACGGCGAGCGTCGAGGAAAGAGCGTTGCGCCGTTATAAGGAGCTGGTCGCTAAGGGCGAGCGGGTGGAGCTGGCGCAGCTGCGTCGGGACATCGCCTATCGCGATAAGCAGGATAGCGAGCGCGAGATCAGTCCCCTGCGTCAGGCGGAGGACGCGCTGCTTTTGGACACCTCGAATATGAATATCGAGCAGGTGACCGCGAGGATCATGCAGCTCGTCGAGGAGCGGATAAAATGATCTATACGCTGGTAAAAGCAATTCTAAAGCTGGTCTTTACCGTAGCCCTGCGGCTGAAGGTCGAGGGGCGGGAGAACATTCCGCAGGACGGAGCGCTGGTGATCGCCAGCAATCATTTGAGCCTGCTGGATCCGCCGGTGATCGGCGTGGCTGCTACCCGTAAGGTGCATTTCATGGCCAAGCAGGAGCTTTTCGTTCCCGTACTTGGTGATTTATATAGGCTTTTGGGCGCGTTTCCCGTGCGTCGCGGCGGTGCCGATCGTGCCGCTATCAAGCACGGTATAGAGATTTTGCAGTCCCAAAGCGTTTTGGCGATTTTTCCGGAAGGAACGCGCAGTAAGACGGGCAGGCTCGGCAAGGCGGAGCCAGGAGCCCTAATGATGGCCTCCAAGGCCTTGGCGACGATTGTGCCCTGCTGCGTGAGCGGTACGGATTTCCGTCGTCAGGGCAGACTGTGGCCCAAGGTCACGGTAACCTTCGGCAAGCCGATGTATTTTCCGGCTGATGCCGTGGTCAATAAGGAGTTGCTCCAGTCTATGACGCAGGAGCTGATGGGACACATCGGCGAGCTACAGGCAGGGGTGAAGCGATGATGGAGATTAGGCTGGCCAAGCATTGTGGCTTTTGCTATGGCGTGAAGCGTGCCGTGGAGCTGGCGCGTCAGGCGGCTACCGCGCATGTGCGTGGAGCTACCTACGGTCCGCTTATCCATAATCCGCAGCTGATAGAGGAGCTGGCGGCGCAGGGAATCGCCTGCAAGGAGGCTTTGGCGGACTTCACTAGCGGCGAGACGATCATCTTTCGTTCTCATGGCGTGGGACCGGAGGTCTATGCCGAGGCGGAGCGACGTGGCTTAAAAATTATTGACGCTACCTGTCCTAATGTGCGCATGGCGCAGAAAAAGATAGCTCAGCTTGTTGAAGATGACTATTTCCCAATCATAGTTGGTGAAAAAAATCATCCTGAGGTAAAAAGTATTCTAAAATGGGCAGGAGATTCGGCTATCTGTGTCGAATATATCGAAGATATCTCTAGTATTCCGCAGCAGGAGCGGTATGGAGTAGTGATCCAAACCACTTTCGAGCTGCAAAAGTTTGAAGATATATTGCAGGAATTGCAAAGGCAACGTCCGGGAGAGTATCGCGTCGAGCGTACTATCTGCATGGCGACGAGTCAAAGACAGCAGGCGGCTATCGAGCTGGCGCGCGAGTCGGACGCGGTATTCGTCATTGGCGGGCGTAACAGCGCCAATACCCGACATTTGTTCGAGCTGGTGCGGCCGCTTTGCAGCAAAGCATATCATATCGAGACTGCCGGCGAGCTGGATGCGGCGATGCTACGGGGTTGTAATAAAATAGGAATCACGGCTGGAGCCTCGACTCCTGACCGTTTAATTAAGGAGGCTATTATAGCAATGGAAAACATGGATTTTGAAAGCATGCTCAACGAAAGTATGGAGGTAGAGGTATATCCGGGTAAAATCGTTACCGGTTCCGTTATTCAACTGGATAAAGACGGCGTATATGTATCTTTTGGATATAGACATGATGGTTTGATCACTTATGCCGAATGGAACCCGGCAGTTGCTCCCGAAGAGCTGATGGCTAGCATTAAGGTTGGCGACGAGGTTGAGGCTAAGGTTATCCCCGGCAGCACCAAGAGCGATTTCGTTCGTCTGTCCAAGGTTAAGGCAGAGCGCGACGCTGCTTGGAAGAACGTTGCCGAGTTGCCCGAAGGCGAAAAGCGTCCGGCTACTGTTACCGTTCTGCGCATTATTAAAAACAAGGCTAAGAACATCGTCGGCTTGGCTGTAGCTGTTGAAGGCGTTGAAGGCTTCATGCCCGCAAGCCATGTAGAGCTGCGTCGTGTTGAGGACTTCACTCCGTACATCGGTCAGGAGCTGGCTGCCGAAATCATCGAGGTAGACCTCGAGAAAAAACGCATCGTCGTTTCCCGTCGCGATCTGCTGAAGGCTGAAAGAGACGCTAAGACCAAGGCTTGGAAGGAAGCTAAGGAAGCAAGGGATTTGGCTCGCAAGGAGGCTAAGGCCGCTGCTGAGGAGGCTGCCTATAATTCCGTTGAGGAAGGTCAGGTTCTGTCCGGCAAGGTAGTTAAGGTTGCCGAATTCGGTCTGTTCGTAGAGGTTGGCGAGGGCTTGGTAGGCCTGGTTCATAACACCGAGCTGTCCTGGGATCGTTCCGCTAAGGCTGCCGACGTTGCTAAGGAAGGCGACGAGGTTACCGTTTTGGTTAAGAAGATCGACCGCGAGAATAAGCGCGTTGCTCTGTCCATTAAGGCTACCCAAGAGGATCCTTGGAAGGTTGCCGCAGGCGAATTCCATATCGGTGACGTACTGGATGTCGAGGTTACTCGTTTCCTGCCCTTCGGCGCTATCGTTAAGCTTAACGAGAAGGTTGAAGGCTTGGTTCATATCTCCGAGATCGCTCAGGAGCGCATCGGCAAGCCCGAGGACGTTCTGGAAATCGGTCAGGTGGTTAAGGCCGAGGTTATCAAAATGGATCTTGACAGCAAAAAAATCGGCCTGAGCATTGCTAAGGTAAAGCGTGATGCTGAAAAGAACGAATATCGTTCCTACATTGGCAAGAGAAATTCCTCTCTGACTCAGGACCTTTCCGAACAGCTGGAAAATCTGGACAAATAATAGGAGTTGTAGATGCAACGAGAACAACGTAAGCTTGATCATATCAAATATGCTTTGGAGCTTGGCGATGGAACCTCGGTAACGCATTTTGCTGACCTACGCTTTGTACACAATTGTCTGCCGGAGCTTAATCCGGCAGACATTGATATATCGGTAAGGTTATTAGGCAAACGGTTGCGTTTGCCTTTTTTTATTGATGCAATTACGGGAAGCACGGATGCGGTGACGGAGATCAATCGCCGTTTGGCGCAGGTGGCGGCGGCGACGGGCGTGGGGATGGCCGTGGGCTCGCAATATGGCGCGGTGGTCGCTGGCAGCGGCGTGGTGAGCTACGAGGCGGTGCGCCGTGAGAATCCCTACGGCTTGCTCATGGGCAACATGAGCGCCTTCGTTACGCCAGCGCAGGCAGAGGCAGCCGTGGCGATGCTGGATGCCGACGCTTTGGAGCTGCATTTGAATGCCGCGCAGGAGCTGCAAATGCCCGAGGGGGATAAGGAGTACGCAGGACTTTTGTGTAATATCCGCGCTATCTTCAAGCAGCTCTCCGTGCCGCTAATCGTTAAGGAGACGGGCTGCGGCATTGCTAGGGAGCAGTATGAGCAGCTGGAGGCGGCGGGAATCATGGCGTTCGATTGCGCCGGCGCCGGGGGCACGAATTTCCCGGCGATCGAGGCGCGGCGCTCCGGCGTGCGCCTTAGCGATGCCTTCGCCTCTTGGGGGCTACCCACCTGCTGGTCGCTGCTTGACGGTCAGGCGGTCGTGCCGCGTAAGCATTTGCTTTTGGCGAGTGGCGGCGTGCGTAGCGCCGACGACGTGGCGAAGGCCTTCGCGCTGGGCGCGGACGCGGTCGGTATTACCGCGCCGCTTTTACGCTTGGTCGTGGAGGAGGACGTGGGGGTGGCGATCGCCTACCTAGAGGAGCTGGGCGCGGAGCTGAAGCACTATCTTCTACTTCTGGGCTGTTCCTCCGTCTATGGTCTGCGCGGCGTGCCCTTACTCTTTTTCGGAGAGACGCGTGATTATCTCGCTTCTCGCGGCTATGACGCGGCGGAGCTGAGCAGAGCGCGCAGGACGCGCTAAGAATCGCTGGGCGAGCTTAAATTATTATGGACAAAAAGCAGGTTTATCCAGTATAATATTAGGTAGCCTACTATAATCGTGTTCGCGATTTAGTATAAACAAAATTAATCATATAAGGAGAGATTTCCATGGCTATTGAACAAACCTTAGTATTAGTAAAACCCGACGGCGTTAAGAAAAACCTGATCGGTGATATCATCGCTCGTTTTGAACACAAGGGCTTGCAGGTTGCGGCTCTGAAATTGGTAAAGGTTTCCGAGGCTCAGGCTAAATTCCATTATGCTGAGCATGAAGGCAAGCCCTTCTTCGGCGAATTGGTTGATTTCATCACCGGTTCTCCGCTGGTTTGCGCAGTAATTCGCGGCGAAAACGCTATTAAGGCAGTTCGTCAGCTGAACGGCGCTACCAATCCGTTGGAGGCTGTTCCCGGCTCCATCCGCGGCGACTTCGCTTTGACCATCGGCGAAAACATCGTTCACGGCTCCGACAGCCCGGAGGCTGCCGCTCGTGAGATCGCTAACTTCTTCGCTCCCGAAGAAATCTACTAATCTTATAACGCAATGCTTGGCTGCCTCGTTTCGGGGCAGCCTTTTAGCAGGATAAATTTCGTCGTATATTTTTTGGTGACGGCGTGCCTAGGGCATGACCGCGCTTCGTGCTTGTAGGAAAGGATGATGAGGAATGAAAAAAGCTGCTGTTTACACCCGTACCGGCGATAAGGGAACCACAGGTCTTTATACCGGTGAGCGCGTACCTAAGCAATCCCTGCGTGTGGAGGCCTATGGTACGGTTGACGAGATCACCTCCGCTTTGGGCTTGGCGCGTGCGCAGGTGGCGCGCGAGGACGTGCGTGAGACCATTTTGAACGTGCAGAGGCTGCTCATGAGCGTGATGGCCGATATCGCCAGCTTGAATTTGCCAGAGCCTTATATCAAGGAGGAGCATGTAAAGCTTTTCGAGGCTACGATCGATAAATTCGACGCGCTTTTGCAGCCGTTGAATCATTTCGTCATTCCCGGCGACACGGTCGGCGCGGCGGCGCTGGACGTGGCACGCACCACTACGCGACGCGCGGAGCGCTGTCTGCTGCGCTTGGCTGAGACAGAACAGGTTAATCCCAACGTTTTGGTATGCCTGAACCGTTTGTCCGATCTGTGCTTCATTTTGGCGCGCGTGGAGACCGAGGTTAAATAATTGGAGCTTCTCGCTGCATAGCGACGTAGCTCCTAGCATACGAAAGCCCCCTTATCGAAAGTCGATAGGGGGGCTTAGCTATTTTTGCTATTTGCTTTCGTTGGCGTGCTGCCACAGGTACCACACGGCGAGCGAGCGCCAGGGACGCCAATGCTCGGTGACCTTGTTGATGATGCCGCGCTTGGGCATTTCCGCAAGTGTCAGCAGCTGCTGCAATTCCTTTTTGAAGATATAGTCGGCGGAGGGAACTACGTCCGGTCGGCACAGTCCCAAAAGGAGGAACATCTCGATCGTCCATTGACCAAGACCGCGCACCTGGAGGAGCTGCTTGGTTATTTGGCTGTCGCTCATAACGGCGAATTTTTGCATATCGATGCTTTTAGAGTCCACGGCGGAGGCAAAGCCACGCAGGTAGTCGATTTTTTGCTGATTAAGCCCGATTTCCAAAAGCTGCTCGTCCGCTAATTTCAATAGCGAGGTCGCCGTAACGGGAGTGCCTGCCAAGGCTTCCAGCTTTTCCATGAGGGCTTGGCTGACATCGGGGGGAAGCTGTTGGGAAATGATTCCCGCGAGCAGGATGGTGAAGTATTCGCTTTCCGGCTTCGCCCTTAGGGGGCAGGGGGAGTATTTTTCTATGAATGGTGCAAGCTCGGGTGCGTTTTCACGCAGATAGTCGTCACCGAGTGACCAATCCGGGGTTTGGCACATAAGCATTCTCCTTTTTCTAAGCTTTTTCCTATATTGTAGCATAAAATTACGTGGAGGGCGAGAGCTAATTATAGGTTGACTTTAGGGTGCAAAAAATATATAATTTTTTATATGTGTAGATAAATTTTTTGCGCTCGGCTTGCCCTGCTACAGGCGCGACGAGCTTAACGAAGGAGAGAATTAAGACTATGAAATATATGACTGGTAATGAGATCCGTGCCAAATTTCTGAAGTTCTTTCAGGATCGCGGGCATATGATGCTGCCGAGCGCGTCCCTGATTCCGCAGGACGATCCGACACTGCTGATCATCGGTGCGGGCATGGCGCCCTTTAAGCCCTTTTTCACGGGCAAGATGAAGCCGCCCTCTCCGCGCATCACCACCTGTCAAAAATGCGTGCGTACCGGCGATATCGAGAACGTCGGCCATACGGCGCGCCACCATACCTATTTCGAAATGCTGGGTAATTTCTCCTTCGGTGATTATTTCAAGGCGGAGATCATTCCCTGGAGCTGGCAGTTTTTGACCGAGGAGCTGGGACTACCGGCTGAGAAGCTGTGGGTTACCATTCATACGGAGGACGACGAGGCCTTCGAACTGTGGAGGAAGGTGGGCGTTCCCGAGGAGCGCATCGTGCGCTTGGAGGATAACTGGTGGGAGATCGGCAGCGGTCCCTGCGGCCCGGACTCCGAGATTCATATCGACCTCGGTCCCGAGCGCGGCTGCGGCAAGCCGACCTGCGGCCCTGGCTGCGATTGTGATCGCTTCCTGGAGCTGTGGAATTTGGTATTCACTCAGTACAATCAGATGCCGGACGGCACTTATCCGCCGCTGAAGAGCAAGAACATCGATACTGGTGCCGGCTTGGAGCGTTTAGCGAGCGTTATTCAGGGCAAGCCCTCCAATTTCGAGACGGATTTGATGTTCCCGATTATCGAGTACGCCTGCAAATGTGCCAGCGTGGAATATGGTAGGGATAAGAACACCGATATTTCTTTGAAGGTTATCGCCGACCATGCGCGCAGCATGACCTTTATGATCGGCGACGGCATTCTTCCATCTAATGAGGGACGCGGCTACGTACTGCGCCGCATTTTGCGTCGTGCCGTGCGTCATGGTCGTTTGATCGGCATTAGCGAGAAGTTCCTCGCAGGCGCGGTGGACGTGGTTATCGGTATGTTCGGTCATGTATATACGAATTTGAGCGAGAAGCGCGATTATATCCAAAAGGTTATCGATATGGAGGAGACTAGCTTCCTGCGCACTCTGAAGCAGGGCAGCGAGCTGCTGAACGAGGAGATCGCTAAGCTGAAGGCGGCAGGCAGAACCGAGCTGGACGGTGCTACTGCTTTTAGGCTGAATGACACCTTCGGTTTCCCCTGGGAGCTGACGGCGGAAATTCTGGAGGAGCAGGGTCTGAGCATGGATAAGGCGGGCTTCGATGCCGCGCTGGAGGTGCAGCGTCAAATGGCGCGCGAGGCACGCAACGACAAGGCCGGCAGACCTGTGGTCTATAATACCAATGGTATCGATGTGGGCGCTTTGCAAGTGGACGAGTCCGCTGTGGAGGCGAAAATCGTTAAGCTTTATCCTGCAGCCGATGCGCAGCCCGTGGAAAGCGCGGGGGACGGTAGCGAGGTGGCGGTTATCTGCGACGTGACGGCGTTCCATGCCGAGGGCGGTGGCCAGCTGGGCGATATCGGCACGCTTACCGCTCCTACGGGCGTGATCAAGGTTAACGTTACTAAGAAGCTTCCCGACGGCGCGATCATCATGGTTGGCGAGGTGAGCGAGGGCGTGGTCAACGTCGGCGACGCGGTGACCATGAGCGTGGATAAGGCGCGCAAGCTGGATATCGCGCGCAATCATACGGCGACGCATTTACTGCACGCTGCTCTAAAGCAGGTGCTTGGCAGTCATGTTAATCAGGCAGGCAGCTATGTCGGTCCCGATAGATTGCGCTTTGACTTCTCCCATTTCTCTCAGATGACCGAAGCGGAGCTACAGGAGGTGGAGAGTATCGTCAACGAGCAGATCCTGGCGGGCAAGCCCGTGCAGATAGAGGAGCTGCCGATCGATGAGGCTAAGAAGAAGGGAGCGACCGCGCTCTTCGGTGAGAAATACGGCAAGATCGTGCGCGTAGTGAGCGTGCCCGATTTCTCCATGGAATTCTGCGGTGGCAGCCATGTGGGCAATACCGCGCAGATCGGTATGTTCAAGCTGGTGAGCGAGGGCTCCAGTGGTGCGGGCGTGCGTCGTATCGAGGCCGTTACCGGTCATGGCGCGGTGGCGCATGTGCAGGAGACTGAGAATTTGCTAAAGAGCGTGGCAGGAGATTTGAAATGTCGCGTTAACGATATTCCTGAACGCCTGGAGGCACTGCATGCCGAGCTAAAGGCGGCGCAGAAAAAGAGCGAGGAGCTGGCAGCCGAGATCGCCAAGGCGCAGGTCGCTAACGTGGCGGATCAATTACAGGAAATCAAGGGCGTATCCGTACTGGTACAGAAGGTGCAGGCGGATAGCGTGGACGCGCTGCGCAATTTGGGCGATCAGCTGCGCGATAAATTCGGTGGCGTGATCGTTTTGGCGGCAGTGATGGGCGAGAAGGTGAGCATCCTGACTATGGCAAGCAAGGACGCTGTCGCTAAGGGCGCGCATTCCGGCAATATCGTGAAGGCCGTGGCGAAGCTGTGCGGCGGTGGCGGCGGCGGTCGTCCCGACATGGCGCAGGCAGGCGCGAAGGACGTATCCAAGCTGGATGCCGCTTTGGCGGAGGCTCCCGCGATCATCGAGGGTATGCTGAAATAAGCTGTGTATATTGCTGAAAGGGGTGTTTATAATGTCCGAGGTCTCTCAGGAAACAATGATGTTCAAGCGTCAGTCCGAAACGCCGGAGGTCGCCGATACGATTCGCGAGGTGTACGCCGCTTTGGAAAAGAAGGGCTATAATCCTGTGGATCAGCTGGCGGGATATCTGCTGAGCGGCGATCCCACGTATATTACGAGCTATGATAACGCGCGCACGAAGCTGCGCCGTCATGAACGCTATGAGCTGATCGAGGCAATGGTTATTAGTTATTTGCACCAGATTCAGAAATAAGGAGTGTAGCGATGCGCAAAATGTCCCTTGACGTGGGCACGAGAACTATTGGAATCGCGGTCAGCGATATGCTGGGCATGATAGCCAACGGCGTGGAAACTATTCGCCGCACGACGGAGGAGCGCGACTTCGCTCGTCTTGCCGAGCTGGTGCGCGAGCATGAGGTGGATACGCTGGTCGTCGGCTATCCCAAGAATATGAACGGCACCATCGGGGAGAGGGCGCAGGCCTGCGAGCAGCTGGCGGCAAGGCTACGGGAGCTGTTTCCGCAGTGCGAGGTTGTGCTGTGGGACGAGCGCCTGTCCACCGTGGCGGCGGAGAAGGTACTGGTTGACGCGGATATGCGCCGTAAGAAGCGTAAGCAGGTGATCGATATGATGGCTGCCGTAGTTATTTTACAAAATTATCTCGACAGCAGAAGCTTTAGGATTTGACAGAAGCTGAATTGATATTATAAAATATAGTAACGATAATAAATGAAAAGAGGTGCCTCAATGAGCGAGAAGGAATTGAATAACGAGGAATTGGAAGCTATGCAGCAGGATGCCGAGGAGGTTGACGTTGTAGTGCTGACCGATGAGGAGGGCAACGAGAGCTACTTCATGGAGGAAATGATTATTCCCTATGACGGCAAGAACTTCGCCGTACTCGTCGGTATAGATGATGATTGCTGTGAGGATGAGGACTGCGAGTGCCATCATCACGAGGATGAGGAGGACGAGGACGATATCTGCATTATCGCACGTATCGACTTTGACGAAAACGGTGAAGCCGTTTATGTCGGTCCCACCGATGAAGAGTATGAAGCCGTTGCTGAGCTGTACGACCAATACTGCGAGGAAGAAGAATAATAAGCACCGGACTTCGGTCCGGTCTTTTTATGCGATGAGCTAGATTACGCAGAGGGAAGTACGCTTTATGAATATGGAAAAGATTAAGTCGTGGCTGCGGACTAATTGGGTGCTGGTGGCGATCGCGGCGATCGTAGTTCCCTTACTTGGCTTTTTGCTCGTCCTGCGCGTGCGCGGCGATAATAAGGATTTCGCCGCAAGCGGACCGCAGCTGATCGTGGTTAGGGAGGGCATGAACACGGCGGACATCGCTGAGCTTCTGCACGAGAAGCGCTTGGTGAAGGACGCGGCGGCGTTTCGTTTGGAGGCGCGCTATAAGGGGTTGGCGACCAAGCTACAGGCAGGTCCCTATCAGATCGAGGGCGGCTTGAGCAACGGGCAGATCGTGGACGTAATGGTCAAGGGCAGGGTGAAGCAGGTGCGCTTCACCGTTCCCGAGGGCTTCACCGTGGTTAAGACGGCGAAAAAGCTGGAGGCGGAGGGACTTGGCAGTGCCGAGAAATTCCTAGCCGCCGCTAAGAGCTACGCGCCCTATGAGTATATGCGGACCTATAATGCCGACGTGCTGTTTACCAGCGAGGGCTTCCTTTATCCCGCTACCTATGATTTTCCCGTGGGTATCAGCGAGGAAAAAATATTGGCAGAGCTTGTGCGTCAGTTTGATATCAATATGCGCTCAGCTAAAATTATCGAGCAGGTGGAGAAGCGCGGGCTAAGTCTGCGCGACGTGGTGAATATGGCGGCGATGGTGGAGCTGGAGGCGGTGTTCCCCGAGGAGCAGCCTAGAATCGCCGGCGTGTTTTTGCGCCGAGTTGAGATAGGTATGCCAATCCAGTCCGATACTACGATTCAGTATCTTTTGGGCGCGCAGAAGGAGGTAATCACCTTCGAGGATACTAAGCTCCAAAGCCCGTATAATACCTATCAGAACGTCGGACTGCCACCAGGACCGATCGCCAGTCCTGGCTTGAGCGCGATTAAGGCGGTGTTGGAGCCCGAGCAAACGGAGTATTTGTACTTCGTGGCAGAGAAGGACGGGCATCATCGTTTTACGAAAAGCTATAGCGAGCATTTACAGGCTATCAAGGATATAGGCTGAAGAGGCCTAATGGAGAAGATATGACGAGAATATTACAGAAGCCGGAGCTTTTGGCACCGGCGGGCAGCATGGAAAAGGCTAAAATGGCGCTTTTATACGGCGCGGACGCGATTTATTTGGGCGGCAAGCTGTTCGGCCTGCGCGCCTTCGCCAATAATTTCGATCTGCCTGAGATCGCCGAGATTACGGAGTACGCCCATAGCCTTGGCAGGAAGGTCTATGTGACGGTGAATATCTTCGCGCATAACGAGGATATCGATAAATTACCGGAGTATTTGTTGGGATTGCGCGATGCGGGTGTGGACGCGCTTTTGATTAGCGATCTGGGTGTGTGGCAGACGGCGCGCGAGGTCGTGCCTGAGCTGCCGCTGCACGTCAGCACGCAGGCGAACACCACCAATTACGCCGCGGTACGCGCGTGGGAGCGCTTGGGCGCGCAGCGCGTTGTGCTGGCGCGCGAGCTTTCCCTAAAGGAGATAGCGAATATCGCCGAGAGGACCGACGTGGAGCTGGAAACCTTCGTGCATGGCGCGATGTGTATCTCCTACAGCGGTCGTTGCCTGCTTAGCAGCTATCTGACAGGCCGCGACGGCAATCGCGGCGCTTGCACGCAGGCCTGTCGTTGGGAGTACGATATGTATAAGCTGGGCGAGCAAAAGCGTCCTGGCGAGTATTTCGATCTAGAGGAGGACGAGCGCGGAACCTATGTGATGAATTCCAAGGATCTGTGCTTGATCGAGTATTTGCCCGAGCTGATGCGCGCGGGCGTATGCAGTCTGAAGATCGAGGGACGCATGAAGAGCGCGCATTATGTGGCGACCGTGGTGAGCGTCTACCGCAGGGCGATTGATGCCTGCTTCGCCGACAGCGAGCATTACAGCGTGCCCGCGGAGTGGCTCGAGGAGCTGAACAAGGTGTCCCATCGCCAGTATACTACGGGCTTCGCGGTGCAGAAACCTGATCGCGAGGCGCAGGTCTACACAAGCTCGCAGAACGAGCAGACGCATGATTTCGTTGGCATCGCGCTGAGCTACGAGCCTTCGACCAAGCGCGTGTACTTCGAGCAGCGCAATAACGTTAAGGCAGGCGAGCAGCTGGAGCTTTTAATGCCGAATGGGCAGCTAGTGCCCCTTGTTTTAGAGGATATGCTGGACGAGGAGGGCTGCGCGATCGAGTGCGCGCCCCATGCCCAGCAAAGATTCTCCGCTCACAGCGAGGTGGAGATTTTACCGTTTAGCTTGTTACGCAGAAAGGTAGTTAAAAAATGAGTGACCAACCCCCCGAACCTCACAGTATGATTTACGCTCAGGTGGAGCCCGAGCATATAGCGGATGTAGAAAATTGGATCAGAGAGGGCTATGAGCATTTGGCGGCGGTGAGTACCGTCGACGGCAGCGCTGGCCTGATCAAATTTCACGTTAAGCCGGAGACCTTCTTTGATACGATGGATATCATAGAAAATATGCCTTTTGACGTAGAAATTGTTGATAGTTTTGCTAATGAGTGGTAAAATATAAAAGCGATTTCTGTTGTTCGACGGCATTTTTCAGAGAAAAGAGGTAGACTGATGACGCGCATTAACAAGGTTTTGGAGCTTATGGCTCGTCTTTCCGCGGATTGTGTCATTATCAAGGATGTTACGACGATCCGTTATCTTACCGGGTTTACGGGTGACTCCAGTCTTTTCTATTTGGATCGCAATCAGGGCGTATTGATTACTGACGGTCGGTATACGCAGCAGGCGAAAAGCGAGATGAAGCTGTTTAAGGTGCTGGAATACGCGCCTGTGGACGGCAGCAGCATTTGGCGGGCGGCAGCTGGCTTGGCAATGTCCTCTGGCGCGCAAAGCGTCGGCTTTGACGGCTCCTGGTACAGCTATAACGAGTATATCGCGTTGAGTACGCTTTTGCCCGGTATGCGTTTGGTTAGCCTGGAGCTTGGCGATATCCGCATGATCAAGGATCGGCGTGAGCTGGAGCTTTTGCTCAAGGCCGCCAATATCGCGGACGAGGCTTTCATCGAGCTGCTGCGGGATATTCGTCCCGGCTGCACCGAGCGTAACCTGGCGGCTCGCTTGGAGTATTATATGCGTGCGCATGGCAGCGAGAGAACCTCCTTCGATACGATCGTCGCCAGCGGTGAGCGCAGCGCGCTGCCCCATGGTATGGCGAGCGACAGGGTGCTGGAGCTGGGCGATTTCGTAACCTTCGATTTTGGCGCGGTCTATAAGGGCTATCATTCCGATATGACGCGTACCGTGGTCATCGGTATGGCGGGAGCATGGCATAAGGAGATTTATACCATTGTCGAGGAGGCGCAGCGTAAGGGCTTGAAGGCGGCGCAGGCAGGCATGACCGGCAGGGAGCTGGACGCGATTGTGCGCAAGGTAATCACTGACTGTGGCTATGGCGAGTATTACGTGCATGGCACTGGTCACGGTGTGGGCTTGGAAATTCACGAGATGCCGAATATCAATAAGCGCGGCGAGACCGAGCTGCGTACAGGCATGATTTTTACCATTGAACCTGGAATATACATTCCCGGCAAAGGCGGGGTTCGTATAGAGGATACTGTTGTTTTGACGGATGAAGGCGCCCGTGCCCTGAACGGAGTCAAAAAGCAGCTGATTGAAATTGTTTAATTAAAAAGCTTATAGGAGGGCTTCCCAATGATTTCTACCAATGAATTCAAAACTAACGTAACTGTAACCATCGACGGCGACGCATGGCAGGTCGTTGAGTTCCAACATGTAAAACCCGGCAAGGGCGCGGCTTTCGTTCGTGCTAAAATGCGCAATCTTTGTACTGGTGCCGTTGTAGAGCGCACCTTCAACGCTGGCGAGCGTCTGCCGAAGGCACGCATCGATCGTCGCGAAATGCAATATCTCTATGAATCCGATGGCATGTACGTATTCATGGATAATGAAACTTATGAACAAACCGAGCTTTCCAAGGAAACTTTGGGCAACGCTCTGAACTTCCTGAAGGAAAACATGGACGTGAAGATTATGATCTACGAAGGACGTGTATTGGGCGTTGATCTGCCGAATACCGTTGAGCTGACCGTAGTAGAGACCGAGCCTGGAATCAAGGGCGATACCGCTACCGGCGGTAGCAAGAACGCTACCATGGATACTGGCTATGTGGTAAAGGTTCCTCTGTTCATCAACGAGGGCGACGTTCTGGCTATCGATACCAGAACCGGCGACTACATTTCCAGAGCATAATTGCTGTAGGCAGTCATATAGCGATAGAGGAAGGCGTGGCTTTCCTCTATTTTTTATGTTTGCGCGTCCGCTTTGCGCCTTTTTACCGTCAATTTCGCGTTGACGGCATTTTTTTATGCAATTTATGCATAGAAACTGTATAAATTATGACGGCGGTGTGGTATAATGAAAAAATAATGGGGTACTATCTTTATTGCTCATTTGCTATATAGGAGGTGCTTTGTATGAAGCACGATTTCAAGCTTGAGGAAAGGTCCGCGGAGGAGCTGGAAACAGGCGTAAACAGCGCCGAGAGTGGCTCTACAGAGGTCGAGGATTATGGCGATATTCATATCGCGGACGAGGTTATTAGCATCGTCGCCAGTCTGGCGGCGCAGGAGGTGCCGGGTGTTATCGGCATGAGTGGCGGCCTGACGGACGGCATCAACCGTTTTCTGGGCAAGGAGAACGCCTCCAAGGGAGTGCGTTTGAAATTCGAGGGTAAAACGGTTACCGCTGGGGTTTATATCAACGTGGAATACGGCGGCTGCATTCCCGAGATCGCCTTGGAGGTGCAGGAGCGCGTCAAGGAGGCCGTAGAGGCGATGACGGGCTACGACGTGCAATTCGTGGACGTTAACGTCGAGGGCGTGGCTAAGCGTCAAACGACGGCGCTGGAGAAGGAGGCGACCTCCGAGGAGTCGATGGCGGATATCGTGCGTGCGCAAACGCAAAGAGCAGAGGCGACCGAGGTGAACTCCTTCGAGAAGCAGCTGGCTAATTTGCGCGACGTGCAGGACTTCGAGCTGCCGCCGGAGGAAGAGCCGGACGAGCGGCAGCTGCGTTTGTTTGAGGAGGATTGAGCATGGGTATAGCGGATAGGATTATTCTGACACTGTATACGTTTTTGATGGCCGTGGTTTCTGTGTTGGCGGTGCTGTGTAGCTTGGGAGTCTTTTCCCATGACGGCATGATCGTGCTGGTAAACCACATCCCTGGTAACTGGATCTATGCCGTGGGCGGCGTGATTATGCTGCTCGTCAGCCTGCGCCTTTTAATCACGGGACTGGGGCTGACGGGGATGAGCTCCCTCAAGCTCAGCGAGACGGAGAAGGGCAAGGTGCTGGTCGGTAAGGGAGCCTTGGAGGCCTATATCGCCGTACTGGCGCAGGAGATCTACGGTATTCATAACGTCAAGGTTATCGTGAAGCTGGATGATGACGGCATCAGCGTGCGTATCAACGCTTCGATCGAGCCGGGCATCAATATTCCCGAAAGCTCTGAGGAGATTCGTGCTAACGTTAGGGAAAGCATTAAAAAGGTGACGGGTATCGACGTGAAGGATATGGAGCTCTTCATCAAGCAGATTAAGGCTAAGGAAGAGTAGGAGGCGATAGCATGTTGAACAATATTATCAATGATATTTGGACTAATTATCGCGGTCGTTTGCTTTGCTCCGTCTTCGGGCTGTTTATCGGCGCTTTGGTGCTGATACTCGGACTGTTTCAGGCGCTCTTTCTCCTAGCTTGTATCGGTGCGGGCTTCTTTATCGGCAATAAGCTCGATAAGAAGGAGGATTTAATGGAATGGCTGGATCGGCTTTTGCCGCCCGGTTATCATAGATAAAGGATTTTAGAAGGAGAATAAACATGGAAAAAAGAATTAGAAGCATCGCCCGTGAGATGGCCTTGCAATGCTTATTTCAAATAGACTTTAATGATTGCGAGATCGAAAGCGCGTTGGCAAGCGTTTTCGAGGAGCATGAGGAGGACGCGCGTGCGACGAAGGCTGAACCCTATACCACGCTTTTAGTGAACGGCGTGCTGGAGAACAGGGAGGAGATCGACGATCGTCTGGACGAGGTATCCATCGATTGGACGGTGGAGCGTATGCCGGCGACCGACCGTAATATTCTGCGCATCGCCGTATATGAGATGTATTTTGCGGACGAGCTCATCGATAAGAGAATTGCTATTAACGAGGCGGTGGAGATCGCTAAGGAATATGGTACCGACGAGTCCCCTGCCTTCGTAAACGGCGTTTTGGGTAAGCTGGCGCGGGCATGAAGCAGGCGGTTTATTTGGGCATAGACACCAGCTGCTATACGACCTCTGTCGCCGTACTGGCGGAGACGGGCGAGCTTTTGGGCGAGGCAAGGCGGATCCTTTCTGTTAAGCCCGGGCATTGCGGCTTGCAGCAGTCGGAGATGGTGTTCCAGCATACGCGCAATTTGCCCGAGCTTTTCGCAAGCGTTTGGCAGGGTGAGGCGTATGAGCTGCGTGCTATCGGAGTGAGCGGCTTTCCGCGTCCATTGCCCGATTCTTATATGCCGGCGTTTTTGACGGGGCTGGGCATGGCGCGCAGCCTTGCCACTTTGAGCGGTGCGCCCTTGGAGGTCATTAGTCATCAGGAGAACCATTTGGAGGCAGGCCTTTGGTCGGCAGGCGGACCTGATGCGGAGCGCTTTCTGCTGCTGCACGCCAGCGGTGGGACTACGGACGTGCTTTTGGCAGAGCGTCGGACGAACGGACGCTGGCAGATCACCGAGGTGGGCGGCAGCCTAGACTTGCACGCCGGGCAATTCATCGATCGCGTGGGCGTGGCGCTGGGCTTGCAATTTCCTGCCGGAGCGGTGCTGGAACGTTTGGCGATGCAGGCGGAGGCTCCGCTGGAGCTGCCTGTGTCGGTGCGCAAGCTTCAGGTTAGCCTTTCCGGTCCCTGCACGGCGGCGCTGCGTCAGCTGGCAGGCGGCGCGGAGCCGTCGGCCTTGGCGCTGGGCGTGGAGCACGCCTTGGCGGAGACCTTCGCTCGCGTGCTACGTAATGGCGCGGAGCAATTCGACGTGGATGATGTTTTGCTGGTCGGCGGCGTGGGCTCTAATGCGTACATTCGCAAGCACGTGGAGGAGAGGCTGGCAAAGCGCAGGGTGCGGCTTTGGGTGCCGGAGCCACGCTTCAGCTGTGATAACGCGAGTGGCTGTGCTGCCCTCGCATGGAGATTACATAGAAAAGCGGTTGAGTAAATGCAGAGCAAGAGCGTGCGACCGTGTACGGTCAGCGAGGTCAATAAATATATCAAGGATATTTTCGATAAAGAGGACTCCCTGCGGAATATTTGCGTGGAGGGCGAGATAAGCAATTTTAAAACCTATGCCAGTGGGCACTCCTATTTTTCGCTTAAGGATGCTACTGGCGTGTTGAAGTGCGTGTTTTTTAAATTTCGTGCAGCTAGCTTGAGCTTTCAGCCTCATAACGGCGATAGTGTAATCGCGGTGGGCAGAATCTCGGTTTACGAGCGTGACGGCGTGTACCAGCTTTATGTGGACAGGCTGCTGAATCAGGGTGTCGGCAATTTGATGCTGCGGTATGAGCAGCTAAAGGATAAGCTGACGCAGGAGGGGCTTTTTTTACCGGAGCGCAAGCGCGAGCTGCCCTTTAATCCGCAGAGCGTGGGCATAGTTACCTCGCAATCGGGAGCGGTGGTGCATGATATTATTCGCGTGGCGCGTAGACGCAATCCCGGCATCAAGCTTTATCTTTTCCCAGCGCAGGTGCAGGGTACGGGCGCGTCGCAGGAGATCGTGCGGGGCATTCGCTTTTTTAACGCGCAGAGGCTGGTGGACGTGCTGATCGTCGGTCGCGGCGGTGGCTCGCTCGAGGATTTGTGGGCGTTTAATGAGGAGGCTACCGTGCGTGCCGTGGCAGGTAGCAGGCTGCCCGTGATCAGTGCCGTGGGACATGATACTGATTTTACGCTGTGCGATTTTGCCGCCGATAAGCGGGCGGCGACTCCCTCGCAGGCGGCGGAGCTGGCGGTCGCCAACGTCGCGGAGCTGCGGGATCGCTTGGATAATTATTTAGAGCGTGCGCGCGGTGCGTTGCGGCGCAATTTCGAGCAGCTTCGGGAGCGTTGGCAGCGCTCGGCGCAGGCAAGGGTTCTGCGCGATCCCCTTAGCCTGTACGAATTACAGGAGCAGCGTTTGACGCAGCTGCGAAAATCGCGGGTGCTGAGCGATCCGCGCGTGCTTTATGAGAATAAGGAGCAGAGCTTGGATATGACCTTTGCTCGGCTTTTGAATATTATGCAGCAGCGGCGGCAGCGCTGGGAGCAGCGTTTGGCGGTGGCTAGTGCTAAGCTGGCGACTATTAGCCCCTATGAGGTGTTTAAGCGAGGCTACAGCTATACGAAAAATGCGCAGGACGAGCTGATTAGCTCCGTGGAGCAGATTGCTTGGGGCGATGAATTGGTCACCGTACTGCGGGACGGCGTGATCCGTTCCGTCGTGCAGGAGGTGGAAAGGCGGTAAATCATGGCTATGAAGAAGATTCCTAAGAATATTAAATTTGAAGATGCCTTGAAGGAGATGGAGGAGCAGGTAAGCCGTTTGGAGAGTGGCGAGCTTTCCTTGGAGGAAAGCCTGGAGGCTTATCGCTATGCTGCGGAGCTGAAAAAAATTTGCGCCGCAAAGCTTGACCTTGCCAAAAAGGAAGTAGAAAAGATCATCGTCAGCGATAGCGACGATGGAGAATACGGATTGGAAAAATTAGTGGAGGTTGAGGAATAAGCATGGATTTTGCCGTTTATTATGAGAACCAACGCAAGCTGGTGGAGAATTTTTTAAAAAATAGGATTGCTCGTAAGGGAATCTCCAAGGTGGACGAGGCGATGGAATATAGCCTGATGGCGGGAGGAAAGCGCATCCGTCCGATTCTGCTGATGGCGGCTGCCGAGGCAGTAGGTAGCAAGGGCTATAATTATTTGCCTGTTGCCTGCGGCTTGGAGATGATCCATACCTATTCCTTGATTCATGATGATCTGCCCTGCATGGATGACGACGATTATCGTCGCGGTCGCCTGACCAATCACAAGGTGTTCGGTGAGGCGATGGCGGTGCTGGCGGGCGACGGACTTTTGACCTTGGCGTTCGAGGTGATGCTGGAGCAGAAGAATGTGGAGCCACGTGCTTTGATCGAAACTGTGCGTGAGATGGCGATGTGCGCCGGTAATTTCGGCATGGTCGGCGGTCAGGGCTTGGATTTGGAATACGAGGGCAAGCAGATCACGCCTGAGGAGCTGCGCAAGCTGCACTCCGGTAAGACGGGCGCGCTGTTTATCGCGGCTGTTCGCGGCGGCGCGCATTTGGCAGGCGCGAATGACGCGGAGCTGCTGGCTTTGACGAAGTTTGCCGATCTGCTGGGCTTGGCGTTCCAGATTACGGACGATATTTTGGATGTCGAGGGCACGCAGGAGGAGCTTGGCAAGCCCATCGGCAGTGACGAGAAGAACCATAAGTCCACCTATGTGAGCCTTTACGGCTTGGAGGCGGCGCACGAGCTGGCGGAGAAAACCGTCGACGAAGCCTTGGAATGCCTGGAGCGATTCGGTGAGAACGCCGAGCCCCTGCGGATGATCACTAGGATGATGACTAAGCGCAAGAGCTAAGCTCCAACCAAGTAACTTTAGTGAGAGGTATTTTAGCTGTTGATGAAAGAAGAAGCTTTAAATTATAAAATATTAGAGACGATTAACGCGCCTGCGGACGTGAAAAGGCTTTCCCTGCCCGAGCTGAAGCAGCTGGCGGAGGAGCTTCGAGGCTTTTTGATCGAAACCATTTCCCATACTGGCGGACATTTGGCACCGAATTTGGGCGTGGTGGAGCTGACGCTGGCGTTGCATCGCGTATTCTCCACGCCCGAGGACAAGCTGATTTTTGACGTGGGACATCAGTCCTATATTCATAAGATCATCACGGGACGCAGGGAGCGCTTTGCCACCCTGCGCCAATACGGCGGTCTTTCGGGCTTTCCCAAGCGCGGTGAAAGCGAGCATGACGCGTTCGGCACAGGTCATTCCAGCACGTCGATCTCGGCGGCGCTGGGCATGGCGGTGGCGCGCGATCTGCGGGGCGAGGATTATAACGTGGTCGCGGTGATCGGTGACGGCTCTATGACGGGCGGCATGGCGTTCGAGGCTTTGAATAACGCCGGTATGCTACATAAGAAGCTGGTCGTCGTGCTGAACGATAACGAGATGTCGATTTCCAAGAACGTGGGCGCGATGAGCGAGTATCTTTATCAGCTGCGCACGGGCGAGACCTATAATAGAATCAAGAACGACCTGGAGGGCTGGCTGAAGAATTTGGATTTCGGCGGCGACGTGCTCAAGGCGGTGCGCCGATTGAAGGGCAGCGTGAAGTACCTCATGGTGCCGACCTCGATATTCGAGGAGCTGGGCTTTACCTATCTCGGTCCCGTCGACGGTCATGACGTGGAGGGCTTGATCGATGTTTTGAGCGCCGCTAAGAAGATCGATGGACCGGTCATGGTACATGTACTGACGAAGAAGGGCAAGGGCTATAAGCCTGCCGAGGATAGTCCCAATAAATTTCATGGTACAGGTCCCTACGATGTCGCGACGGGCGCGAAGCTCGTCGATCCTGATGCTCCCGTTACCTATACGGAGGTGTTCGGTAAAACGCTTACCGAGCTGGCGAACGCGGATCAGCGTATCGTCGGCATTACGGCGGCCATGCCCGACGGTACGGGGCTGAGCACCTTTGCTAAGGCGCATCCCGACCGCTTTTTCGACGTGGGCATCGCCGAGCAGCACGCCGTGACCTCGGCAGCAGGCGCGGCGGCGGCAGGCTTGAAGCCCGTGGCGGCGATTTACAGTAGCTTTTTGCAGCGTGCCTACGACTCAGTTTTGCATGACATCTGTATTCAAAGGCTGCCGGTAACGCTCTGCCTTGATCGTGCGGGTTTAGTTGGCGACGATGGCTACACGCATCACGGCGTGTTCGATTACGCCTTCCTGCGCAGCATTCCGAATATGACGATCATGGCGCCGAAGGACGAGAACGAGCTGCGGCATATGCTTAAGACGGCGATGAGCTTCGATGGGCCGATTAGCCTGCGCTATCCCCGTGGCAGCGGCGTGGGCGTGGCGCTGGACGGCGAGCCGCAGGAGCTTCCCATAGGTAAGGCCGAGGTGCTGCGCGAGGGCGAGGAGCTGTGCTTTTGGGCTATCGGCAGCATGGTGCGGAGCGCTCTGCAAGCTGCTGATGAGCTGTCCGAGCAGGGCATCGCGGCGGGCGTGGTTAATATGCGCTTCGCCAAGCCCTTGGATGAGGAGCTGCTTTTGGCGCACGCGCGTAAATATAAATATATCGTGACGCTGGAGGAGGGCGTGCTGGCAGGCGGCGTGGGTAGCGCCGTGCTGGAGACGCTGAACGCGGCAGGGCTTTTGCGTCGATGTCGCGTGCTGAATTTGGGTATTCCCGATGCCTTCGTGGTGCATGGCGCAACGAAGCTCCTTCTGCGCGATCTCGAATTGGACGTGCCAGGCATAGTACGCCGCGTAGGCGCGTTGTTAAAGGATGAATAAAGTGAAAAAGGAACGACTGGACGCATTATTGATGAACAGAGCGCTGTTCGAGAGCCGCGCGAAGGCGCAGGCGGCCATTATGGCAGGACAGGTGCTGGTCAACGAACAGAAAATAGATAAGCCCGGTACGCCGGTGGCGGAGGATGTGCAGATACGCCTTTTGGGCAATAAGCTGCCCTTCGTTAGTCGCGGCGGTCTAAAGCTGGCTAAGGCCTTGAAAATATTCCCGATTAGCGTCGAGGGCAGAGTGGTCGCCGATATCGGCGCTTCGACTGGCGGCTTTACCGATTGCGCCCTGCAAAACGGCGCGATGCGTGTTTACGCGATCGATGTCGGCTATGGTCAGCTGGCGTGGAAGCTGCGCAGCGACGAGCGCGTGGTGAATATGGAGCGCACCAACGTGCGCTATTTGGAACGCGAGAGCCTGCCAGAGCAGGTGGACGTGGCGACCATCGACGTGGCGTTTATCTCTTTGGACAAGATTCTGCCCGCCGTGCATAAAATCCTCAAGGAGGATGGCTTCGTGATCGCGCTGATCAAGCCGCAATTCGAGGCAGGCAAGGAGAACGTTGGCAAAAAGGGCGTGGTTCGCGATGCTAGGGTGCATGAGGACGTGATCAACAACGTGATCGACTTCGCCAAAAGCGAGGGCTTCGGCATCGCTGGCTTGGACTTTTCGCCGATCAAGGGGCCTGAGGGCAATATCGAGTATTTGCTCTATCTGACACTGGGCGCGGACGACGCCGTGAGCAGGGATTTCGTGGCAGAGCTCGTGGGGCGCAGTCACGGCGATCTGGATAAGAAGGCAGGCGCGGAGGCAGAATGAGTGTAAAGCGTTTGGGAATATTTCCCAATATGAGTAAGGAAAAGGTGCGCATCGCGCTGCCTGAATTCGTGGAGATGTGCAGGGACTGGGGCTTGGAGCCGCTCTTGCCGTCGGCGGTGGCGGCGGAGTACGCCTGCGAGGGCTATGATGAAAACGACGCGGACTCCTTGCGGAGCCTGCACGCGGCGGTCAGCCTCGGCGGCGACGGGACGCTTCTGCAAATGGCGCGCTACGTCGTACCGGCGCAGGTACCTGCCTTCGGCATCAATTTCGGCAAGCTTGGCTTTCTGGCGGAGATCGATCTGCCGGGAATGCGCAAGGCGATCAGCAAGCTGGCGCAGGATAATTATACGATCGAAGCCAGAAGTATGCTACAGGCCGAGGTCGTGAGCAAAAATAAGCTTTTGGCGACGGCGCACGCGTTGAATGATTTCGTGCTGGCCAAGGGCATGTTCAGCAAGCTGGCGCATTTGCGGATGTATATCAACGGCAAGCCCTCTGGACGCTATGCCGCGGACGGACTGATCATCGCGACGGCGACGGGATCCACGGCCTATTCGCTTTCCGCGGGCGGACCACTCGTCATGCCAGAGCTGGAGGTGAGCGTGATCACCCCTGTGTGCGCTCATTCGCTGGCGGCACGAGCGCTGGTGATACCACTTTCGGAGCGCATAGAGCTGCGCGCGGTTCCTGGCAGTGAGGAAATGATGCTTTCCTGCGACGGCGAGAACGTGATCGAGGTCAGCGAGGACACCTGCGTACGGATCGAGAAAAGTCCCTATAAGATGCAGCTGATACGCCTGACCAGTCGCGATTATTATCAGACCTGGCAGCAGAAGCTGATGCGTAATATTTAAAATAACCTAGCACAAGAGGTGATTCTGAGATGAAAATGACCAGACATGCTAAAATAAAGGATATCATAGACAGGAACAAGATCGAAACGCAGGAGGATTTGGCGGCAGCGCTACGCAGCGAGGGTATCGACGTGACGCAGGCCACTGTATCGCGTGACATTAAGGAAATGATGCTGGTGAAGGTTCCCGATGCGAACGGGCACTATCATTACGCCTATCCTAAGGAGCATAATATGCTGCTGAATATGGAGCGCTTGGAGCGTATTTTCCAGGACTCCATCGTTAGCCTGCGCGCCAATGATAATCTCGTAGTGATTCATTCCCTGCCGGGAACGGCGCAGTCCGTGGCGTTCGCGGTGGATTATATGAAATGGCCAGAGATTTTGGGTACGATCGCTGGCGATGATACAGTTTTTGTGGCTTTGGAAAATAAAGCGGGCGTGGCAAGGCTCTTGCAGCGTCTACAGGAATATCGCTAAGGCGGTGAGAAAATGCTGCAAGCATTGCATGTTCATAATTTTGCGTTATTGGAGGATGCTCATGCCGAATTTACCGCCGGTTTCAACGTTTTTACGGGTGAGACCGGTGCTGGTAAATCTATTTTGATCGATGCCTTCGGCATGGTGCTGGGCGGACGCGCTTCCGCGGATTATGTGCGCAGCGGCACGGACGGGCTGTGGGTGCAGGCTGTTTTTGATATTACAGGTCAGGATGATATCAAAGATATTCTGCGCGAGCAGGGACTGGAGGCGGACGACGAGCTTTTCCTTAAGCGTCAGGTGAACGCGGCGGGTAAAAGCCGCGCGCTGGTCAACGGCGTGCAGGTGCCGCTGACGCTTTTGCGACGATTGGGAACGCTGCTCGTGGATATTCATGGTCAGCATGAGAATCAGGCTTTGCTGCGACCGGAGGCGGCACGCCTTGCAACGGACACCTTCGGCTCGGCACAGCTGCGGCGCGCCTTGCAGAGCTATCAGGCGGAGTTTACAGTTTATATTAGGGCTAAGGAGCGACTGGAGCGCTTGCGAGCGGATAACGCCGACCAGGAGCTTTTGCTCGATCGCTATGGCTGGGAGCTGAACGAGATCCGTAACGCTAATCTCGTCGTGGGCGAGGAGGAGCAGCTGGAGGCGGAGGCACGCGTTTTGCAAAACGGTGAGCGCATTATGAAGTCGGTCAACAGCGCCTTCAGTCGTTTGGACGACGAGGACGCGGTGCTGGCGGGCTTGGCGCGGGTGCGCGATGATCTGCATTACGCGGCGCGCTTCGACGAACGCTTGCAGGGGCTTGCGGAAACGCTGGACAGCGCTTGGATCAATCTCGACGATTGTCGGGCGGAGCTGGCGGAATACCTTGCCTCCGGTGATTTTAACGCCGAAAGGGCGACGCAGGTGCAGGAGCGCTTGGACGTGATCTATCGCCTGCAAAGAAAGTATGGCGGCAGCACGGAGGCGGTGCTGGAGTATTTGGCAGCCACGTCTAAGCGCGTGGAGGAGCTGGAGCATATAGCCGAGGTGTTGGAGGCGGCGGAGCGTGAGCTGGCGCAGAGTACGCAGCGCCTGACGCGGGCGGCGGCGGTGCTGACGCAGGAGCGCGCGCGGAGCGCGCAGAATTTGGGCGAGCGTATTACGGCGCATATCCGTGATTTGGCGATGCCTGACGGACGCTTGCAGCTAGAGCTGCGTCCCTTGGAGAATTTCACGCCCGTCGGTAGGGACGCGCTTCGCTTTCTTTTCAGCGCGAATTTGGGCGAGCCGCTCAACGCCTTGGAGCGCGTGGCTTCAGGCGGCGAGCTTAGCCGTATCGCTTTGGCGATGAAAACGGTGCTTATGGATCGCGGGCAGGTCGGCACGATGGTGTTTGACGAGATCGACACTGGCGTGGGCGGCGTGACGGCGCAAAAAATGGCGGAGAAAATCGCGGCGATCGCGACCGTGGGACAGGTGCTTTGTATTACGCATTTACCGCAGATCGCGGCCTTCGCCGATAATCATTTGTATATCGAAAAGCAAAATTTACGTGGACGCACGGCGACCGTGCTGCGCAATTTGACGCGTGAGGAGCGCTTGAGCGAGCTGGTGCGGATGACCGCGGGAACGAATAATTCGCGTGCGGCTAGAGAGAGCGCGGCGGAGCTGTTGCAGGCTGCGGAGAGCGTGAAGCTGGCGCTGCGTAAGAAAAAATGAGGTGGGAAGATGCGATTAAAGAGATTTCATGAGCCTGAATTGGACGAGGTTTATATCGAGGGTAGTAACGAGGAGGTTTTCAGCGGTCGTTTGCTTAGGGTGCAGCGCGATCACGTGACGCTGCCCAACGGCGACGACACTACTCGTGAATACATCCGTCACCCTGGAGCGGTGGCGATCGTTCCCGTGCTGGATGACGGCAGGATCGTGCTGGTGAAGCAGTGCCGCTACGCGCTAGGCACGCTTTTATGGGAGATTCCCGCGGGCAAGCTGGATCACGGCGAGGACGAGGACAGGGACGAATGCGCGCGGCGCGAGCTGAGCGAGGAAACGGGCTACGAGGCGCGGGAGTGGGAGTACCTGCTTTCCATCGCGACGACGCCGGGCTTTTCCAACGAGATCATTCATCTTTATAGGGCGAGCGGGCTGACGAAATATGCCCAGCATACCGACGAGGACGAGTTCATCGGCGTACAGGCCTTCACGCCACTCGAGCTGAAGGAGATGCTGGCTAAGGGTGAATTATACGACAGCAAGTCTATTTGCGCGCTGTATGCGGCAGGCGTGCTATAAGCGTTTAGGAGGAAAATGATGAAGAGCTATTTGCAAGGAGCGTTGATCGCGGCGCTAATCTTGGGCGGAGGTTTCTGCCAAGGCGGCGAGGCAGCGAATTTTCAGGATAAGGTGAAAACGGAGCAGGGCGTGGTGACCGGTGCCTATGATGCGCGGCATCAGGTGGTGGAATGGTTGGGCGTGCCCTACGCTGCTCCGGCGACGGGCGCTAACCGTTGGCGCGCGCCCCAGCCGGCGGCGAAGCACAAGGCCGCTTTGGAATGCACGCAAGCAGCGCCGATGAATATCCAAACCAAGGCAGGCAAGGTGTTGGGCGAGGAGGGCGTGCTGACGCTGGACATCGTGCGCCCGAATACGACCGAAAGGAAGCTGCCAGTCATGGTTTTCGTACATGGCGGTAATAATCAGACCAGCAGTAGTCGTCTGTGGGTGGGTAATAAGTTCGCGCAGGAGGCGAATGTGGTTTATGTTTCCGTGCAATATCGCTTGGGAACGTTGGGCTTTAATAATCTGCCTGCTTTGCAGAAGGGCAGTGCCTATGAGGAAAGCGGTAACTATGGGCTTTTGGATCAGGCGGCGGCGCTGGAGTGGGTGAAGAAGAACATCAAGGCCTTTGGTGGCGACGAGAAGAACATCACGCTTTCAGGCTTTTCCGCGGGCGGACGCGATGCCTTGGCAATGCTTATCTCGCCTGCCTTCAAGGGTAAATTTTCCAAGATGATTTCCTTTAGCGGCGGTTTGACGGTCGCCGATCCCGCGCTCAGTCAAAAAACCTTGGCGCATAGGCTGGCTCCCTTGGTTGTGGAGGACGGCAGGGCGGACGATGTGGTGAGCGCCGAAAAATGGCTCTTGAGCGTGGACGGCAAGGAGGAGAAGGCGGTTCGTAATTATTTGCAGAACGTTAAGGCGGAGCGCCTCGCTCCGATCATGGCTGGCGCTGTTATCCGCATGAGCGCCTTCCCCCATCTTTATGCTGATGGCAAGCTGCTGCCCAAGGAGGGCTTTGCGACCAAGAAAGTGAACAGCGTGCCCCTGCTGCTTTTGGCAAGCAGCGATGAGTTTAGTTCCTTCGCGGCGCGTGACGTGTATTTTAGGGATCGCTTGCAGCAGATCAACGAGGACGAGCTGACGACGAAGGAATTCCGCTTCGCCAATAAGTACGGCAGCCTGCTCTACGGCATGTTCAATGGACAGGAGGCGGCGGAGAGGCTGTATCCGCATTATAAGAAGGATATTTATGTGTGCAAATTCGATTTTGCGCATGGTAACGAGGTGGTGGGCGAGGCCTATCGCACGCGTAACGGCGCGTTCCACGGCGTGTTCATGCCCTTTATCTCCGATCAGCCCAATCCCTTTACCAAGAATACCGATGCCTTTACCACGCCCGGAGCGCAGGAGCTGAGCAAGGCGTTCATCTCCTCGTTGGCTAATTTTATGCGTACCGGTAATCCTAATACTGTGCTCTTGGGGAACACCTGGAGCAGGTGGAATCCTGAGTATCGTCCCGAGATGGTTTTCGATGCCAATAGACAGCAGGCGCGCATTTACAGTATTAATAGTCGCGTAAGCTATGACGGCATTTTGGCGGAGCTGGAGGCGGATCATTCGCTGCCGGACGAGAGCAGGGAGTACATCATTAAAAATGTGCTGAACGGCAGATGGTTCAGCGAGGGATTGGACGCCAAGTATGGCAACGCGAGCCTGTGGGCGGAATAATTATTAAGCTCTCAATCGCTTGCTTGGTTTTTCTGCTTTCTTGCGTTGGAAAATCCTTTTTGCGTATTGTTTAATCTTGACGTAGAAAGGCCTCCTATCGTAGTTTTATTCTACAATAGGAGGCTTTTTCATTGCTTGTTATAGGGGGTATAGTTAAGCTCTCTGTTTATGAAGAGTCAGCTTTAAATATCGTGGAAATTCATGCCGATATTGCTGTGACGCAGGAAGTTCAGCGTCACCTCGGGGAAGGAGGCGTAGCTCAGCACGTCCTCGATTGGGGCGTTGGGGAAGCCCTCCTCCGCCAGCTTGTCGCGCAGCTTTTTGAGCTGGGGCGCGATGTCGTCGGCAGGACGGTGGTCGATCTGCGGCGCTTCGCCGATGGCCAGACGACGCACCTCTGGATCAACGGGCGCGGGTGTGCGACCGTACTTGCCCAGAATGAGATCCTTCACCTCGCGTGGAATCATCTTATAGCGGCCGAGCGCTACGTTCAGCACCGCCATGGAGCCAACTATCTGACTGGTGGGTGTTACGAGCGGGGGATAGCCTAGCTCGGCGCGCACGCGTGGCATTTCCTCCAAAAGCTGGGGATATTTGTCGGCAACGCCCATTTCCTTCATTTGGTTGAGCAGGTTGGACAGCATACCGCCGGGGATTTGGAAGGTGAGTACCTTGGGATCGATGGGAATATTGGGATTGAGGTTGAAATCGTTGGTCAGGCTTTTGCGGACCTCCTTGAAGTAGTCCGCCAGCTCGTTGAGCTTTGTCAGCTCGATGCCGGTGTCATAGGGTGAGCCCTGGAGGGTAGCCACCATGGACTCGGTACAGGGCTGGCTAGTGGATTCGGAGAAGGGGGAGAGCGCGGTGTCGATGATGTCCGCACCAGCCTCGACTGCCTTCAGCAGTGTCATATCGCCCATGCCGCTGGTAAAATGCGTGTGCAGATCCACCGGAAGACCGACCTCCGCCTTCAGGCTGCGCACTAGGCTCTCTGCGGCATAGGGACGCAGAAGTCCCGCCATGTCCTTAATACAGATGGAATCGGCACCCATTTGCGCCAGCTCCTTGCCCAGCTTTACGAAATCGCTGTCCTGATGATAGGGGCTGATGGTATATACGATGCAGCCCTGAACGTGCGCTCCTGCTTCCTTGGCGGCACGCATGGCGCATTCCAAATTGCGAGTGTCGTTGAGGGCATCGAAAATGCGGATGATGGCTACGCCGTTGGCTACGGAGCGTTTGACGAATTCGCGGACTACGTCATCGGCGTAGTGATTATAGCCGAGAATGTTCTGACCGCGCAAAAGCATTTGAATCGGCGTTTTCGGTAAATGCTTTTTGAGCGTGCGCAGACGCTGCCAGGGATCCTCGTTTAAAAAGCGCAGGCAGGAGTCGAAGGTCGCACCGCCCCAGGCCTCAAGCGCGTAATAGCCGACATCGTCCAGTCGCTCCAGCGCTGGCAGCATATCCTTGATGCGCATTCTAGTCGCGGCGAGGGATTGATGTCCGTCACGTAATACGGTTTCTACTATTTTTACAGGCATCTTATTCATAATAAGCCTCCTTTTTTTGCAGATTCAAACGAAACGTTCTCTGAGCATATTATAACATAAAATCGTGCATACTGTATACAATAACGCGTAAAAAAAGCGCAGCCTCCGTGAAGAAGGCTGCGCTTGCTTGCGTTATACTCAGTTGCGCGTGGGCTGGTTGCTGACCGTGGTCTTGCCCATGAGGTCGTTGATGCGCGATTTCATGCTCTTTTTTTGCGAGGAGGGCTTGTTGCCGACGACGGGAGCTTTGTTGTCCTTGGTATCGTTCTTAGCGTCGTTTTTGGCGGCATCCTTCGCGTCCTTGGCTTTATCATTGTCTTTGTCCTTATCCTTGTCATCGTCCTGCGGAATTTCCGGCTCCTCGGGGACGGAAACGCCGGGATTGGTGAAGGAGCTGCGCGGCGTGGAGGCGAGCGCGTTGGTCATAAACTCGTGCCAAATGGAGAGGGGCGCGCCGCTGCCGTACATGCGCTGCATGGGCTTGTTATTATCATCGCCCACCCAAACGGCGGTGCTTAAATCAGGCGTGTAGCCCACGAACCAAGCGTCGATATAGGTGTCGGTGGTGCCCGTTTTGCCGGCTGCCGGACGACCTATGCCCATGCCGCCTGCTGTACCGCTTACGAGTACGTCCTGGAGCATACTGGTGGTCAGATAGGCGGAGGCCGCGTCAACAACGCGCTTGCTCTGTGGCTTGGCCTCGTAAAGCACCTTGCCCTCGCGATCGACGATCTTCAAAAGGGCGATGGGCTTGCAATAGGTGCCGTTGGTGGCGAACACGCCGTAGGCGGCAGCCATTTCCAGAGGGTTCACGCCCTTGCTCAAACCGCCGAGCGCCATGGCGAGATTGACATCGCTATAGGCACCGGAGTCGACGAGGGTGGTGATACCCATTTTTTCGACGTTGGCGACGATCTTATCCACGCCGACCTCGCGTGCCAGCTTGATCGTGGGCACGTTGAGCGAGCGCTTGAGCGCGGTGCGCAGGCTGACCTTGCCATGCCATTGCATATCGGAGTTTTGCGGCTTCCAGCCAGGAGCGAATTCCTCCTCCGAATCCTCGATCACGCTGGCGGGGGTGAAGCCGTTTTGCATGGCGGTGAGGTAAACGAAGGGCTTGAAGGCGGAGCCGGGCTGACGTACTGCCAGCGTTGCGCGGTTGAATTTATCCTGACCGCGACCGCCGATCATGGCCTTCACATAGCCGGTTTTGGGATCGACCGCCGCCAGTGCCATTTGCGGCTGCGTCAGCTTTTTGCCGTCGGCATAATAGTAGGGGAGATGACGCATAGCGTCCTCTGCCGCCTTTTGCATATCCAGATCCATGGTGGTGTAAATTTTCAAGCCACCCTTATAGAGCGCGTCCGCACCGACCTCGTCGATGACCTTTTGGCTGATCATGTCGAAGAAATAGGCGCGAGGATTGCTTTTTTCCTTATGCGAGGTGTTGTATGCCATTTTCTTGGCCTTGGCTTTGGCACCCTGATCCTCGTTGATGAAGCCGTACTTGACCATTTGGTCGATGACTAGCTCCTGACGCGTTTTGCTTTCCTGGGGATTTTCGAAGGGATTGTAGTAATTGGGGCTCTTGGGAATCGCCGCTAAGGTCGCTCCCTCGGCGATGTCCAAATCCTGTACGTGCTTACCGAAATAGTAGAGGGACGCGCTTTCGATACCATAGGCACCCTGACCGAAATAAATGCGGTTCAGGTACATGGTCAGAATCTCGTCCTTAGTGTATTTATTTTCCAGCTCCTTGGCGATGAACGCTTCCTTAATCTTTCTGACGATGGAGCGCTCCTGCGTCAAAAAGGCGTTTTTAGCGAGCTGCTGGGTGATCGTGCTGCCGCCCTGCACGTCGTGACCGGCAAGATTGGAGACGAGCGCGCGCGCCGTGCCGCGGTAGTCGATGCCGCCATGCTCATAGAAGCGGTTGTCCTCGATTGCGATGAAGGCCTTCTGGACGTGCTTGGGAATCTTGTCGATGGTGACGGGGATACGTCTCTCCTCGGAGAGCGTGGTATAGATAACGTTGCCGTTGATGTCGAAAAATTGCGAGGCCGCGTCGGGAATCAGCGTCTCGTCCATATTGGGCGGGGCGAACAGACTGGAGAAGCCGTAAAGCACGGAGGCTCCCATGACGATCAGGCATATAACGCAGACGACTAAAAATTTTAGTACCTTTAACATTTTCTACCTCTTTAATTTTTATATTGGCGGAAGTGATTTAATTCTTCACAGCACTTCTATTATAGCATTTTGTAGGGCGTTTGTCATATATTTCAATCTGGAGGCGGCGACCGTATTTGTGAAACCTTTGTTGCGACGCGGGAGTGGGACTAAAAGGTTATGCCTTACAGGCAATGGAATAATTGCCAAGTCTTTACATATTGCTCCCTTGGGGTTAAAATATAACTCAATAAATGAGATTAAGCTTGAGGAGGCTTTTTTATGAAAAATTTCGCACACCGCGGCTTTAGCGGTAAATATCCCGAAAATACGATGCTGGCGTTTCAAAAGGCATGGGAGGCGCAGGCGGACGGTATCGAGCTGGACGTACAGCTGACCAAGGACGGCGAGGTGGTCGTGATTCATGACGAAAGGGTGGATAGAACCACTGGCGGCAAGGGTAATGTACGCGATTTCACGCTGGCGGAGCTGCGCAAGCTGGACGCGTCCTATATTTACGCAGGGCAGGTGGGCTTCAATCCTATTCCGACATTGGATGAGTATTTGCGTTGGGTGAAGGATACCACTTTGGTGACTAATATCGAGCTGAAGACCGGCGTGTTCCCCTATGAGGGCATTGAGGCGAAGGTTTGGGCGCTTATCAAAAAATATGGCTTAGAGGACAGAATCATCATCTCCAGCTTTAATCATCATAGCGTTCTGCGGATGCGCGAGCTGGCACCGCAGCTGAAATACGGTCTTTTGGAGGAAAGCTGGCTGGTCGCTCCAGGCGCGTATACCGCGGCTGTCGGCGTACCCTGCTATCATCCTTATCATGGCAGTTTGACGGATGCGACCGTGGCGGAGCTGAAAAGCCATGGCATCGAGATTAATACCTGGACGGTCAACGACGAGGAGAGCGTGAAGCGCTTCCGTGATTTGGGCGTGGATATCGTCATCGGTAATTTCCCCGATATGGTTAAGAAAATATTGGAGGCTTAAAGAAGCTTAACTGAAAGCCATCGCCTGCCGTGCTACTTATTTTAAGTGAAAGCACAAAAGGCGGTGGTTTTATTTTTGTGGTGACTTACTTAATACAGTAAAAAAATCAGTATGCCATCTTTTTAGTTAAAAATAAGCTGACATTTAACAATATTTTTCTTGCATATATGGCAGATAAAGCGTATAATATTGTTAAGCATATAATTGAGAAAATTTAATGCTTACTTTTTCGTTTTTGTTTCGAATGATTTACTTTTCTTATATTAGAGGGGGGAGGGTAGCGTATTTTTTTATAGGATGTGAATCCTGAGATGGGTGAGGGCTTCACGATTATGAAGATCTTAGGCTTTTGTTATTTAGAAAATTAGCATAGGATGTCGGTTAGGAGTTGATGATGAAAATGGCAAAGGAGCTTAATTACAAGGAAATCGGGTTGCGTATTAAAACACTGCGTTTAAGAAATAATATTTATCAGACGGTATTGGCGAAGGAGATCGGCGTTTCCCAAACCCATATGAGTAATATTGAAAGCGGTAGGGCGGGCTTGACCTTGGAGAATATCGTGAAGATGTCACGCATTTTTAATTGCGCTATCGACGAGATCGTTTTCGGTGCCGACAACAGCAAGCAGGATCAGGGTGTGGAAAGCTTGAAAAATTATTCTATGCAGGATGTTTTGCAGGCTATTCAGATGTTGAAGGCTTTGCAATAAGCTTTTGCGCCGCCAAATTTCTCAGCGTGTAAAATATCTTGAGGTGATTGCTCAACGTTGCAATTTAATAGTTTTTGCTATATAATTAAGCATAGGAGTACCCGGTAGTTGTTGGGTGAGCTTCTGTGGTAGAACAACAAGCCCGCTAGTAGTTAGTGGGCTTCTTTTTGTAAAGAGGTAGAATTATGCAGGATATTTTAACGAAGGCGACTGCGGACGGCGTGCGTATCTACGCGCTCAGTACTACTAATTTGGTGCGTGAGGCGGCGCGCAAGCACGGCTGCTCGCATTTGGCAAGTGCCGCTTTGGGCAGGACAATGAGCGGCGCGCTGCTTTTGGCGGCGACGATGAAGGACGGCGAGCGCATTAGCGTGCGCTTGCACGGCGACGGTCCCTTGGGAGACGTGGTGGCTGACGCGCAGGGCACGGGTGTGCGCGGCTATGTCGAAAACCCCGATGCTTTTTTACCGCTGCGCGAGGACGGTAAGCTGAACGTTGGCGGCGGTATCGGTCAGGGAAATATTATCGTGACGCGTTATTTGCAGAACGCGGAGCCGTTCACTGGCTATTGCGAGTTGGCGGACGGCGAGATCGCCAGTGATCTGACGAAGTATCTCTATGTGTCGGAGCAAACTCCTAGCAGCGTCGCCTTGGGCGTGCTGGTGGACAAGGAGGGCGAGGTGCAGGCCGCGGGTGGTTTCTTCATTCAGGCGATGCCGGGCTGCGCTGACGAGGTTTTGGCGAAGCTGGAGGAGAACGTCAATCGTACTCCCTATATCACGCAGCTTTTGGAGCTGGGCTATACGCCTGAGCGGATCATCGGCATTTTGGGACGCGATCTGGACGTGGATATTAAGGAAAGCGTGCCAGTAGAATTCAAATGCCGTTGTAGTCGTGAGGGCATTTTAAGCGCGCTCGGAAGGCTGGATAAGCAGGCGTTGACGGAGCTGGCGCAGGACGAGGTCACGGAGGCGCATTGTCAATTTTGCAATTCGCTGTACACGTTCACGCAGGCGGAAATTAAAAATTTACTCAAGTAAGCAAAAACGTTCTTGACAACAAGAATGTGTGTTTGTATAATAAAAGTAAGGATGAATTATGTTAGGAGGCTAGTACAATGGATGCGGATAAAAAGAAAGCTTTAGATATGGCGATGCACCAAATCGAGAAGGACTTCGGTAAGGGCAGCATTATGAAGCTGGGCGAGGCCAGCAAGAAGATGAATATCGAGGTCATTCCCACGGGCGCTCTGTCCCTGGATATTGCCTTGGGTGTGGGCGGTATTCCCCGCGGACGTGTGATCGAGATCTACGGACCTGAGTCCTCCGGTAAGACCACCGTGGCGTTGCACATGATCGCCGAGGCGCAGAAGCTGGGCGGCTACGCTGCCTTCATTGATGCCGAGCATGCGCTCGATCCCGAATACGCTCGTCATTTGGGCGTGGATATCGATAATTTGCTTATTTCCCAGCCAGATAACGGTGAGCAGGCTTTGGAAATCGCTGATGCCTTGGTGCGCAGCGGCGCGATCGATATCATCGTTATCGATTCCGTAGCGGCTTTGGTTCCTCGTGCCGAGATCGAGGGTGAGATGGGCGATTCCCATGTGGGCCTACAGGCGCGTTTGATGAGTCAGGCTCTGCGTAAGCTGACTGGCTTAATCTCTAAATCCAAATGTGCGACGATCTTTATTAATCAGATTCGTGAGAAGGTCGGCGTGATGTTCGGTAATCCTGAAACCACTACTGGCGGTCGTGCTTTGAAATTTTATTCCACCGTGCGCTTGGACGTGCGTCGTATCGACACGCTGAAAAACGGCAACGACGTTATCGGTAGCCGCACTCGCGTGAAGGTCGTTAAGAATAAGGTTGCGCCCCCGTTTAAGCAGGCGGAGTTCGATATTATGTACGGTAAGGGTATTTCCCATGAGGGCTGCATCGTTGATTTGGGTGCCGATTTGGACATCATTAATAAGAGCGGCGCTTGGTATTCCTATGGCGACGTGCGCCTAGGTCAAGGTAAGGAGAAGGTGAAGGATTATCTGCACGATAATCCGGAGCTGGCGCAGGAGATCGAGAACAAGATTCGTTCCGTGACCGTGGCAAAGACGGAGCCCGTGGAGGCGGAGAACGACGTACCTGATAACGAGTCCATTTTTAAGGACGAGCTTTGATAGCAAATGGCGGAGGAAAGGGCTGTTAAGCGTGCCGAGCCCAAGGTACTGGCGGACGCGCGTCAGGCGTATGATTGCGCTTTGAATTTGCTCTCCTATCGCGATTTCAGCGAGAGGGAGCTGCGCGAGCGCCTATGCCAAAGGGGCGCGACTGTGCAGGTCGCCGAGGAGGCTATCGCTAAGCTACGGCATTACGGTTTGCTGGACGAGGAGCGCTACGCGTGGCGCGTTTACGAGGCGTGGCTGCGCAAGGGCTGTTATGGTAGGCTACATCTTACAGCGGAGCTGAAGAAGCACGGCGTACCTGTGGAGCTCGTGCGGCAGATTTTGTCGGAATTCACGGAGGAGCAGGAGGCGGCGCATGCGGAGAGGGCGGCGGAGCTGTTCTTGCAGCGCAATCGCAAACGGCTGACCGGAGCGGTGGAGCAGGACAAAAAAATATACGGAGCAGCTTGTCGCTTTTTGGCGACACGAGGCTTTTCAGCGGGATATATGTCCGTTTTATGGGAAAAATTACGCCTTAATCACGATATATAGCGTTGTGAAGGTTGACTTTTTTATTAGTTTTCATTACAATGTAATTGTCCCATTGTGATTTATATCACCGGGTTATCATGGGGCGACAGGAAAAGATGTTGCCCTCTTTTTTGCCCTTTTTCAGAATTTGAATAGGTTAATTGCTATATTTCCTGTAATTGATTGATTATATTATATTCAATGGAATAAGGACATTTATAGCAGACGCAGACGCGCCTGCTGTTGTTATGCAAAAAAATCTTGGAAAAATTTATTAACTAGGAGGTGAGGACGATTTTAGAAATTATTGGAACTGCCGTAGTAGTTGGTTTGGCAGGTGGTGCCGTTGGTTATTTGGTGCGCAAGAACGTTGCCGAGGGCAAGCTCGCGACTGCTGAGGAGCAGGCGCTGCGCATCGTGCAGGAGGCCGAGCAGGCAGGTGCTGCCAAGCGTAAGGAAATGATGATGGAGACCAAGGAGGAAATCCATCGTCTGCGTTCCGACATGGAGCGTGAAAATAAAGACAGACGCAATGACTTACAGCGTCAGGAGCGTCGCTTATTGCAGAAGGAAGAAAATCTGGATCGTAAAATCGAGTCCTTCGAGCGCAAGGAGGAGAAGCTGGTATCCAAGGAGCAGCGTTTAAACGCCGCGCAGGAGAAGGCGGATCAGCTTTTGCAGAAGCAGCAGACCGAGCTAGAGCGCTTGTCTGGCTTGACCTGCGAGGAGGCTAAGCAGGAGCTTTTGCAATCCCTGGAGGACGAGGTGAAGCACGAGTCCGCGATGCTGATCAAGGATTTGGAGCAGCAGGCGAAGGACGAGGCCGATAAAAAGGCGCGCGAGATTATTTCTCTCGCTATTCAGCGCTGTGCTGCCGATCATGTAGCGGAGACCACCGTTTCCGTCGTCGGCTTGCCGAACGACGAGATGAAGGGACGCATTATCGGTCGCGAGGGACGCAATATCCGCACTCTGGAAACCCTGACAGGTATCGATTTGATCATCGACGATACGCCCGAGGCGGTAATTATCTCTGGCTTTGATCCAGTTCGCCGCGAGGTGGCGCGTATCGCCCTAGAGAAGCTCATCAACGACGGTCGTATTCATCCGTCCCGTATCGAGGAAATGGTGGAGAAGGCGCAAAAAGAGGTTGAGCAGAAGATTAAGGAAGCGGGCGAGCAGGCAACCTTCGCGGTTGGCGTGCATGGTCTGCATCCCGAGCTGATCAAGCTTTTAGGTCGCTTGAGATACCGTACCAGCTATGGTCAGAATGTGCTGAATCATTCCGTCGAGGTCGCTAATTTGGCAGGTGTGATGGCTTCCGAGCTGGGCGTTGACGTGGTATTGGCTAAGCGTGCAGGCTTGCTGCACGATATCGGCAAGGCGATCGATCACGAGATGGAGGGCTCCCACGTGGAGATTGGCGGCGAGATCGTCAAGAAATTCCGTGAATCAGAGCTGATCGTTAATGCCGTATTGGCGCATCACGGCGATGTGGAGCCGAAGAGCGTGGAGGCCGTTTTGGTTTCCGCTGCTGATGCCGTTTCCGCAGCCCGTCCTGGCGCAAGACGTGAGACCTTGGAAAGCTATCTGAAGCGTTTGACGCGCTTGGAGGAGATTTCTGAGTCCTTCAACGGCGTTGAGAAGTGCTATGCCGTACAGGCAGGTCGCGAGATCCGCATTATGGTTAAGCCCGAGATTATCGATGATGCTTCCGCAGTGCTTTTGGCACGCGACATCTCTAAGAAGATCGAGGCGGAAATGGAATATCCCGGTCAGATCAAGGTAGTTATCATTCGTGAGACACGTGCTGTGGATTACGCAAAATAAGCAATAAAATAAAAGTCGAGCTTCGTAAGAGGCTCGACTTTTTTTGTTTGAGGAGGTTCAGCTTTTTATCCTCTTCTATAAATATACATGTATACAATTTGCGTTTGCTTTTACCTAGGATTATAATTAAAATTACAGTTTTAGAGTGAGAGGAGAATTCTTATGAGCACTTCGTTACCTGCAAAGCAGGGACTGTACGATCCTTGGTTTGAGCATGATGCCTGCGGTGTCGGCGTTGTCGCCAATATCAACGGCAAAAAATCGAATAAGATCCTCAAGCAGGCACTGGTAGTTCTGCATAATATGGATCACCGCGGCGGTCAGGGCGCGGACGCGAACTCCGGTGACGGCGCAGGCGTGCTGCTGCAAATCCCGCATAATTTCTTCGTGAAGGAGTGCGCGAAGCTGGACATCGAGCTGCCCGAGCAGGGCAAGTATGCCGTCGGCTTCATCTTCCTGCCCCCGGACATCGTGGAGCGCGAAAACGTGCAGCGTCATTTCGAGCGCATCGTCGAGGCTAACGGTCAGAGCGTTTTGGGCTGGCGCGTCGTACCCGTGCATCCCGAGGTTTTGGGCGAAAAGTCCCGTCAGAGCATGCCCTACATGGCGCAGATTTTCATTCAGCCCTCCGAGAGTATTTTGGAGCGCTTGGACATCGATGATAATGCCTTCGAGCGTAAATTATATAGCATCCGTCGTCAGGCGGAGAATTATATTCGTTACGGCAAGCTGCGCGGTGGCAAATATTTCTACGTTTCCAGCCTGTCCTCGCGTACCATCGTGTACAAGGGCATGCTGACGACTGAGCAGCTGCGTACCTTCTATGCGGACATGGAGGATAGCTCCGTGGAAACGGCTTTGGCTCTAGTGCATTCCCGCTTCAGTACGAACACCTTCCCCAGTTGGGAGCGCGCGCATCCCTATCGCTATTTAATGCATAACGGCGAGATCAACACGCTGCGTGGCAATATTAACTGGATGCGTGCCCGTCAAACGATGTGTGGCAACAGCCTTTGGGGCAATGACATTAGCAAGATTATGCCAATTATCGACGAGACAGGCTCCGATTCCGGTATGTTCGATAACTGTTTGGAGTTCCTCGTGATGAGCGGTCGTAGCCTGCCTCACGCCGTTATGATGATGATCCCCGAGCCTTGGGGCAAGAATCCGCATTTGGATCCTGATTTGAAGGCGTTCTTTGAATATCACAACTCCTTGATCGAGGCTTGGGACGGTCCTGCCGCTATGGCGTTCACTGACGGTCGCACGATTTGCGCGGCTTTGGATCGCAACGGTCTGCGTCCTTCCCGTTACTATATCACCGATGATAATACGATCGTTTTGGCCTCCGAGGTCGGCGTGGTGGACATTGATCCCTCTACGATCATTAAAAAGGATCGTCTGCGCCCAGGCCGTATGCTGGTTATCGATACGGAGCAGGGACGCATTATCGGTAACGACGAGATTAAGCACAAAATCGCTACCGAGCATCCCTATGCCGAGTGGCTGAAGCAGCATTCCATCAAGCTGAAGAATATTCCCTTGAACAGCGAGCTGCCTGTGCCCGATATGCAGACGCTGCTTCAGCGTCAGCGCGCCTTCGGTTATACGCTGGAGGATTTGACGAAATTCCTGCGCCCTATGGCGTTGAAGGGCATCGATCCCTTGGGCGCGATGGGCAACGACGCGCCGCTGGCAGTTTTGAGCGAGAAGCCGCAGCTGCTGTATAATTATTTCAAGCAGCTTTTCGCACAGGTTACGAATCCGCCCATCGACGCTATTCGCGAGGAGGTCTTTACCGATACGACGAGCGGCATCGGTCCTGAGCTGAACCTGATCGATCCTCAGCCGGAAAGCTGTCATCAGATTAGTGCTGAGTCGCCGGTCATGAGCAATATCGAGCTGGCGAAGCTCAAGCATATTCCTAATTTCGAGGCGGCGACTATCCCCATGCTTTACGATGTGGCAGAGGGGGGCGCAGGCTTGAAGAAGGCGTTGGACGCGATCTTCGCGCAGGCTGATCAATATATCGCCGAGGGCAAGGTGATTCTCATCCTTTCCGACCGCGGTATTTCTAAGGAGAAGGCGGCGATCCCCGCGCTTTTGGCAGGTGCAGGCTTGCATCATCACCTTATCAAGAAGGGTACGCGTTTGCGTGCCTCCATTATCATCGAATCCGCTGAGCCGCGCGAGGTGCATCATATGGCGCTTCTGCTTGGCTATGGTGTTAGCGGTATCAATCCGTATTTGGCGTTTGAAACGCTGGAGAATATGTGCAATAACGGTATGCTGGACATTGATTTCGCGAAGGCTACCGAGAACTATATTAGCGCCTGCACGCACGGCATCGCGAAGATCCTTTCGAAAATGGGCATCTCCACCGTGCAGTCCTACCGTGGCGCGCAAATCTTCGAGGCTATCGGCATTAGCAGCGCCGTAATTGAAGAATACTTCACTGGCACGCCCTCGCGTCTTGAGGGTATCGGCTTGGAGGAGATCGCCAAGGAGGTTTCTATGCGCCACGAGCCTGCCTTCGTGGAGGGCGATATCGACGTATTTAGCTACGAATCCGGTTCGCATTATCAATATCGCGATAGCGGCGAGAAGCATATGATCAATCCGGAAACGATCGTGAAGCTACAGCAGGCCTGTCGCACGGGCGATTACAAGCTTTATAAGGAGTTTTCTGATCAGCTGAGCGGCAGCGAGTTCGCTAATCAGAATTTGCGTAGTATGCTGACCTTCACGCCGCAGCGTCTGCCAATCGATATTAACGACGTGGAGTCCGTGGAAAGCATTTGCCATCGCTTCAAGACCGGCGCAATGAGCTACGGCTCCCTGAGCCAGGAGGCGCATGAGTGCCTGGCGATCGCGATGAACCGTATCGGCGGCAAGTCGAATACCGGCGAGGGCGGCGAAAGTCCGGAGCGTTTCCACACATTGCCCAATGGCGACAGTAAGCGCAGCGCGATTAAGCAGGTCGCTTCTGGTCGTTTCGGCGTAACCAGTAATTATTTGGTCAACGCGGACGAGATTCAGATTAAGATCGCTCAGGGTGCTAAGCCTGGCGAGGGCGGTCAGCTGCCCGGCGGTAAGGTGTATCCGTGGATTGCGGAGTGTCGCGGCACTACGGCGGGCATCGGTTTGATCTCGCCGCCGCCGCATCATGATATTTATTCGATCGAGGATTTGGCGGAGCTGATCCATGATCTGAAGAACGCGAACCCCCGCGCGCTCATCAGCGTTAAGCTGGTCAGCGAGGTGGGCGTGGGCACGATCGCCGCAGGCGTAGTTAAGGCGTGTGCTGATGTCGTGCTGATTAGCGGCTATGACGGCGGTACGGGCGCTTCGCCGCGTACCTCGATTAATCACGCGGGCCTGCCGTGGGAGCTGGGACTTATGGAAACGCACCAAACCCTGCTTTTGAACAATTTGCGCGATAGGGTGACGCTGGAGACGGACGGCAAGCTGCTGACTGGACGCGACGTTATCATCGCGGCGCTGCTCGGCGCGGAGGAGTATGGCTTCGCGACCGCTCCTTTGATCGCTATCGGCTGCGTGATGATGCGCGTTTGCAATTTGAATACCTGTCCGATGGGCGTGGCGACGCAGGATCCTGAGCTGCGTAAGAATTTCCGCGGCAAGCCCGAGTACATCGTCAACTATATGCATTTCATCGCGCAGGAGGTGCGCGAGTATATGGCAACCATGGGCTTCAGAACAATCGATGAGATGGTTGGCCGTACCGAGGTGCTGATTCCGAAGCCGGAGGAGGCACGTAACTGGAAGAATAAGAATTTGGATCTCGCGCCGCTCTTGTATAAGCCAGAGGTGGAGCCGGGCGCAAGCCAGGTTTGCACCAAGCAGCAAAATCATCAGCTGGAGAAATCCTTGGATATGCGCGAGCTTTTGGATATTTGCCACAGCAATTTGGAGAGCAAGAAGCCTGTACGCATCACGCTGCCGATCAAGAATACGGATCGCGTAGTCGGCACGATTCTGGGCAGCGAGATCACTCGTCGCTATGGCTTGGAGGGCTTGCCCGCCGATACGATTAGACTGCATTTCAAGGGCAGCGCTGGTCAGAGCTTCGGTGCCTTTTTGCCGAAGGGCGTGACGCTGGAGCTGGAGGGCGATGCCAACGACCATGTGGGCAAGGGCTTGTCCGGTGGTAAGATCATCATTCATCCGGACGCGGACGCGCGCTTTAATCCACATGAGAACGTCATCATCGGCAACGTCGCCTTCTACGGCGCGACCAGTGGCGAGGCATACATCAGCGGCATGGCTGGCGAACGCTTCTGCATCCGTAACAGTGGCGTGAACGCCGTTATCGAGGGCGTGGGCGACCATGGCTGCGAATATATGACGGGTGGTACGGTGGTCATTCTCGGACCGACGGGACGCAATTTCGCCGCCGGCATGAGCGGTGGTGTGGCCTACGTTTTGGATCAGGAGGGCGATTTCGCCACCTATTGCAATAAGGAGATCGTGCTGCTGGAGCCGTTGGAGGCGATTAACGACAGCCTGACGGTGAAGAAGATGATCCTCAAGCACGCCGAATATACGGGCAGTAAGATTGCGAAGGAGATTCTGGAGCATTGGTCTGACTATAGTAAAAAATTTGTCAAGGTTATTCCCAAGGATTATAAGAAGGTTACCGAAAAGCTCAATGAGTATTTGCAGCAGGGTATGAGCATGGAGGACGCGACCATGAAGGTATTTGAGGAGGTGAAGGCATAATGGGTAAGCCAACTGGATTTATGGATTATCAGCGCAGGGAGCTTGCTTTGCGTGCCCCTGACGCGAGAATACAGGATTGGCAGGAGATTAAGCAAAGCAGTCTGGAGCATCGCGAGGAGCTGCGCTGTCAGGCGGCGCGCTGCATGGATTGCGGCGTTCCCTTCTGTCACAGCGGCATTATGCTGAACGGCGTGGTGAGCGGCTGTCCGCTGCATAATCTGATGCCCGAGTTCAACGATCTCGTTTATCATGGCATGGAGGATTTCGCCTACGCGCGCTTGAATAAAACTAATAATTTTCCGGAGTTCACCTCGCATCTTTGCCCCGCTCCCTGCGAGGGGGCGTGCAATGCCGGTTTGGTGACCGCGCCGGTAGCGATTAAGAATATCGAGCAATACATTATCGAGAACGCCTTCGCTAAGAATTTGGTGAAGCCGAACATCCCGGCGCAGCGCACGGGTAAGCGCGTGGCGGTCATCGGTAGCGGCCCTGCGGGACTGGCGTGCGCCGATCAGCTGAATAAGGCGGGGCATAGCGTTACCGTCTACGAGCGCGCCGATCGTCCTGGCGGACTTTTGATGTACGGCGTGCCGACGATGAAGCTGGATAAGGAGGTCGTGCTGCGCCGCGTGCGTTTTTTGGAGGAGGCGGGCGTAAGCTTCGTCCTTAACGCGGAGGTGGGCACGAAGATTTCCTCGTCCATGCTTCTGGAGGAGTATGATGCCGTCGTTCTTTGCACGGGCGCGACGAAGCCTCGCGATCTCGAGGTGAAGGGACGCGAGCTTCAGGGGATTTATTTCGCGAAGGATTTTCTGCATGGCGTGACGAAAAGCTATTTGGATAGCAATTTCGCCGACGGCTTGTCGATCGACACTAAGGATAAGGATGTCGTGATCATCGGTGGCGGCGATACGGGCAACGACTGCATGGCGACCGTTATCCGTCAGGGCTGCCGCAGTGTGAAGCAGCTACAGCATAATCCCTGCCTGCCCCATGCGCGCACGGAGCAAAATCCTTGGCCAGAGTTCCCGAAGGTCTTTACCACTGATTACGGTCAGGAGGAGGCTATTGAAAAATTCAAGGAGGACGTGCGCGAGTTCTGCGTGATGACGCAGGAGTTCCTGGGCGAGGACGGCAGGGTGTGCGGCGTGCGCGTAAGTCAAAACGTGATGCGCATGGTCAACGGCAAGCGCACCGAGGTGCCCGTGCCGGGGACGGAGCGCGTTATTCCGGCGCAGGTCGTGCTTTTGGCGATGGGCTTTGCCGGCAGTGAGCAAAGCCTCTTGGACGAGTTTCATGTGGCGGCGAACGAGCGCGGCTCCATTGCCGCGGCGGAGGGTGATTACAAAACCTCCGTGCCGAAGGTCTTTGCCGCTGGTGACGCGCGTCGTGGACAGAGCCTAGTCGTTTGGGCGATCGCCGAGGGACGTGGTGCGGCAGCCGCCGTTAATAAATTCTTAGCGGAATAAGCAGGCTTTTGCTTTATAGAAATTACGAGGCGAGGTGAGATTATGACTTTAGCTAATAGATTGGGCTTGACCGAGGGAGCGGAGCTGGCGCGAGCGGAGGAACGCATCAGCAAGCGGAAGGCGCTGCGATTGTTCGAGGAAGGACTTTTGGAGCATGAGCCAGCCGGCACCTTCGCTACCTTGGCGAAGATTCATCGCTTCCTTTTTGAGGATATTTATAGCTTTGCCGGCGAGGTGCGCACGGTGAACATCGCTAAAGGCAGCTTTCGCTTCGCTCCTGTGATCTATTTGCAGGCGGCTCTGGAAAATATCGATAAGCTGCCGCAGCATAGCTTCGAGGAGATAATCGAAAAATACGTGGAGATGAACGTGGCGCACCCCTTCCGCGAGGGCAATGGTCGTTCGACACGCATTTGGTTGGATCATATTTTGAAAACGGAGCTGGGCAGATGCGTGGATTGGAGCAGGGTGGATAAGGAGGATTATCTTCTGGCGATGGAGCGCAGTCCAATCAAGGATTTGGAGATAAAGCATTTGCTGCGCGCCGCCTTGACCGACGCTATCGACGACCGTGGCGTTTATATGAAGGGCTTGGATGCCAGCTATCATTACGAGGGCTATAACATCTTCAAGACCGAGGAGCTTTGTGAATAGA
>CAYZOZ010000004.1:57003-59944 GCA_964480295.1 uncultured Phascolarctobacterium sp.
AGCTATCATTACGAGGGCTATAACATCTTCAAGACCGAGGAGCTTTGTGAATAGAGCGTATAATATAAAAGCAGCACGTCCATCCGTAAGGGATGGGCGTGCTGCTTTTGCTTTTGCCTTAATAGGTTATTAGCTGCATATTATATTCCTTGAGCAGTCCCAGCGAGAGCGCCATGAGCGTGCCAATCGCCAGCGCGACCAAAAGGGCTGCCTGATTGGTGCTGAGTGACTCATCGTTCTTGAAGGCGCGGTAGAAGGCGCGTAGGCTGAGAACCGCGAGGATTCCGAAAAGAAAGAACCCAAATAATATATTAAGCATTTACATTCTCCTTTTATATTGCATGACGACTATAGTCGTCGCTTGTAATTGGCAGTGTGTAGATTCATTATAGCATGCTTCGGAGCTTTGTCAAGCGAGCGCGAGCAGGATAAAATAATTGTTTAGAGTACGTAATAAAATAAGTATACATTGGCAAAAACGCGCAAACCTCTTGCATTTATGAGCATTTCAACATAAAATTATCTGTAGATATTTTTCGTAAAGGAGTTGATGATTTTGGAGCATAGAGTAATTCAGGTCGAGGAAAGACCGCCGCTGCTATTGAATATTCCCCTGAGCCTTCAGCATTTGTTCGCGATGTTCGGCTCGACGGTGCTGGTGCCATTCCTCTTTAACGTGAATCCGACTACCTGTCTGTTTATGAACGGCTTGGGTACGCTGCTGTATATTTTCATTACTAAGGGCAGGATTCCCTCGTATTTGGGCTCTAGCTTCGCCTTCATTTCGCCGGTGCTATTGATTATGTCCCAAAGCGGCTATAATCACGCGCAGTCGGGCTTCATCGTTTTTGGTCTGCTGTTCATGCTTTTTTCCTTCATCATCCACATGGTGGGGACGAAGTGGATCGACGTGATCTTTCCGCCGGCTGCCATGGGCGCGATCATCGCGGTCATCGGCTTGGAGCTGGCTCCCGTCGCCGCTAATATGGCAGGCCTGACGGGCGACAAGATCGAGGGCGCGAACATCGCCGTGAGCATGTTCACCTTGGCGGTGGGCGTGATCGGCTCGGTAGCCTTCCGCGGCTTTATGAGCATTATCCCCATCCTTTTCGGCGTTATCTGCGGCTATGTGTTCGCGGCAATCATGGGCATGGTGAATTTCCAGCCCGTGCTGGACGCGCCTTGGTTCCAGCTGCCGCAGTTCTACGCGCCTGTTTTTGATTTCAGCGCGATTATGATCATCGCTCCCGCGGCGCTGGTGGTGCTGGCGGAGCACATCGGACATCTCGTGGTTACGGGTAATATTGTGGAGCGCGATCTTTTGAAGGATCCCGGACTTTCGCGTTCGCTCTTCGCCGACGGTTTGTCTAACGTGATCAGCGGCTTTGCTGGCGCTACGCCGAACACGACCTATGGCGAGAACATCGGCGTTATGGCGATCACCAAGGTTTATAGCACCTGGGTTATTGGCGGTGCCGCCGTGTTCGCAATCATCCTTTCCTTCTGCGGTAAGCTGTCGCAGCTGATTCACAGTATTCCTGTACCCGTAATGGGCGGCATCTGCATCTTGCTGTTCGGCGTTATCGCCGCCAGCGGTATCCGCGTACTGGTGGAAAGCAAGGTCGATTACAGCAAGTCCTCCAATTTGGTGATGACCTCCGTAATCATGATCATCGGTCTTTCCGGCGCGAAGCTTAGCTTTGGCGCGTTCGCCGTACAGGGCATGGTTTTGGCGACGCTAGTCGCGATCATTATGAGCCTGCTGTTCAAGCTTTTTGAGAAGCTGCACATGATGAATGAATAATTTTCCGTTTTCACATAGCCTGCGTTTTATGTGATGCAGGCTATCTTTTATTTTTGTTTTAATGAGGAGGCAATATGCAAGCAGTTAATAGTGAAAGAGTGGCGGGCTTACTCGCTGGTTTGGCAAAATTCGGCGCGACGGACGAGGGCATTACCCGTTTGGCGTATACGGAGCTTGATAGAGAGGCGCAGGAGTGGCTTTTGGCGCAGGTAGCAGATTTGAAACTCAGCGTGCGTGAGGACGCGGTGGGCAATCTCTTTTTGCGTCGCGAGGGTTTGCGACCGGAGCTGGCGCCGGTGGCGAGCGGCAGTCATTTGGATACGGTTATCCACGGCGGCGCGTATGACGGTATGTGCGGCGTTGTGGGCGCGTTGGAGGCGCTTTATATGCTGCGCGACGAGCAGCTGGAGCGTTCCGTCGAGGTGATTATCTTCCGCGCCGAGGAGTCGAGCCGCTTCGGCTTCGCGACGATCGGCAGCAAGCTGATCACGGGCGCGGCGACGCCAGAGAAGCTGAATAAGGGCGCGAAGAAGGACGATCTTTCCTTCATCGAGGCTCTGCGCGCGTGGGGCTGCGCTCCCGAACGCTATGAGGAGGCGCTGCTGCCCGCGGGCGCGTACAGCACGTTCTGCGAGCTGCACATCGAGCAGGGCAAGGTGCTGGAGCAGAAGGATTTGCAGATTGGCATCGTGCGTAATATCGCCGCGCCGACGCGTTTCAAGGTGCATATCAAAGGTATGGCGGATCACAGCGGCGCTACGCCCATGGGTATGCGTAGGGACGCTCTGGTGGCAGGCGCGAAGCTTATTTTGGCGGTGAACGCGGCGGCGACTGCCGAAAAGGAAAACGGCACCGTCGGCACGGTGGGCGTGGTGGACGTGGAGCCCGGCTCGATCAACGTCGTACCCGGCGGCGCCGTGCTTTGGGTGGACGTGCGCGGCGTGCAGCAGGAGAGCATCGATCGCACGCTGGCACGGATTCGCTTGGCATGCGACGAGGTTGCCGCCAGCGATGACGTGAGCGTGGAGATCGAAATGCTGACGGCGGACAGCCCCGTTCCTTTGGACGAGGAGCTGGCGCGGAGCACGGAGGCGATCTGCGAGCGTTTGGGCTACAGCTATCTGCATATGAACAGCG
>CAYZOZ010000005.1:0-33240 GCA_964480295.1 uncultured Phascolarctobacterium sp.
GGGTTGTAATATCTTGGCAGGGGTACTAGGATTCGAACCCAGATTAACGGTTTTGGAGACCGTTGCTCTACCATTGAACTATACCCCTATAAGTGGAGCGGAAAACGAGATTCGAACTCGCGACCCCCTCCTTGGCAAGGAGGTGCTCTACCACTGAGCTATTTCCGCGATTGGCGACCCGGATGGGACTCGAACCCACGACCTCCGCCGTGACAGGGCGGCATTCTAACCAACTGAACCACCGGGCCAATCGTCATTACGTCTGACAGGTATATATATTACCACAACTCCGCAATTTTGGCAAGTGCTTTCCTCGCAAAAAGCGCTTTTTTCTCCGTAAAAACAGCAATCAGGGCTTAAAGCGCGTCCTTAAAAACGCTTCCGCCCACGAATTCACGCAGAATGGAATTGTTGGGAATCGTCGCCTCGTCGATCGCGCGCACGAAATAAAGCATCTTCAGCAAGCGATTAGCAGTGGTATACGCCCTGCCGTCGGCACGCGTCACCGCCTCCAAAAGCGGTACGGCGTACTTCTTCAGCACTGCCAGCTCATAGATCAGTGTCGTGTTGAAGATCACGTCCGCGCCGTCCTGATACGGGAAGATATACTGCTCCTCCCCCTCGCGCACAGAATTCCATTGTAAAAGCGTGGCACGCGCGTCATGCGAGCGGAACTGACTATCGCGCACGATGCGGCGTAGCAGGCGTACATCCGTAGTATGGATACGATTATACTCATCAAAGGACATCGGCGTGAGCGCGCTAACATAGAGTTTTAGCTTATTCTTCGCCGGAATGGCGGCAGTAAGCTGCTCGTTCAAGCCATGGATACCCTCCACGACCAGCACGGCGTTCTCCGTAAGCTGCATTTCCTGCCCCCGATATTCACGACAGCCAGTGCGGAAATTGTACTTCGGCAGCTTCACCCTCTCGCCCGCCAGCAGGCGCTGCAAATGCTCGTTGAACAGCTCTAGATCGATAGCCTCCAAACACTCGAAGTCATAGCTGCCATCGGGCTTACGCGGGGTATCGACGCGATTGCGATAATAATCATCCATGGAAATAGGCATGGGGCGCAGACCGTTGACCGCCATCTGTACGCTCAAGCGCTGCGCGGTGGAGGTCTTACCTGAGGACGAGGGGCCTGCAATCAGCACGAGCTTCAGCTCCTGCCGCCGCTTAGCTATCTCGTCCGCGATAGCCGCCAGCTTCTTCTCGTGCAGCGCCTCGGCGATCTGAATAATACGCTCACTATAGCCCAAATCCGTCAGCTTATTCAGCTTACCGATGGTATTGCATTGGATCATCGCCGACCATTCCTCCGCCTCCTGATAGGCGGCGTTTAGACGCGGCTTATCGGCGAAGGGCGGCAAATGCTCCCAATCCCCCGTGTCTGGGTAATTGATAACCACGCCCTCTGCGTAGGGCAGCAGCTCGAAATGCGGCACATAGCCGCAGTCGGGGCACATAGCGCCGAAGAAATAGCCGCCCTGCCCGCCCAAGCAGTACACCGTCAGCTCCGCGTCCTCAGGCAGCTCCGCCAAAAGACTGCTGCGATCAGGCGTGCAAACATCGGCAAAAAGCTCCATAGCCTCGGGCTTGGAATAGCGCTTCAGCTCCAACGGCAGACGCTCCGCCACCATAGCGTGCATCATGCGCTCCAGCTCCTCGATCTCCGCCGCGCTCAAGCGCTGACTCGTATGATCGATGCAATAAAGCGCGCTCCCCAGGGTATTGCGCACCTCGAGATTAACCTCGGGGCGCAGGCGCTTCACGGCGTTCAGCAGCATAAAAAGCAGGGTACGCGTATAAACGCGCATTCCCTCCTCCGTATTGACCTCGACGAAATTCACCTCGCCGTCGGCGTAAAGCGGTCTTTGCAGGTCCACCAGCTCGCCGTTAAAGATTCCGGCGACCAGTGGCGAGGCATAGCCTGCCTGCATGGCCTTAGCCGCCACAAGCAGACTACTTCCCTCCTCGAACTGACGCAGCTGCCCGTTCGGCAGCTTCCAGCTCAGCATTTTACTGCTCCACAGCCTGCATCGCCGCGTTCACCTTCGCTGCCATACCGGCGATTTTCTTCAGCGGTACGGCGCAAACTGCGATACGCACGCCTGCTGCCAGCGGTACGGCGAAGATATTGTCCTCATGCAGCTTGTCGCAAATAGCATCGGGGTTCTTCGCCGGAATGGACAGGAAGAAGCCTGCCACATACGGCAGCATGGGCAAACCGCATTCCTTAGCTTCCTTCGTGAACAGATCGGCACGCGCCTTGATCATCTGATAGTAATAATCGCGCTCGGCGCAAACCTTCTCCAGCAGCTCCTTATCGCTATAGATAGTCGCTAAGGTGCGCATCGCCGGACGGTTGATATTGGACCAGGTAGCGCGACTGCTATATTGGTTGATATCGGCGAATTCCTGAATGACGTCCTTATCGGAGGAAATGCCGATCATCGCGCCGGTACGCTGACCATACATGGTAAAGCCCTTGGACATGCTATAGCCGACGATGCAGAGCAAATTAGCCGGCAAGCCGCCCAGCTTACGGAAAATTTTGCGAACCTCCTCCTTCTCGCCCGCGTAATCGATATAGGCGACATCGAGGAAGAATACGACGTTCTTGCCAGGCTTAGCGGCAGCCTCCTTCAGAATAGCCAGCACGCCGTCCATATCCTCGTCGCTCAGGCTGTAGCCCGTAGGATTATGCGCCGGAGTATTGAGCAGGTACAGCAGATTATCCTGCTTTGCCAAAAGCTCGTCCACCTTCTCCTTCAAGGCCGGCAGATTGAATTTATTATTCTCGTCCAGCATCTTATAGGTGGTGAAATTACGACCTAGGTCATTACAAAGAACCTTATAGGCTCCCCAGTACCAATCGGAGCAAAGCGCGGTCTCGCCCTCGTCCAGATAGTTCCAGATTGCATGATGGATAGCGCCCGTACCGCCAGCGGTAGCGACGGCTGCCAAATAGCCCTCAGGACGGGATTCGCCAAAGGCGGCGGTCAGCACGCACTCCAAATATTCTGGCAAGCCGCTGATGGGCGCGTAGGCGATCAGCTCGTTCGTTTGCAGACCGCGATAAACCTTCTCCACGGTCGGCAGGCAGACGAGCTTCTCGTCCTCGTCCAAAATAGCGCCGATGGTCGCGTTCGTTACCGCGTCATTGCCATATTTGGCGGCAGCGGCTACGGCGGCGGCGTTCGCACCGAAAATCTTGTCCTGGGCAGCCTTGCCCTTAGCGTGTTTTGCAGCAATACTCATTACCATGATAATTCCTCCTCGTCATATCCTATAAATCTATTACAGTAGCTCCGCTGCCGCCTGCGTCCAAGGCGGCAGTTTCCAGCCTTCTAACAAAACGATTCGTCGACAAATAGGCCGTCAATCCCGCACGCAGCGCTCCCGTACCCTTGCCGTGAATCAAGCGCAGCTGACCTAAGCCGGCGATCAGCGCGTCATCGATAGCCTTATCGACCACGGGAATCGCCTCGTCCAGCGTCATGCCGCGCAGGTCGATCTCCTGTCGCGTACTGCCGGATTTAGCCACGAACATCTGATGCGCGTAATTCGAGGCGGCGTTCTTCTTGAAGCCCTTGCGCGTTTTCGGCTCGGCGGAGGTCGACGCGGGCTGCGCCTTCGTCAGCAGGCATTTCTCCGCCGCGATGTTCATCTTCAGCACGCCCACCTGTACGGTGACCTCGCTGCCCTTCACGTCGGTGATCACGCCGTTCTTGCCCAGGGAAATAACGAAAACGCTAAGTCCCTTCCTCGCCGTTTGCGCGCTCAAGGGCGCGCCCTCCGGTAGCGGCGCGTCCTCGCTCAGCGTTTTATTCAGCTTCCTGCGCGCCTGCTCCGCCGCCGCCTCCAAGCGCTTAGTATCGAAGTCCGCCTTCAACGAGCGCAGCTCCTTGAGCACGCTCTCCGACTCACGCCGACTGCGGCGATAAATCTCGTCCGCTTGCTCGCGCGCCTTACGCAGCATCTCGTTCTTACGCTTCTCGAATTCGCTCTTGGAATATGCCAAGGCGTTGCGCAGCTGCTCGCTTTCGCGGCGCAGCGCCTCGATCTCCGCGCTGCCGCTTTCGTAACGCCGACGCTCGCTGTCCAGCTCCTGCAAAACGCTTTCCATATGCGCGTGCTCCTGATTCAGCAAACGCCCCGCCTGCTCGACGATTCGCACGTCCAAGCCCAAGCGACTACTGATATTGAAGGCATTACTGCTGCCAGGCACGCCCATCAAAAGGCGATAGGTCGGTCTTAGCGATACGGGATCGAACTCCACGCTCGCGTTCTCCATACCCTCATGCCCATAGGCGAAGGTTTTCAGCTCGCTGTAATGCGTCGTAACCATGGTCATCACGCCCTGCTCGTGCAAATGCTCCAGCATAGCCATCGCCAGCGCCGCGCCCTCGTTAGGATCCGTACCAGCGCAAATCTCGTCCACCAGCACCAAATCGCCCGCGCGCACCTCGTGCAAAATGCCGATTAAATTCGTCATATGCGCCGAAAACGTGGATAGGCTTTGCTCGATGCTCTGCTCGTCGCCAATGTCGGCATATACCGCGCGAAATACCGGCAGCGTAGCGCTAAGCGCGGGAACGAACATACCCGTCTGCGCCATCAAGGCGAAAAGCCCGACTGCCTTTAGGGCAACCGTCTTACCGCCGGTATTCGGTCCGGTGATCAGCAGCATAGTGAATCTTTCGCCCAGCTGTACGTCCAAGGGCACTACGGAGGCTTGGTTCAGCAGAGGATGTCGTCCCTGATGGATATCCACCTTGTTTCCAGAAACCAGCATTGGGCGCACGGCGTGCTGCTCCTGCGCCAAAAGAGCCTTAGCGCAGATCGTATCCAAACGCGTGAAAAGCTCTAGGCTCGCGGTGATCGCCGCCACGTCCTGCCCCACGTTTTGCGTGAGCTGACGCAGGATGCGCTCCACCTCTTCCTTTTCCTCCGCCACATAGCGCTTAATATCATTATTAAGGTTGACCACCGCCAACGGCTCGATGAACAGCGTCGCGCCCGTACCCGATTGATCGTGTACGATGCCTGGGAAATTCATCTTATACTCCTGCTTAACGGGAATAACATAGCGATCGCCGCGCATCGTCACCAAATTATCCTGAAAATACTTCTGATTATTCGGATCGTGCAGGATGCTATCCAGCTTCTCCTTAACGCGGTTCTTCGCTATCTGGATCGCGTTACGCAGACCGCTAAGCTTAGGCGAGGCCGTGTCCTTGATCTCGCCATGCTCGTCCACCACGCTCTCGATTTGCTTCTCCAAGCGCGGAAAGGCCTGCAAAAGCTCGCCATAGCCTGCAAGCGTGGGAGCAAGCTCCGCCTGCGCCGCCAAGAATTCCTTCATCGAGCGCAGCGCCTGCGCCGTCGTCAGTACGTGCAAAAGCTCCTCGGGAGCAAGCACGCTACCCAGCTCGGCACGCTTCAGCTCCGCCAAAATATTATAGGCACCGCCGAAGGGAAAGCGCCTACCCTCGTCCATCAAACGCAGAGCCTCGGCAGTTTCCTCCTGCAGGCTCCTGACCTTGGCGAAATCACTCTCGATTTGCAACGCCATAACCGCCTGCTTGCCGAGGAACGTGGCCGCCTTCGCCGCCAAAAGCGTCTTAACCTTATCAAATTCTAATGTTTTTATCGCAAAACGCGCCATTTACAGAACACCTCGATAATAATGTCCGCGCGTCGTTCCCGGTAGATTCTCAGGATTTTCCACAGCTCCGCCCAGTACGCGACGGTAAAGCGTGATTAGCTCCGCCAGCCTGCTCTCGTCGTAAAAGCGCCCGTCTATGCGCAGTCCACGCACGCCTGCCTCCGCCAGCTGACGCACGTTGGCGACGAGCGACAAATCATGCGCGTTCAAAATGTGCATCCGACAAAATTGATCGGTAGCTATCGGGAAGCGTGCATCCTTGCGGTCGCCCAAATATAGCTGCTCGCCGCAGTTGAAGCGGCACGCGCCCCTATGCAGCTCGCCAAGGAAGCTGCCGCCCACGCAATATTCGGAAACCATCATTTCCAAACGCCCCTGAATCATACATTCCAAGGGCACGGGGCTTACGGAAGCCAAATGCTCCACCTGCGCCATCGTTAGCTCGGGGCTGAGCACAGCCTGCACCGCGCCCTGCTCCTGCCAAAAGCGCAGACTCTGACTATTAAAGATATTCAAGGACATATCAGCCACAAGGCGTAAGCCGGCATACTGCTTCGCCAGCGGCCATAAGCCGTTATTATTGATGTAAACGCAGGTCGGCTCCAGCTCCTGCCACAGCTCGAACAGCTTAGCGAAATAGCCGAGCTGCGCCTCCTTCACGATGCGCGGCGTAGCGAAGGCGAACTCGCGCCCCGCCTTACGGCATTGCTCCGCCACCCTGCGATAATCATCGGGCGACGGCAGACGATGATTGAAGCAATCGCCGCCGAAGAGAACGCGCTCCGCGCCCACCTGCAGGGCGGCGTGAACCTTACCCAGAGTGTCGCAATGCACGGTCAGCCTGCTCTCCGCGCCCTGAGGACGACGCGCGTCAGGTATCAAAAGAGCTTTATAGGAATGCACCGCCGCTCGACTCGGAGCGAAGGCGTTCAAGCGTGCCGCATCCAGTGCCTCGCACGCCATACGGCGCGCCTCGTTCATCTCGCTCATCGGCACCATAACGGCGTCATCATGACGAAAATCCAAGCTATTGAGGAAATACTCCGTCGTACCAAGGCGATCCATTTGCTTGCGCACCACGTCCTCGTCCAAGGCACGCTTACGCGCCGCCTCGACGATGAAATCCGTTTCGCCATAGCCCACGTTGCCCTCGTCATCGGTCAGCACCACGGTCATCGGCTTACCCAGCTCCGCCGTCACCACGGCATCGACGGGAACGCGCTTTTTCGCCTCCGCGCCGAAGAATCGTCCAGCATAGCTCATCAGCTCGCTGTCCAGCGTGCGGAAAACGCGATCGTTCAGACGCACGCCCTTGGGCACGTCGATCGTCACCTGCTCGCCAGCACGCGCGCTGGTCACGCTCATGCCGTTCTTGATTAGCTCGGTGATCGTCGTTCCCACTCTGCCGCCGACGCTCACCCAAAACTCCAGTCCGTCACCCAAATGCACGTCCTTCTCCAGCTTCAGCACCGCGCGGCTGCGCTGCTTATCCAGCCTCGCCACCCTGCCGAGCAGCACGCCGCGATTATTGGGACGACGATCGCTCATCATCTCCCTGCCGGGGCGATCGGTCAAATACGCGGTCGTGAAATCACGATTAAAAATCTGCTCGATATTCGCCAAATCCTGCGCTGGCACATGGTAAGAGTCAGCCAAATAGCTGTCGATCGCGCGACGATAGGCATCGACCACCACCGCCACATATTCTGGGCGCTTCATGCGTCCCTCGATCTTATAGCTGACAACGCCGGCCTCGATCAGCTGCGGCAGAACGCTCAGCGTATTCATATCCTTGGGGCTCAAAAGATACTGCCCCGCGTCCTTGCCAGCGAGCATATCCTCGTCCTTAGCGTTCAGCAGCGTATAGGGCAAGCGACAGGGCTGCGCGCAGCGTCCGCGATTGCCGCTGCGTCCGCCGATCAGGCTGCTCATCAGGCATTGACCGCTATAGCAAACGCAAAGCGCGCCATGGATAAAGGTTTCGATCTCCGGTCCCTGCGCGCACGCCGCCTCGATCTCCTTGAGCGAAAGCTCGCGCGCCAAAACGCTGCGCTCCATGCCTGCCTCCTCGGCAAAGCGCACGCCGCCGCTATTGGTGATCGTCATCTGCGTGCTGGCATGCAAAGGAAGCTCGGGAACTATTTCCCGAGCTAAACGAATCACGCCCAGATCCTGCACGATCAGACCATCCACGCCCACGTTATTCAAAAAAAGCAAATAATCAGCCAAAGCCTCCAGCTCGCCATCATCCACCAGCGTATTGACCGTAATATAAATGCGTACTCTGTGCATATGGGCGAAGTAAACCGCCCGCGCCATTTCCTCCTGATCGAAATTGCTGGCGTAGGCACGCGCGCCGAACGCCTTGCCTCCCATATAAACGGCATCCGCGCCAGCGTTCACCGCCGCCTCCAATGCCTCCCAGCTGCCTGCCGGAGCAAGTAGCTCGATCTTACTATTCCTCATTCCTTTTACCTTTCGCGTATCGCCGCCAAAAGCTTCTCGTAGCGCTCGTTCAGCGCGTACAGATCAGCCGCCAGATCCAAGGCCGTCCACACCGCCAGCTTCTCACGATTCTGCACATGCTTGGCATCCGCCAGCATATGCATTCTTTGATCCACGGAGCTGGCGATCTCGCGCACCATCTCCTCGGGAGCAGCGGTGCGTAGGGCGTATTTTTCATGATAAATCTCTACGGAAATTGCTTGCTTCTCCATTACCTCTCCTTAATTACCCTTCACATTAACGGTAAAGCTAAAGCTATCCAAATTGATGCGCTCCCAAGAACGCTTATAATTCATTTTTACGGTATAGGTACCTGGCTGCTGGATATTGATGAATAAAATCTCCACGCCTGGCGTGCCCATGCGTGCCTGCTCCTGTCGCGGGATCGTGAAGGAGCTGCCGACCTTCGTGATATAGGGCGAGGCGCAGCTCAGCTCCCAGCCATAGCCCGTGGCGGGATTAGCGTCCAGCTTCAGCGCCGCCAATCCCGGCTTGTCAAGCTTCAACGTCTTGCCCGCCGCCGCGCGCGTCAGCCTCGTAACCTGCATAAGACGACCTGCCTCACCGATACGCAGCGAATTCAGCACCCGCGCATAGGGGACGAAGCTCTCGTAGGCCCCCTTCCTCGCCGTTCGGTAATAAATGCCCTCCTCGGCGAAAAGCACCTGCGTATAATCGCCCAGCGCCTGCTTCACCTCGTCATTATCCACGAAAAAATCGCCGACGACGAACTCCCTGCCGGTGGTCAAGTCCAAATTCAAGCCTTGAAAAGCGTGCTTACCGCCGTTTTCGGCCTCCAAAAGCAGGCTCACCAGGCTCGGACGGTTCAACAGCACCCTATAGGTCACTCTGCCGCCGCCGACCTCCTTCGCCAAAACGGAGGCTGTGTCACGAATCAGCTTATTCGCCTGCTTCTCCAGCTCCTCGTCATTACTGCCGTCGATCGCGGGCAAAACGACCTCCGCCTTGCCCAGCGTCAGCCTCTCCTCCAAAACGGTGGTCTGCTGATCAGCAAAGCAGGGCAGCGTCAAAAGTAAGCAAAGCAATGTCATTAACAGGATTCTCATGCAGCGTCCACCTCCCGCCGAAAAGCTTACAGGCTCTTAATATAAGCGATCGCCCTGTGCATACGCTCCAAGGTCTTTTCCTTACCCAAAAGCACCATCACGTCGAACATACCGGGGGAAACGGTGCGACCGGTGAGCGCCAAACGCGTCGGATGAATAACCTTGCCCAGTGCCAAATTATTATCCGCAGCGATTTTGTTATAGGCAGCCTCGGTGCTTGCCAAATCATAAACCTCGTCCGCTTCGATTGCGGCAATGCACTGCTCCATAATCGCGATATTTTCCGGCTTGAAATGCTTAGCTACGCCCTTTTCGTCATAGCCGTCAAGCTCCTTGAAGAAATAGGAGGATGCGTCCGCCACCTCCTGCAAGGTCTTTACACGCACGCGCACAACGTCCACCAATTTAGCGAAATATTCCTCGTGATCGGCGAACCAAGCCTCGTCCACCAAGCCGTCCTTCACGAAGAAGGGCTTAACCTCGGGAAGAATATTCTCCAAGGGCAGCTCGGAAAGATATTGACCGTTCATCCAGGTCAGCTTCTTAGTATCATAAATAGCCGCCTTATGGGACATCTGCTCCAGCTCGAACAGCTTAACAGTTTCTTCCTTGGTAAAGATTTCCCGCTCATCGCCAGGGCCCCAGCCCAACAAGGTTAAATAGTTAACAATCGCCTCGGACAAATAGCCCTGACCGCGGAACTCCTCGACGGAGGTCGCGCCATGACGCTTACTCAGCTTGGAACGGTCCGGCGCCAGAATCATGGACATATGACCGAATTTAGGCGGCTCCCAGCCGAAGGCGCGATAAACTAAAAGCTGCTTCGGCGTATTGGAAAGATGCTCCTCCGCGCGCAGAACATGCGTCATACCCATCAAATGATCGTCGATAACGACCGCGAAATTATAGGTAGGAATGCCATTGGATTTCATAATAACGAAATCATCGAATTGATCCATATTATAGGTTACATCGCCATGAATCAAATCATGGAAGGTAATGGAGCCCTCTGTAGGATTCTTCAAACGAATGGAATATTGCTCACCAGCGGCGATGCGTGCCTTAACCTCCTCCGCGCTCAAATCGCGGCAGGTGGCGGCATAACGCGGCGAAAGCTTGGCGGCACGCTGTCTTTCACGCTCCGCTGCTAGCTCCTCCACGGTGCAGAAGCAATAATAGGCCTTACCCTCGTCAACAAGCTGTTGACAATATTTTTTATAAATATCAAAACGCTCGGACTGATAATACGGACCGTAATCGCCGCCCTTTTCCGGGCCCTCGTCCCAATTGATGCCCAACCATTTCAGGCTGGTCAGGATCTGACTTACGGAATCCTCCTTCAAACGCTCAATATCGGTATCCTCGATACGAAGGATCAGCTTGCCACCCATCTTACGTGCAAAAAGCCAATTAAAAAGCGCGGTACGCGCACCGCCAATATGTAAATAGCCGGTCGGGCTGGGGGCAAATCTTACTCTAACCTCGGACATTTCATCGTCTCCTTTTATAAATCTAAAATTGCTGATTGTATATCAGAATAATTATACCTCTAAGTACCAAAAAGCGCAATTAGCAATTTATGCCTATCCTCTATAGCTCTCAAACGCTTCCGCAATTTTGCCATGCTCTATAAGCTCGTATCCGTCCTTAAGCTCTACTGTACATGTTTTTCGCCTTCTCCAAGGCATATAAAAAGCACAAGCAAAAATGCAAATTTTTGCCTGTGCTTTTCTTCTTTATATATATTACTTACTATATCAAACGTTTCTCAAATCAATAATCAGCATATAATCGACCTTACAAGGCTATAATTTTCAGTAAAGCTATCGTCCCCTGCTTACCAACGCTTAGTTTTGCGCCAATACTCGCTACGCAAAAGCGCCAGCGCCGTAAAAAGCTCCAAGCGCCCCAAAAGCATCGCCAGAGCCATCGCCAGCTTCGCGCCGGCAGGAATCACCGCATAGGTGCCCGTCGCACCGATACTGCCGAACGCAGGTCCGACGCTCGCCAAGCAGGAGGCGATACCGAAAATAGCCTCCTCGGGCGACATTCCGCTCGCGGTGCTGACCAACGTCAACAGGGCGACGATAAAAACGTACATAAAGAAGAAGCGCCCGATATTCGTCACCGTCGCCAAGGAAAGCTTCCTGTTACTATAATACACCGTAAAAAGCATCTGCGGATGCAGAGTGCGACGCAGCTCGGCAGCCACCATCTTCACTAGCACGATCAAACGACAAATCTTAATGCCGCCCGCTGTGGAGCCGGCGCAGCCGCCCGTAAAGAAAAGCACCGCCAGCAGCATCTTCGCGAAGGATGGCCATTGATCGTAATCATTGGCGACGAAGCCCGTCGTGCTGGCGAAGGAAGCAACGTGAAAGAGCGCCGAGCGCATCCCCTCCTCAATGCTATAGCCGTTATTATAAATAATATCCACGCCGATGACCAACGAGATTAGCAGCACGATCACCACGTAGGCCTTGAACTCCAAATCCCGCCACAGAGCCCCGATACCGCTCTGCGTCACCTGATAATAAACGGCGAAATTGCCCGCCGCCAAAATCATAAATAAACTCAGCGCGTACTCGATCATCGGGCTGGCGAAATGCGCCACGCTATTATTGTAATTAGAAAAGCCACCCGTCGCGATGCAGGAAAAGGCATGGTAAACAGCATCGTAAACGCTCATATCCATACAGCGCAAAATGCCCGTCAGAATGATCGTCAACAGCGAATAAATATAGAACAGCGCCACCGCCGTCGTGCGAATACGTGGCAAAATGCGACTATTGGTAAAGCCCGTCACCTCGGCGTTGAAAAGATAGACCGCGCCGCTAGCGATCTGCGGCAAAAGCGCCACGAAAAGCACGATGATGCCAATGCCGCCGATCCAATGATTGAGCGCGCGCCAAAAGAGTAGGCTCTTAGGCAGCGCCTCCAAATCGGCGATCGCCGTCGCTCCAGTCGTCGTCAAGCCCGACATCGCCTCAAAATAGGCGCTAATCGGATCCAGCACGCCCATAAAGACGAAGGGAAGGCTTGCCAACGCGGCAGCCAGCACCCACGCGAAAAAGACCGTGCCGATGCCCTCGCGCACGGAAATATCCTTATGCGACGCGCCGCGCGAATAATATTGCAGCCCGTAGCCCAAACCGATGGCGACAGCCATGGAAAGCAGGATCGCGCCATAGACGTTTTCGCGATAGTAGAACGCCGTCCACAGAATTGCGAGCTGCGCCAACCCGACGAGAACCGATATTTTACCTAAAAGATAAGCTATTATCTTCGCATTCATACTTTATCCCCCAAGAAGCTACCAATTCTGACGCTCGCGCCAAAAGTCAGGACGCAGAATAACCAAAAGCGTGAAGATCTCCAAGCGTCCCAAAAGCATCGCCAAAAGGCTAATGAAGCGCGCCCAATCCGAAAGATTGCCATAGGTCGCCGTGGGGCCGACCACGCCGAACGCGGGACCGACGCTACTCAGGCAGGCGGCGATGATGCCGAAGGATTCCATAACGGAGATGCCCGAGGCGGAGATCAGCACGGAAAGCACGATGAACACGGAGATATATAGGAAGAAGAAACGCGTGATATTGCCCACGACCGGAGGATCAATCTCCCGCTTACCCAATTTTACCGAATAGATAATGTTCGGATGCAGAGTGCGCAAAAGCTCCGCCCACCCCGCCTTAAAGAGGATCAGAATGCGGGACATCTTGATACCGCCCGCCGTCGAGCCGCTACAGCCGCCAACGAACATCAAAAGCAGCAGAATATAACGACTGAAATTCGGCCAATTATTAAAATCGTCCGAAGCGAAGCCCGTCGTGCTGGCGATGGAAACGGCTTGGAAAAAGCTGTGACGCAGCGCCTGCCAAAAGCTCATATAATCGTTCACGCACAGGTCGATCCAAATCAGCACGGTCGCCACGAGGATCATCGCCAAATAATAGCGATGCTCACTATCCTGCTTCACCGAAGCCCAGTCACCGCGCCAAATCTTATAATAAAGCGAAAAATTCATGCTCGAAATAAGCATGAAAACAATGGAAATAACCTCTATGGGCACGTTATTAAAGGCGATCAGGCTCTCGTGATAATAGGAGAAGCCGCCCGTCGCCATCGTCGCCAAGGCGAGATTGATCGCCTGATACGGCGGCAGACCGAAAATCATGAACAAAGCGATTTCGATCACCGTCAGACTGGCGTAGATAGACAAAATCAAAGCCGCGGAGGCCTTGATCTTCGGCAGAGTACGCTCCGCTACGCCCCCCGGTACCTCGGCGTTGAACATATAGCCAGTGCTGCCGTTCATTTGGGGCATAATGATGATGAACAGCATGATTACGCCGATACCGCCCGTCCAATGCGTCAAGCAACGCCACACGAGCACGCTCGGAGGAAACTCGTTAAAGGATTCCGCCGTCGTAACGCCCGTAGTCGTGAAGCCGGACACGCTTTCAAAAATCGCCGCCAACGGATCTCCTGGATTAAGAAAGAGATACGGCAGCGCGCCCAAAAAGCACACCAAAAGCCAGCCACAGCCCACGACAGCCGTCGCCTCACGCACGCGCAAACGCTGGTTGGAGCGTTCGCTGGAATATATACTTAGAATAGATGCCACCGTCACGGCGACCACCATGCTGAAGCCGAAGATCCAAACATGCTCCGGATCGACTAGCAGGGCAGCAAGCAGAGGAATCAAAAGGATACCGCAGAATGCCATGGTCAGCTTGCCTAAAAGACGGTTGACGAGCTTAAAATTCATAATAAACAGCCTCAGCCTTCGAATAGAGGTACAGTATTTTTGGAAAGCTCGCTCTTGATAAAGAGGATGATGCGATCGTTAGCCTGCAATACGGTATTACCATTGGGGATGTAGGCCTCGTTATCGCGCACGAAGGCGCAGATCAGGCACTCCTGCGGCAGCTTGATGTTACGCACGGGTACGCCGACCACGTCGCTGTCCTCGCCCACGATAATCTCCAAAGCCTCGGCCTGCGCTCCCTCTAAGAGCGATACGGAGACGATTCCGCCCTTGCGCACGAAGCGCAGCACCTCGCCGGCGCTGAGCAGACGTGCCGAAAGAACGATGTCCACGCCTACCTTCTCCATCAGCTCGATGTATTCGTTACGCGCTACGCGCACGATCGTTTTCGGCGCGCCCAAATGCTTCGCCAGCTGCGCCAGCAAAAGATTGAGCTTATCGTCCTCGGTCAAGCAGATCACCACGTCCGCCTCGGCCACGCCCTCCTCCGTAAGGAGGTCGATGTCCGTGCCGTCGCCATAAAGCACCAAGCCGTTACGCAGCTGAGAGGCCAGCATTTGACAGCGCTCCTTATTCTTCTCGATCACCTTCACCTGAATACCCTGCTTTTCCAGCATGGGCGCTAGAAAGCGTCCCGTGCGTCCCGCGCCGATAATCAGCACGCGCTCCAGCTTCTCATAGGTATTGGAGAACGAGTCCTCGAATTCACGAATCGCCTCGTTCTTACCGACGAAGTACACGTTATCCCCCGGTAGCACGAAATCGTTACCATGGGGAATGATCATCTTGTGTCGACGAAAAACCATCGCCATAAGGATATCCTTAGGTATCTGAAGATCCTTCAGCGGAATATTAGCCCAAGGAGAATCCTCCTTGATCTTCGCCTCGAACATACGCACCTTGCCACCAGCGAACTCGTCCACGTTCAAAGCGGAGGGAGTCATGAGGATGTGATCGATCTCCATCGCCGTAATGCGTTCGGGATTGATTACCAAATCAATCTGCATATCATCATGCAGCATATCGGACGCGTGTACCGCGTAGTCGACGTTACGGATACGCGCCACCGTATGCTTGATGCCATTCTTCTTCGCCAGCAAGCAGGTGACCATATTCACCTCGTCGCTGTCCGTACAGGCTATCAAAACATCAGCGTCGCGCACGTCCGGATCCTCGAAGATGACCGGACTACAAGAATTCCCCTCGATAGCCAAAACGTCCAAGGTGCTTTGCACGACCTCCTTACGCTTGGGATCCAGCTCCACAACCACCACGTCAAATTGATCCTCGGCCAACAGCTGCGCTATACTAAAGCCCAGCTTGCCGGCACCGGCAATAATAATTCGCATATCAAAAGCTCCCTTTATTTCATACTGCTTTTATTATATCACAAAAGGATATGCTTGTAATTTTTATTTTGCAATGCGGCTTTAAAGCTCCTTCACCAAAATATTTCTTCCCAGCATACGATTATACTCCCACGCGCTCTTGCCCTCACAATGCTCGAATTGATTCATGATCGCGTTCAGCTCGTCGGCATAATGCACGATGAACGCCTCGCGCGTCGCGCAAACCACGGGCGAGCCCTTTTCGTTATCGCCGTGATGCGAAAGGATGATGTGCTGGAGCTGCTCCAAACTTCTTGCTGGCAGCTTGGACTTCGCGGCCGCCTCCTGCACCATCAGCGCGCCCATGGCGATATGCCCCATAAAGCGTCCCGTCGAGGTATAGGGAAAGCCCAAGTCGGCGGAAATCTCCCGTAGCTTGCCGATGTCGTGCAAAAGCGCGCCGGTGATCACCAAATCCTTATCCACTCCCTCCACGCGCTCCGCCATACCGAGCGCAAGATCGCACACATCCACGGAGTGCTGCAAAAGACCGCCGATATAGGCATGGTGCATCTTCATCCCCGCAGGATTGCGCACAAACGCCTCATAGGTCTCGCCGGAAAAAATATTCTTCAGCAGCTGACGCAGCGTCGGCGTTTTTACGGCGTTCATAAAATTAGCCAATTTATTTTCGTAAGCCTTCACGTCAAAATCGCCATGAGGCACGAGATTGCTGATATCGTCGCCCGGTACCAGATTATCAAAGCGCTTCACGATCAGCTGCAAGCTCATGTCATCAGAAAATTTATTGATATCGACATCGCCGCCCACCATGAAGGCCGTCACACCATCAAGCTGCTGCATTTTACGCACCAGCGACTCCTCGAAGCAGATAAAGGGCAAAACGCCGCTATTATCCTCTAGCGCACCACGTGCGAAAAGACTGCCCTTAGAGGAGGTAGCGATCTTTTGTACCTTGACCAATACCGCCTGACACATTTTTTGTCCGGCCTGCAAATTCTTCAGCATAAAAATTCTCCTTCTAGCTCTATCGCGAATACGCACTCATTAGAAATGCTTCAACAATAAAGCTTCCTTCGCTACTCGCAAATTAACATTCCAATTCTTTTCCGTAAAGCGCAGGGAAAGGCGATCGGCCTGCTTTTCCAAAACCGGCAGCTCCGTTGCCTGATGGCCCGCGTCGATAATATTCAGTCCGCCAAAGACCGCCCTTTGCGCGTCATGATACTTCACGTCGCCCGTCACGAGCGTATCGGCGTGCTGACGCAACGCCTCCGCAATAAAATCGCTCCCCGCGCCACCGCAAACCGCGACCTTGCGCACCGTCCTGCCGGCATCGCCCACCGCCACGTAATCGGCGTTCAGCGCCTGCTTAACGAATACGGCGAAGCTCTCCAGAGCCTGCTCAGGCACATAGCCGATACGTCCCAAGCCACTTTCGGCATCCAAAACGTCCTCGTCCGTAATGCCCAAACACTTCACCAAGCAATCATTCACGCCACCGGAAACGCAATCCAAATTAGTATGCGCGCTGAACACGGCGATACCATGCTCGGCTAATTGCAGCAAAAGCTCCTGCTGCCAATCATCGCTCGTCACCCTGCCCAACGGCTTGAAGATCGCCGGATGATGCGTCACTAGCAGCTCAGCCTTACCATCGATCGCCTGATCCACCGTCTCCTGCGTCATATCCAACGCCAAAAGCACCCTGTGAACGGGCTGCGTGCGCCGCCCCAGCATCAAACCGACGTTATCCCAGCTCTCCGCCAAATGCGGCGGCGCCATTTCCTCCAAGAGGCTCACAACATCATCAACCGTTACCTGACGCTTCATCCGCCAACACCTCCAAGTCACGCAAAAGCGCCGCTATTTCCTTATATTTATCGCTAAGCCTTGCCTGCTCGCTACGCTCCATCTTGCTCAACAAATCACGACAAAGCGCGAGCTGGCGTGCCAGCTGCTTGCCCAGCAAGGTATGACGCTGACGCAAAAGCGCCGGCCCCACGGCGTACTCCGCCGCGGAATAGCGCGCGTCCTCGCCGCGTTCGGCAGCGATCAGCTCATAAAAATGCGGCGGCGCATCCACCAAATCCTCGGCGACCAAGCGCCAGCCATGCTCCACCAACCAACGGCGCAGACCTGCCGCCCCTGCCATGGGCTGCAAAACCAGCCTGCGCGCCGAGCAGGCAAGAGCGAAATCCGCCTCCAAAATCGAGATCACCGTGCTACCGCCCATGCCGCAAATAGCGATGCAATCCGCCTCGCCCGCGCGCAGCACCGCTAAGCCGCTACCCTGCCGCACCTCGGCGCTCGCGCCCACACCATATTGAGCGACAGTACTGCGCGCCGCCTGACAGGGACCTGCGGCGATATCGCCCGCGATCGCGCGCTTAATTTTGCCCTGTAGCAGCAGCCAGGTTGGCAAATACGCATGATCCGTCCCGATGTCCGCAAGCACGCAGTCCTGCGGTACAAGTGCCGCCACCGCGGCTAATCTGGCATCCAAACGCATACTAAACTCCTTTATAGCGCTCCAAAGTATACGGCAGAGCTATAAGGTCTGCGCCGTATACAGCTTATAATAATCACCGCGCGCCCGCATCAGCTCCTCGTGCGAGCCCTGCTCCACGATGCCCTGACGCGAAAGCACGATGATACGATCAACATGACGCACCGTAGCCAAACGATGCGCTACCACTAGGGTTGTACGATTATGCGCCAGCTCGTTCAGCGCACCCTGAATGTTTTTCTCGGTCTCGTTATCCAAGGACGAGGTCGCCTCGTCCAAAATCAAAATCGGCGGATTCTTGAGGAATACGCGCGCTATAGCAATCCTCTGCTTCTGACCACCGCTCAGCTTCACGCCACGCTCGCCCAACGCCGACTGATATTGCTGCGGCAAACGCTCGATAAAGCGATCCGCCTCCGCCAGCCTCGCCGCCTCCTCGATTTCCGCCTGCGAGGCGGAGGGGCGACCATAGGCGATATTATTCGCCACGCTGTCGGCGAAGAGGAAGATGTCCTGCTGCACGATGCCGATATTATTGCGCAACGAGGCCAGCGTCAGCTCGCGAATATCCTGACCGTCGATCAGAATACGTCCCTGCTGCGGCTCGTAAAAACGCGCCACCAAATTACACAGCGTGCTCTTGCCCACGCCCGTACTGCCGACGAAGGCCACGGACTCACCCGCTGCGATCTGCAAGGTCAAATTCTCGACCACTGGCGATTTATCGTCATAGGCGAAGGTCACGTTCTCAAAGCTGATCTCGCCGCGCAAAACGCCAGCCTCGCGCGCGTCGGGACTATCGACGATCTCAGGCTCCAAAAGCATCAGCTGCTCAAAGCGCTGATAGCTCGCCAAGCCCTTCTGATACGTTTCCGCCAAAGCGTTCAAGCGCAGAATCGGGCGCACGAAGATTGAAACATAGAGCATGAAGGCGATCAAATCGCTGATCTCCATGCGTCCCAAAGTAATCAGCACGCCACCAGCTACGATGATCGTCAGATTGGTGATATTCGAGAAAAACACCATGGCGACGTTGGAATGGCTCAAAAGCGCGAAGGATTTCTTGCGCGCCGCCAAAAGCCTCGCCGCCACCGCGTCCAGCTTGCTGCCCTCCAGCTCCTCGTTATTGAAGGACTGCACCAAGCGCACGGCATTCAGGCTTTCCGTAGTCTGAGCGTTCAAATTGCCGACCTGCGAACGCGCCTCCCTGCCTGCACGCTTCAGCTTGCGATTCGTGCTCACGGAGTCGTAGGCCTTCGCCAAAAGCAAAAGATTGACGAGCAGCGCCAGCTCCCAATTCAAATAAAACAGAATGCTCACCGTGCCCACCATAAAAATCGAGCAAACGAGCAAATAATTCGGTCCGAGGAAGATCAGCTCGCGAATCTCGCCCACGTCGCCCACAATACGCGAAACGAGCTGCCCGACGCGCTGATTATCGAAAAAGCGGAAGCTCATCCTCTCGACATGGCGAAAGATCGCGCTGCGCATATCCTGCTCGATCAGCGCGCCCACCGTGCGTCCGTGCTTCATCACCTGATAATTGATAAAGCAGTTGAACACGTACAAAAGCAAAAGCCCCACCGCCACCTCCAGCAGCAGCGGAATATCGCGCCGTGGCAGGATCTCGTTCATAATATAACGGATGTACAGCGGGAAGAAGAGCTCGATCAACGAGGTCAGCACCGCTCCTGCCAGCGTGCAAAGTAAAATTTTCTTATAGGGAATATAGAAACGGAAAAAACGTTTTAACATGCAGACCTCAAGCTATTCCTTCAGCGAGTCGATCGCCGCCTTGGTATCCACCGCCCCGTAGACATAGGAGCCTGCGACCAAAATATTCGCGCCAGCGGCACGCACCTGCTTAGAGGTTTTGTCGTTAATGCCGCCGTCCACCTGAATGTCGACGGTCAAGCCCGCCTCATCAAGCATTTTCTTCAAACGCGCGATCTTGGGCACCGTGCTTTCGATGAAGGACTGTCCGCCGAAGCCGGGGTTCACGCTCATCAGCAGCACCATATCGACGTAGGGCAGAATCTCCTCCACAACGCTCAGAGAAGTCGCGGGATTCAGCGCCACGCCTGCCTTCAAACCCTCGCTCTTGATCTGCTGGATGCAGCGATGCAGATGCTTGGTCGCCTCCGCATGCACGACGATCTGATCCGCGCCCGCCGCCTTGAAATCGGCGATATACTTCTCAGGATTCTCCACCATTAAATGACAATCGAAAAACAGCTTCGTCGTCTTACGCAGGCATTTCACCACGGGCGCGCCGAAGGTTAGGTTGGGCACGAACTGCCCGTCCATAACGTCGATATGCACCCAATCAGCACCTGCCAGCTCTATTTTCTTAATCTCCTCTGCCAAACACGAAAAATCTGCTGACAAAATAGAAGGAGCTATTTTGATCATAATCTTTTTCCCTCTTTCTCTTTTAACAAACGTATCTCCTCCAGCATCGCCAGATAGGATTCATAACGGCTCGCGGCGATCGCCCCCGTCGTCACCGCCTGCTTTACGCCGCAAATCGGCTCATGCGTGTGCGAGCAGGGGCAAAAGTGACAGCCCTGCTCATGCTCGGCGAACTCGCGAAAGGCATGCACCACCTGCTCAGGCTCCATGCCTTCCAAAAGCAGATTGCCGAAGCCCGGCGTATCGGCGATATAGCCCTCGTCAAACGGGAGTAGCTCGGCAAAGCGCGTGGTGTGCTTGCCGCGACCGATTTTCTCGCTAACTGCTCCCGTGCGCAGCTCCACCCTGCTGTCGATCGCGTTGATCGTCGAAGACTTGCCCACGCCCGAAGGACCGCCGAAGGCGCAGAGCTTACCACGCAAACGCTCACGCAGGCTCTGCACGCCCATGCCCTCCTTAGCGGAGAGCGCGTACACCTCATAGCCCAGCGGCTCATAAACCGCGCGCACGCGTTCCAATAAGCCCGCAGGCGCAAGCTCCGCCTTATTCAGCACCAAAAGCGCTGGTATTTTAGCTAGCTCCGCCAACGCCAGCAGCTTATCCGCCAAAAGAAAGCTAAAATCAGGCGTGGCGCAAGCGAAGGTAGCGACGAAGAGATCCAAATTAGCAATCGTCGGTCGAGGCAAAAAATTCTTACGTGACAGCACGCGCTTAATCATGCCCTCACCCGCCTTCTCCGCCTCCAAAACGACTAAATCACCCGTCGCCAAGGAAAAGCGGCTCTGCTTCATTTTTCCCTTCACCTTACAGGTGTACAGCTCCTCGCCAACCTTGACATAATAGAAGCCGTTATAATTTTTCAGGACGCGTCCCGTAAGCTCCGCCATGATCAAAGAACCTTTTCCGAGCTTAGGCGACCATCGCAGTAAAGCTGCACCCTCGCCTCGCCCTGATACTCGACACGCTGACGCAGACGCACGCCGCCCCGCTGCGTACCACTGTAAATAGTGGTCTTACCATTTTCGTCGATCAGCACCAGCTGTACGGCGATCTGCTTATTGCCCGGCACCACGAAGTCGACATAGGCGTTCTTCTTCGCGCCGCTGCCGGCAGCCACGGAAATGCTCACGGCATCGCCCTCGCTTAGCATCGCTCCAGCACTGGGATTGGAGGCCAGCACGACGTTCTTCACCGCGCTGTGGTCGTTGACCTGCTTCACCTCGCCCAGCTTTAAGCCCGCCTTCTCCAAAAGGCTCTTCGCGTCGGCGACGGACTTACCGATTAAATTCGGCACCTCCTTATCGCCCTCGTTGATAACCACGTCGATCTCGCTGCCCTTGGGCGCCTTGTCCATAGCCTTGGGCGATTGCGACAAAACGGTGCCCAAACGCTGACCGTCCACATGCCTGCGCGTAATCTTGCCAAGCTTAAAGCCCGCCGCGCTCAGTGTCTGCTCCGCCTTACCGTCCGACATCCCCACGACGTCCGGCACCGCCTTCAGCTCCGCACCCTTGCAAATAGTGAGGATGATCAAACTGCGCTGCTTACGCTTTTCGCCTGCCTTAGGCGACTGCTCCATGACCGTGCCAGCCTTGAACTTCGCGGGATCGCCGTATTTCTCCTCCAGCTCCACCTTGAATTCCTTCTCCTCTAACAGCTTCTGCGCCTCGACCACCGTCATATTGGTAACATCGGGCACGACCACCTCGCTCAGCTTGCGATTAAAGAAAAAGTGCGCCACGAAGGAGATCGCTACCACGCAAAGCGTAATATAGATAACTAGCTTGGTATAATTCAACTTCTTTTTCTTCATAAACCCCTGTAACCCCGTTTTCTCATCATCATTCTCCTGCTTGGGCGTTGGCTCAAGCACCCCGCTCTCCTCCTGCGGCACCGCCGTCGGCAGCTCCAGCGTAGTTTCCAAGGGCTGCCTGCCACGTACCGGCTGCATAATCAGCGTCGCGCCCTCGTCCGGCTCGTCCACCGGCACGCCTGCGTTCGGCAAGCGTCGCAGATCCTGCGTTTCCTCGTCCTTAATATAGGGAAAAATGCGTCGCTTCAAATTCAGTAAATCGCGACGCAGCTGCCCAGCGTTCGCATAGCGATCCTCCACCCGCTTAGCCAGCGCGCGTTCGATGATCTCCTGCAAGCCCTCCGGCACCTCGTCCATATAATCGGCAAGACACGGCACGGGCTTCTCCACGTGCATCATCGCCACGGACACGGCGGTCGAGCCACGATAGGGCACCTCGCCCGTCAGCATCTCGAAAAGCACGATGCCCAAGGAATAAACGTCGCTCGCGGCGGTCAGCTTGCCGCCCGTCGCCTGCTCCGGCGAAATATAATGCACCGAGCCCATCACCGCCTTGGAATAGACCATGGTCTGATTGGTGACGATCTTCGCGATACCGAAATCGGCAATCTTCGGCGTTAAATTTTTATCCAAAAGAATATTCTGCGGCTTGATGTCGCAATGAATGATATTATGACTGTGCGCGTGCTGCAAGGCCTCCGCCAAATGAATGCCGATTTCTAGCACCGTATTAAGGTCGAGCCTATGCTCCTGCATATACTCCTTGAGCGTTACGCCGTCCACATATTCCATCACGATGTATTGCGCATCGCCCTCGGCGGCTACGTCGTAAATATTGATAATGGACGGATGCACCAGACGTGCCGCCGATCTGGCCTCACGCCTAAACTGCTCTAGGAGCTCCTGCTCGCCGAGGAACTGGTCACGCAGCATCTTCACCGCCACATTGCGGTCGAGCAGCTTGTCATGCGCCAGAAAAACCTCGGCCATGCCGCCATAGCCGACGGGACGGATGATCTCGTAGCGTCCGTTCAGAATGGTTTTTTCCTTCTTATCCATGCGAGCCCTCCTCTCCCGCAAAATCGTCTTTCGTAAGCTTTAATAAAATCAAGGACACATTATCGCGCCCGCCATTATTCAAACTGCGCTCCAAAAGCGCGTCCGCGGCATCCTCCCGCTCCAGCAAGGCACCGATCTCCGCGTCCATCAGCATATCGCTCAGGCCGTCGCTGCAAAGCAGCAGTCGATCCTCTGGACGCACCGCAAAATGCAGAATATCGGCATGCACGCTCTCCTCCACGCCCAAAGCCTGCAAAAGCATATGTCGTTGCGGATGCACGAGCGCCTCGTCGGCGGAAATTTTACCCTGCTCCAGCAAATCCGCCACATAGGTATGATCACGCGTGAGCTGCACCAGTCTGCCGTCGCGATAAAGATAGAGCCTGCTGTCGCCGATATGGCAGCAATAGGCGTTCCCGTCGCCGACAAGATAAAGTGCCGTCAGCGTCGTGCCCATGCCGTTAAAGCGGTCGTTGCTCACCGCCATTTTAAAAACGTGCGCGTTCGCCTTGCCGAAGGCCTCCGCCAGCACGCTGCGGATATTATGCTCGCCCCGCTCGTGCCGCAGACTGTGCGTCGCTGCCTCGAACGCCTTGATCGTGGCGCGACTGGCGATCTCGCCCGCCGCATAGCCGCCCATACCGTCCGCTACCGCGAAAAGATACGGCTCGCGCACCAGCAAAGCGTCCTCGTTATTTTCTCTGACGAGCCCTACATGGGTTCTGCTGATAACCTGCATTATTTTTGCTCCTGTTCCTTAGCAAATTTCGCCCGCAGCTGACCGCAGGCCGCATCAATATCCTTACCCATTTCCTTGCGCACGGTGGCGTTCACGTGATTTTTACGCAGAATCTGCAAAAAGCGCTCCACTCGCTGCTTGGAAGGACGTTCAAAGCCCTGCTCCGGTACCGGATTCGCCGGTATCAGATTGACGCTCGCGTGCTTAAAGCGTAAATAATTACTCAAAAGCTCGGCATCACGCTCGCCATCGTTCTTATTCTTCAAAAGAATGTATTCGTAGGTGACCTGACGGCCGCCTGCCTGACTGTACTCCTCCGCGGCAGCAATAACCTCGGCGAAGGGGAAGCCCCTATTGACGGGCATCAGCTCCGTGCGCAGCTCGTCGCGCACCGCATGAAGCGAAACCGCCAAATTTATCGGTCTGCCCGCCTCCATCAAGCGCTTAATGCCAGGAATGATGCCGCAGGTAGAGATCGTCATATTGCGATAGCTCATGCACGAGGTATCCTCGCGATGCAAAAAGTCCAGCGCGCCCAGCACCGCATCGAAATTAAGCATCGGCTCGCCGCTGCCCATGACGACCACCCTACTGACCATCGCGTTCTCCGCCCGCAGACGCTCATTAAAAAGATAAACCTGCGCTAGGATCTCCGCCGCGCTGAGATTACGTACCGCACCATTTAAACCACTGGCGCAAAAGGCGCAGTGCATATCGCAGCCCACCTGGCTGGACACGCACACGCTGTAGCCGTAATCATGGTGCATTAGCACCGTTTCCACACTGTTCCCATCTGGCAGCGCCAAAAGCAGCTTGCTCGTCATGCCGTCAGCGGAATTCTGCTCACGCAAAATTCTGATCTCGCGCGGCAGCAGCACGAAGGTCTCCTCCAGCAGCGCGATATCCGCCTTGCTCAAATTATGCATAGCGGAAAAATCAAACACCGACTTTTGATAAAGCCATTGGTAAACCTGCTTCGCACGAAATTTTTTCATGCCCTTAGCGACCAGCGCCACCGTTAATTCTTCTATTGATAAACCAAAAAGATCTATTTTCATATTTTCTTATTTTCCTTTACGGAGTGACACTATTTCGCCCTTTCCAAAACGCAGATGTAGAAGCCGTCCACACCGTCAAGCTGCGGCAAAAGCTGAAGCTCCTCCACCATCGCTCCCGTCAGCGGATGTGCGAAGGGCACGCGCCGCCACTCGGAATGCTGCTGCAAGAACTCCTCCACTAGATAGTGATTCTCCGCCAGCTCGATCGTACAGGTGCTGTACACCATGCGTCCGCCTTCCGCCACATACTTGGCAGCGTTCGTCAAAATTTGCAGCTGCAAGGGCGGAAAAAGCTTCAGGTCCTTCCGTTGCTTACGCCAACGCGCCTCGGCACGCCTACGCAGCACGCCCATACCGGAGCAGGGAGCGTCTACCAGCACACGCGCGAATTTACCCAGCCATTCCTGACGCAGCACCGTCGCGTCATTCAGCACGGGCTCGATATTCGTAATGCCCAGACGAGCGGCATTCTCCGCAATCAGCTTCAGCTTATGCTCATGCACGTCGCAGGCGATAACGCGCCCCTTATCGCCCATGATCTGAGCGAGATGCGTACTCTTGCCCCCGGGCGCGCTGCACAGGTCGAGGACGCTTTGCCCCGACTCCGGACGCAGCAGGGGAGCGACGAGCATCGAGCTTTCGTCCTGCACGTAAAAGGCGTTCTCCAGCTGCGCGAAAAGCCTGCCCAAGCCAGAAAGATGCGTGCAAACGATACCATCTGGCGACCAAGCGGAGGGCTCGGCCTCACAGCCCGCCTCACGCAGCCTCGCCAGCAGCTCGTCCCTGCCGATGACCAAGGTATTGGCACGCAGGCACACGGGAGCAGCGGAATTGTTGAAGCGCAGCAGCGCCTCCGTCCCCTCCCTGCCCCACGGTCCAAGCCAACGCTTTACCAGCCAGCGCGGATGACAATATTTTAACGCCAAATAGCCTGCATCGTCCTGCTCTGGATCAGGCAGTGCGCATTCCTCCGTAGGCAGCTTCCGCAAAAGCGTGCGCAAAACGGCATTGACCAGCTTCGCACCGCCCTCGCCACTCACGCAGCGCGCCAGCTTCACCGCCTCGTTTACCGCCGCGGAGGCAGGGATGCGCTCCAAATACAAAAGCTGATAGGCAGCCAAGCGCAAATCCGCCAAAAGCGGCTTATCAAGCTGCTCCAAGGGGCGCGTCACGCACTTCGCCAAATACCAATCAAGCGTGCCCAGCGCCTTGATCGTGCCGTAAACCAGCTCCGTCAACAAACGGCGCTCCAAATCAGGCAGCTCCTGCGCGCGCAAATAGCGATTCACGGCGATATTCGTATACGCGCCGCCGTCCGTCACCTGCTGTATGATCGTCAAGGCCGCGCCACGCGCCGTGTGCGGCAAATGCTGCTTTTTAGTTTTTAACTGCTTGCTCCTGTGCTGCTGCATGCTTCTCCTTAATTTCCTCTTCATCTATAAAGGTCAAAATCGCCTGCTCCAATTTATCCACATCGACACGCGTATTAAAGCACGGACCGAATGGTCTCTCATTCAAAACTCCCAAAACAGGCAGGGGAAAAACGTCCTGAATACCGCTCGTCAAATCGCGTTCGCAGGCCACCGCCACGATCGCCTTCGGACGTGCCTGCTTCACCATTTGGCGCGCCAGCGTGCCCCCCGTCGCCACGGCGAAGGAGCAGCCGTATTTATGCGCCAGCGCCAGCATCGAGCCGACGCAGCAGCCACCGCATTGACGGCAGTTCTCCACGTTACGCGTGATCTTATGCACGCAGGTATCGCGTTGAATGCAATGCGGCGTAAGAATCATAATGCGAGCGGCAGGCACCTTCACCTTATGCTGCAAAACCAGCTTATTGCTCACCTCGATAAAGGATTGTTCAATCCTCTCACGCGGAATATTGAACAAGCGCCCCAGTACGACGGCGAAGGGAAATAATATATTGATCGCCCGCCAGGCCCAGTAAAAAAAGACCTGCATCACCGGTATGCCCAAAAGCGCCATCACGATTCCAATAACGCCACTCAAAAGGGCAATAACCAAAATAACCGCGATAATGCCGAAAACGATCGGTAAAAGACTGCTAATCTCGTTTAAGCCCGGTACCGTCACCTTCCAAACAATATATACCATGATCGCGCCCAAAAGCGCGCTCACGGAGGTCAAAGCCATAAATATTCTTTTCTTAGGCTTCAATGCTTCATCCATCATCAAAAAGCTCCTTATTCCGTCGCGTCAGCTCCCAGTACATCCCCGACCTGCACGCCGCGACCATTGATAAATACCTGCGCCGGCATTCTTTTCTTCGATTCAGGCTGCACCTCGGTCAGCTCCAAAACGCCGCTACCGCAGGCAACGAAAAAGCTGCGCTTGCCCACCTCGACGACCGTTCCCGGCGCTTGCTCGGAGGCTTTGTCCGTCAGCCGACTGCCCCAAAGCTTCAGACTCCTGCCGTTAGGCAGCTTAGTGAAGGTGCTGGGCGCGGGATTAAAGCCGCGAATCAGATTATGCACCTCCTGCGCGGAACGCGTCCAATCAACGCGCTCCATGCTGCGATCCAAAAGTGTCGCATAGCTGGCAGCCGCGTCATCCTGTGGCACCGCCACCACCGTGCCTGCCGCGATCTCGTCGATCGTCGTCAAAAGCAGCTCCGCACCCTTGGCACGCAGCTCGTCATGCAGCTCGCCCATCGTCATATTCTCGCCGATGGGAACGACGACCTTCGCCAGCATCGCGCCCGTATCCATGCCGATATCCATTTGCATAATCGTCACGCCGGACTCGCGCTCGCCCTTGATAATGGCGTACTGGATCGGCGCCGCCCCGCGATACTTCGGCAGAAGTGAGGCATGCACGTTCACGCAGCCATATTTAGGCAGCGTCAAAAGCTCCTGATTCAAAAATTGCCCAAAGGCCGCCACCACGATCAGCTCCGGCTCAAGCCTGCGCAAAAGCTCCAAAAACTCCGGCGTTTTCACCCTCTCCGGCTGATAAACCTCGTAGCCACGACTAAGCGCGTACTCCTTAACCGGCGTTTGTAAAAGCCTATTGCCACGTCCCTTCGGACGATCTGGCTGCGTCACCACGCCGACGATCTCATGCTTGCCACATTCGCTCAGCGCTTGCAGGCTACCCACGGCGAAATCAGGCGTTCCCATAAATACTATTCGCATATTACACTCCTTATTGCAACGCGTCAGCAGGCGTTTCCCTTCTCTTCGGGCTCAGGCTGCGCGCCTTATCGATAAACAACACGCCGTCCAAATGATCCAGCTCGTGCTGAATGCAAATCGCCAAAAGCTCCTGCGCCTGAATCAGCATTCTTTGTCCGTTGCGGTCGGTGAACTCGCACTCCACATAGGCGGAACGCTCCACCTCGCCCTCGTATTCGGGCACGGAAAGACAACCCTCGCTGCCCACTACGCTACCCTCGCGCTTCACGATCACGGGGTTGATCAGCTCCAAAAGCCCCTGCCCCACGTCGATCACGACCACGCGCTTGAGCACGCCCACCTGCGGTGCTGCCAAGCCCACGCCGTCCGCGGCGTACATCGTTTCCGCCATTTCCTTCAAGAGGCGATGCAGCTTTTTATCTATGCGTTCCACAGGCGCGGACACCTGACGCAGCAGCGGATCACCCGCCACCAGAATATCCAGCAATTTTCTTGCCATAGGTAAAATCCTCCTTTTATCAAAAGCGATCTATATTAAAGAGAGCAAAATCTCATTCAAGGCAGTGCGCTTACTTGCCTTAATAGTTTATTATAACACAAAAGTACTTTGTTTACTATGACTTAAAGGATGTACGCGCGACTTAATCGAGCAATTTCTACTAAAATCCTATTTAAACGAGCTAAATCGCCTGCACCCTCAACGCAAAACGACCTCCGAGGGCAGCACGCGGCTGAGGCTCGAAGGTCGTTTCTCGATATTCTATTTGCATAAATCGATCGGCACCAAGGCACGTAGCCCGTTCGTGCAGGCGAACTCGTCCGCACGCACGCCAAACACCTCGCGCAGCAGCTCCGCCGTGACGATCTCCTTTGGCGCGCCCTCGCGCACCAAGCGTCCCGCCTTGATCACCGCCACGTAATCAGCATATTGCAGCGCGTGATTCAGCTCATGAATAACCATCACCACGGTCAGCCCCAGCTCTCGATTGAGCTTCACCAAAAGCTGCATTACCTCCAGCTGGTGACAAATGTCTAGGTAAGTCGTCGGCTCGTCCAAAAGCAGCACCTGCGGTCTTTGCGCCAAAGCCATGGCGATCCAGGCTCGCTGACGCTCGCCGCCGCTGAGCGTATGCAGCAGTCGATCGCGCATCCCGCTCATGCCCGTCTGCGCCAACGCCCATTCCACGTGCCGCGCGTCGTCCCTACTAGCGCGACCTAAAAAGCCGCGATGCGGAAAGCGTCCCATCTCCACCAAATCCTGCACCGTCAAATCGGTGGGTGCCTGCGGCGATTGCGTAAGTATCGCCAAGCACTGCGCGAACTCGCGCTGGCTTAGGCTGTGTATATCGCGTCCCTGAAAGCTGATCGAGCCGCGCTCCAGCGGCCAAATGCGCGATAGCGCCTTCAGCGTCGTACTCTTACCGCAGCCGTTCGGTCCAATGATCGCCGTAATCTTCCCTTCAGGCACCGCCAATGAGAGATCATGCACGATCGTCTTTTTATTGATTCCGACATCAATATGATGCGCGGCCAAAAATTCCGTCATCAGATCTCCCTCCTTAACAGAAACAAGAAGAAGGGCGCGCCCAGAAACGCCATAATGATGCCCACGGGCAGCTCGATCGGCGCGAAAACCACGCGAGCGAAGGTATCACTAAGCGTTACCACGGCGATACCCAAAAGCGCCGCCGCCGGCAAAAGATAGCGATAATCACTGCCAATCAACAGACGAGCGGCATGCGGTACAACCAAGCCCACGAAGCCCAAAAGCCCGACCACGCTAACCGCGCTGGCAGCCAAAAGCGCCGCGATCGCCGTCATGATGATGCGCGTCACCTCGACGTTGATGCCCAAGCCGCGCGCCATCTCGTCACCCAGCTGCAAAATATTCAAGTAGGCAGCGCTCGCCAACGCCAGCACCAAGCCGATACAGGCATAGGGCAGGATGATCTGCACATGTGGCCAGCTACGTGCCGCCAAGCCGCCCACCATCCACATCAGCGCGCCATGCACCCTGTCGCTATAGAAAATCATCAAGCCGCTGATGCCCGCGCTGAGAAAGGCGGAAACAGCCACGCCCGCCAAAATAATACGCACGGGCTTAATGCCGTTCTTCCATGCCAAAACGTAAATGCACACCGCCGCCAGCATCGCGCCCACGAAGGCAACCGGAGTGATGAGATATTCCATCGCCGGAAACAGGATCATGATCACTACGCCCGCCAAGCCCGCGCCGCTGGAGATACCGATGATATGCGGATCAGCCAAAGGATTACGCATGATCGCTTGAAGAATCGCGCCCGACAGCGAAAGATTGATGCCCACGAGCGCGCCCACGATCGTGCGCGGCATACGGATATTCCAAATAATTTGACTTTGCGGATCATTGCCGGGATGCATAAGCAGCTCAACGATCTGCGACAGAGAGATCACGCTGGAGCCCTTCGTTAGGCTCAAAAAGCTGCCCACGAGCGCCAAAAGCAGAAAGAAAAGCAATACGACAACGCGCCACAGCGTGCGCTTCGCGCCGCTCTCCCCCTTTGACGGGGCATTTAGACTATTTCCCATTTGTGAATGCCTCCGGATAAACCTGACGAGCCATATATTCCACGGCTTCTGGATAGCGCAGACCGGGATTCAATAAAAATAGCTGCTCTGGCAGCACGAATACCTTGCCCTGCCGCACCGCCTGCAAGCTACTCCAAGCAGGATTGCTCTTGAAATCCTTGCGCAGACGGTTCTCGATCTCCTCGGGCTTGCCCATGGAGGTGATAAGAATCAAATCGGGGTTCTGCTCGACGAGGCTTTCCATACTATATGGCGTTTTATCAGACTTGCCCTTGAGTGCTGCCGCCGCCACGTTCTCCAGCCCTAAAATATCACTTACGCAGCCCGCAATGCTGCGAGCGCCCTCCACCGTCACGCTGCTAGAAGTGGCATGCATGATGACCACGCGCCGCTTCGGCTGATTCTTCAGCTTGGCGGTAACCGCGGCGATCTGCCCATCAAGCAAATCATTCTCTGCCTGCGCCTTGTCGGGATTGCCGTAAACATCGCCTAAGATCTTCACAGTCTGCTTCACCTCGTCATAGGTTTTGGCATCGAATTCCAACACGTTAATCTTATTCGACTCCAAAAGCGACACGAACTTCTCATGCTGATTGCGTCCTGCCAGCACCAAATCGGGCTTCAGAGCGACTAGGCTCTCCATATTGATGTTAAACACCAGACCGATTTCCGGCACGTCCTTCATCGACTCAGGAATATTGCCGACCTTAGAGGTCGCGCGTCCGACGATTTTGCCGCCCACGGCATCGATCATACCCAAATAGGACGGACTGAGGCTCACCACGCGCTCCGGCTTTTTCGGCAGCACTACCTGTCGCTTGGCAGCGTCCTGCACCGTTAAATACGCCTTGCCCTCCGCGCTTTGCTTCGCACCACTCTCGCTGCCGCAGCCAGCAGTCGCCAGCACGGCGACGCAGCAGACAGCCATTAGCAGCTTTCTTTCCATGCCCCACATACCTTTCGTAAATAGCATTCCTTTCACCTCGTTTTGATATCATATCGCCAACCGTAAAAAGCATCGTCGCACGCTTAACATAAGCGTAATTGATGAATTTTACAGTGTAGTACAAGTTCTTATTAGCACCTTAATCATAATAGCATAAATACCATAAGCCGTCAATAAAGAAACGCCTGCTTCTTGCCCGATATGCCTCACTTTGCTATAATAATTAAGAAGTAAAAGGAGGTCCTCATATGGAAATCAAGCAAATGATCGCTCGCATCAACGAGCTGGCACATAAAAAGAAAAGCGTCGGTCTAAATGCCGCGGAGCTGGCAGAGCAAAAGGAACTATATAAGCTCTATCTGGGCAATATCCGTTCCCAGCTCAAGGAGCAGCTGGACAATATCGAGATCGTTGACGAACCCGCTAAGCCGCTCAGCTGATGCAAACGCAAGCACCCACCCAAATGCTCACGCCATCGATGATCGCCTACGAGGACGATTTCCTGCTCGTACTCGATAAGCCTGCTGGAATGCTCGTGCATCCCACGGTCAGCGAAGCCGGCGGCACGCTTTACGACAGCGTCAGCGCCTATTACCGTGCGCGGGAGCTTAGCGTCGGCATTCACCCCGTCAGCCGCTTGGACCGCAATACCTCGGGGCTAGTAATCTTCGCCAAAGAACCGATAGTGCAGTTTTGGCTCAGCAAGCAGGAGGTCGTCAAGGAATATTTGGCTATCGCGCAAGGTCGCTTCGACGCGCCGCATGGCATCATCGACGCGCCGATTGCGCGCAAGGAGGGCAGCATCATCGAGCGCTGCGTCGACTACGAGCGAGGCAAGAGCGCGCGCACGGAATATACGGCGCTCGCCGAGCACGGCGGCAATACGCTCCTGCGCCTACGCCTATTCACGGGGCGCACGCACCAAATACGCGTGCATTTAGCGCACATCGGTCACCCCCTAGTGAACGACAATCTTTACGGCACGCCGGGTCCGCAGTCGCGCCACGCGCTGCACGCCTACCGCTTAGCGTTCAAGCATCCGGTCAGCGAGCTGCCGCTGGAGATAACGCGAATTTTGCCCAACGACTTAGAAAAACTTCTATACTAATAGATAAATAGTGTGCTATAATTAGTGTATACCAATCGAAAGCTCAGCTTTGGCTGACTGACAAGGAGGAATCTTAATGCCTTTAGTAACATCTACCGAAATGTTCAAAAAAGCCTATGAAGGTCACTACGCCGTTGGTGCCTTCAACGTTAATAACATGGAAATCATTCAGGGTATCGTCGCTGCCGCTAAGCAGGAGCAATCCCCCCTGATTTTGCAGGTATCCGCTGGCGCGCGCAAATACGCCAACCACATCTATCTGATGAAGCTGGTCGAGGCGGCGATTGAGGACACCGGTCTGCCGATCTGCCTGCATCTTGATCACGGCGAGGACTTCGAAATCTGTAAGGCCTGTGTGGACGGCGGCTTCACCTCCGTTATGATCGACGGCAGCAAGCATCCCTTCGAGGAAAATATCGAAATGACGCGTCGCGTAGTCGAATACGCGCATGAGCGCGGCGTAGTGGTAGAGGCCGAGCTCGGCAAGCTGGCAGGCGTGGAGGACGC